>CAIMEH010000019.1 GCA_903839975.1 uncultured Candidatus Berkelbacteria bacterium
CCATTCAAAAGCTAAACAAAAAACTTGAGAAAAAAATGCCTACTACCAAGCCAGACATAGAATTTTTGAAAACAATAATTAATTCGTTGCCATTTACACCAACCGACGGACAACGAAAAGCCGCCTGGGAGATAATCCAAGATGTTTGTGCTCCCAAATTAATGCGTAGAATTCTTTACGGCGAAGTAGGTAGCGGTAAAACTCTAGTAGCTCTGTTAGTTGCAGCGGTTGTCGCTCGCAATAATAAACAAACTGCCTTTCTGTGTCCGACAACAACCTTGGCCAGTCAGCAGGCAGAAAATATTAAAAAAATAATCGAGCCACTTGGATTAAAGTGCGCACTTTTGATTGGCGAGAAAAAAGACAGGAATTATTCGGACGCCGATATTATTGTTGGCACTCAAGCACTGCTGCAGAAAAATATTAGTCTGCCACGGCTGGGCTTGGTAATTATCGACGAGCAACATCGCTTCGGCGTTATGCAGCGTCAGCATTTAATAGATAATTTTGGCGACGTCCATTTATTAATGATGACTGCCACACCGATTCCACGTTCACTTGCCCAGACAATTTTCGGCAATTTATCTATTAGTTATTTAGTGGGCAAGCCACGTCATCAGAAAGAAGTAGAAACGGTAGTATTTACTAGTAAGACACGAGATAAGATTGAAAGTGAAATAAAAACAAGATTAAAAAATGGCGAGTGCGGTTACGTAATCTGTCCGCTGATACAAGAAAGCACCAAGGAACCCGAACTGGAATTATTTGCCGTGGAAAGAAAAACAATAGAGAGCGAAGCTAAAAGAATTAAAAAAGAATTTTCAGAATATTCTCTCGGGGTTCTTCATGGCCGAATGAAATCCGAGGAGAAAGAAAAAATATTAGGTGAGTTTAAAAACGGCAATGTAGATATCTTACTTTCAACCACCGTAGTAGAAGTTGGTATCGATAATCAAAATGCAACTTGGATGCTAATAGAAGAAGCAGATTTATTTGGACTTAGTCAGTTACATCAGTTGCGTGGTCGTATCGGCCGTGGTGAAAAAGAGTCCACTTGCTACCTGTCCGATTCCGGAACATCGGAATACGGCAAGAAAAGATTGGCGGCAATTAAAAAAACAAATAATGGTCTTGAATTGGCCGAGTTCGACTTGTCGCTTCGTGGCCCAGGCGAAATTATTGGTTACGAGCAAAGCGGCTTACCCAATCTTCGTTATGCCGACTGGAATAATACCCAATTAATTAAAGCTTCATTTGCGACTGCTAAAAAAATATTAGATGATGGACTTAATAAATATCCCGCGCTAGCAGCTCGGGTTAGAGAAATTAACAAACAACCAACATTTGGCTAAATAATGGACTGGCAGGAGCTAGATAAATCATTTCAGAAGAATTTAACGCCGATATTGATAGTTGCCATTATTGCAGTGGGTGGGTTTTTGGCTGGATCACATTTCCAAACAAAGAATGAAACTAGCGGGAGTACGACCGTTAGTTCGGATGCTGCTACTCCGGCGCAAAGTTCGGCAGTCGACAGTATTAAAGCCACCACTCAGACACCTACTGCGACACCAGCACCTATCAGTACAAGTTCCGTCTCGTCACCAGCTACATCTGGTTTAGTAAATATTAATACTGCCACTGAAACCCAAATAGAGACATTAAATGGCATTGGCCCAACCAAAGCCCAAGCCATTGTCGATTACCGAAACTCACATGGCGCATTCAAAAACATTAACGATCTCGATAACGTTACCGGCATCGGCCCAGCCACTATAAGTAAGATCAGTGCCCAGATTACTCTCTAGCCTGTAAATTTCTTATAATTCTTGGTAAAATTAATCAATCAACCACGCCAGGGATGGCATGAGAAGCGAGCAAGCGCAGCTTCGAACGGAAGGCGCGAAAAATGTTATAATTCTCAAGACATTTTGCAGCGCCGTGTGCCTAGCTAGGTTGAGGGATAAATGTTCTTAAAAGATTAGCGCCGGGATGGCGAAATGGTAGACGCACTGGCTTTAGGAGCCAGCGAGCGAAAGCTCATGGAGGTTCAAGTCCTCTTCCCGGCACAAAACAGAATCCGGCTCTAGGCCGGTTTTTGTTTTGTATTGAAATGCATTGAACCTAGTTTCAGCTGCAAGCCAAAACACCCCCTCAAATCCTTGAAAAAAGGGTAATATTAGAGTAGAGTTCTCTTGAATCAAGGAGGTCGAATGTTCCCTAACACAAGCAACGTCCCAAATGAAATTGCGGCTCCGCCCATTTGCTTGAATGCAACCGACCCAGTGACATGTATTAGTTGCCATTGGGAAGGAAAAGTCTCGCAAGCGGACAAAAAGCATTGCGGTTCGTTTGAGTGTGATTTCAACTGGATCCACTGCCCAAGCTGCAAGCAAGTAATTCCTGGATTTATCACAGACTAAGCCCAACGCGCCAAGACGTTTTCAAAAAATGTTTTGGCGCTTTTCCTTTTTATAAAAGCTGCCTAACTGATTGATATACTCTGAATTTAAGAGTAAGATTCTTCACACAGGAGGAGATTGTACCTATGGGAGCTATTGATGAGAATGGATGGAGTCATAGTACTTACAGCATCTCAAACGAAGATATCGACACTTACGCCAAGATGTCAGGGGACAGAAACTCGATACATTTTGGCCCTGACCGCATCGCACACGGCGCATTAATATTCGGGAAAGTGTCAGCCTGTGTTTGGAGCAGGTTTGGCCACGGAACAATGGTGCTCGCTTTCCACGGCGAGATTACCAGGCCAATCAAGCCAGACGAGAGTTTCAACGTCTCACTAAGCCCTGCTCAGCCACTAGAAGAATCCAATCGTGGGGAACATAACGTTGAGTTCCGCCTCTACAAATGGTTCAAAGGCAGGCAGAAAGAGATCATGACCGGCGTGGTCACGATCATCCCCAAGGAAGATCAGTATCTTAAAGGAGCTGATCGAGCGGTCGCCTAGAACCAGAGACTTCACAACGCGGCGTGGGACTACATAGTCTCCCGCCGCTTCCCTTTAACCTGTATTTTTTGTAAAATGTCTTAGTACGAGCCTGAGTAGCTCAGTGGTAGAGCACGCCCCTGAAGAGGGTGGTGTCGTCAGTTCAATTCTGACCTCAGGCACATATGGGATTTCTAACCGACAGATTTAATACAATTACCAATTCTTTCCAAGGCCAATTATTGCCAAATGGCGTATTTTGGAGATCGCTATTTAGCTGGGATTTTTGGATGGGCAATTCAATTGTCGATTTCTCCGCCTATTCATTATTTATAATTATTATTTTTGTAATTTTTATCGTCGGCATGCTTGTATGGCGCTGGCGTTTAATAAGATTGAATAAAATAAATAATTTTTACGATTCACCGATCTATCAAGTGACTTTTCTAACTATTTTCTTTTTTGTAACCGTACTAATATATGCCTTTTGTAGTCTTCAGGCGTTGCCAACTATTTCCAGCCCGTTTGTACTTATGGGCATACTTTTAGTCACTATTATTTGGCTAATGGCAATTATCGTTTACACCTTGCGCGTAATCCCGCAAAAACGACGTGCCCAGCTTGAAAAAGAGCGGTTTTTAAGGTATATTCCTAAGAAGAAAGAGAGGATTTAATACACATGTCCAAGACTGTTACACCAACGCCCAAAACCATGGCCGAGCTCGTCGAGCTCATGGGCGATAAACTAGTGCCATTCGTTCAGGGGGACGTACTAGATGTGACCGTTTTGTCTTCTTCTAAAGATAATATTATGGTTGACGTCGCAGGCGTCGCCACCGGTATTATTCCGGAGAAAGAGTTCTCAGCTACCGCATCACGTTTGAAATCTGGCGATACCGTCAGAGCTTTCGTCATGTCTGCAGAGAACGATAACGGATACGTTATCCTATCACTCAAACGCGCCGAAAAAGAGCGTTTATGGAACATGCTCGAACAGCGCAACACCGCTGGTGAGATTATCAACGTCAAGATCGTTCAAGCCAACAAGGGTGGATTAGTTGCCGAATACGGCAACATGCAGGGCTTTATACCTGTTTCCCAGCTCTCATTTAAGAACTATCCACGTGTTGATGGCGACCGCAGCAAAATTCAAGAAAAATTGTCCGAATTAATCGGCCAGTCAATTACTGTAAAGATTATTAGCTACGACAAACCAACCAATAAAATCGTGTTCTCCGAAAAAGCTGCCGGCGATGCCGACCTCGAAGAGAAAGCCAAAGGCTACGAAGTCGGTCAGAAAGTTACCGGTAAAATCACCGGTATCGTCGACTTCGGACTATTTATTAGCCTAGGCGATATCGAAGGCCTTATTCACATCTCCCAAGTTTCATGGCAGCGAATCAGTAACCTAAAGGATCACTTCCATGTCGGTGAAGAAGTTGAAGCTGAAGTTGTTAATGTCGATGGCGGCCGCATCTCACTCTCAATAAAGAAACTTCAGAGCGATCCATGGCAGATGGAAGCGAAGAATATGGAAGTTGGCAGCAAAGTTAAGGGCGAGATAACCAAGGTTACCCCTTACGGCGCTTTCGTTAAACTTTCCGACAATCTTGAAGGCCTATTCCACATCTCACAGATGGGCGAAGGCAAGAAACCAGAAGAGATCGTAGAAGAAGGTAAGAAATACGACTTCGAAGTTCTCTCGGTTGAACCAGAGCTAAGAAAAATCTCACTAAAGCTGGCATAAAATGATTAGCACTCGTTTGACAAAAGAAGGGGCAATCGAGCTATCAGACAAAAAGTCTGCCTTGGTCCTAAAGGCCGATCAGATTACCTTGGGCGAACAGGGCTTTAATGAGCCGGGCGAGTACGAGACCAACGGCATAGAGATTATCCGTGGTACCAACGGTGCCTTAATTGTCTGGGAAAGATTGCAGATAGTATATGTTTTCTCTCTTGAAAAACCAACCGTTTTCGAAGAATCACAGTTCTCGTCTTGCGACGTACTGTGTTTCTACGCCAACGGCACTGAATTAAATAAGAACAATGCTATGCCAGTTCTGGACAGTTATGATCCAAAAGTACTAATTCTGCCAGCCGGTACCCACGCTGAAGCATCATTCAAAACCAGCCTAAAATTGATTGAAACAAATAACTTAAAGCTTAGTGAACAAACAATGCCAGTGGAGGGAAGGGACGGTTACCTACTCTCATAATTCAGGATGTCGACAAAAATCACCGACATCGTAAGTGCGCTAAAGAAGTCCGAAAAAATAGCGATAGTTATTCACCAAAATCCTGATGGCGATGCCATCGGAAGTGCGGTGGCATTATTTGAAGGACTAAAAGAATTGGGTAAAAAATCCGAAATAATTTGTACTCAGGATTTTCCGGAGATATTTGAAAAACTAACCGGCAAAATTAATGTAAATAATTCCCTACCAAAAAATGGTGAATTAATTATTTTACTTGATTGCTGCGATATTCACCGAACTGGATTTTCCAAACAACTCAAAGACTACAAAGGAAAAATTGTTAGCGTCGATCATCACGCAAACGGCGACATTCGTAAATTACCGGGTTTGCACTTACGAAACGAATCAGCCAGTGCTACTTCCGAGATCATCTTCGAATTGCTGGCGGAGCTTAGGGTTAATATTACTACTAAGATCGCCACTGCCGTGCTTTTAGGCGTTTACACTGACACAGGCGGCTTCCTACATAATAACACCACTAGCGAGACTCTATCGTTGGCCAGTCGCTTAATTCGTTACGGCGCCGACATATCTAAGATAGGAACAACTTTTACTCGAACAATGCCAGCCTATCAAAAGAAAATTTGGGGCAAGATTCTATCAGAAATAAAAATAAATAAGTTAGGAGTTGTTATCGCTGTAATTAGCCAAGATATTTTAAAAGAAAACGGCGCAAAAAGTGAGGATTTTGCTGGTCTAGGTAATTATTTAGCGCTCACCAATGAGGCTAGGGCGTCTTTAGTGATGGTTGAGACTGAACAAGGCTGGCGTGGAACGCTAAGAACTCGTCACTCAACGGTAGATATCGGCTTTTTGGCCAAGATTTTGGGCGGTAAAGGCCATAAAAAAGCCGCCGGATTTTCAACGACAAAAGACTCATTTTCAGGTAAAATATCTAAGTAGCCTCGGGCATTACTTAAGATGCAGTGGTTGTAATTTAATTATTCGTTTGCCATAATAATATTAATGACGAGGAAACGAAGCTGGACCATAGAACAGCTTACGGAAGCGGTAAAAAGTTCGAGCAGCATTCGACAAGTTATTTACAAGCTTGGTCTAGTGCCTGCTGGGGGCAACTACCAGCAGATAAACATGTATATAGGCGAAGCTGGTATTCCTACGAGCCATTTCACAGGGAAGGTCTGGAATAAAGGGTTGAGAGGTATCGGAAGACCTAAATATAAGCTTGAGGAATTACTTGTCAAAAATAGGCCCTTCCAGAGCTATAAGCTAAAGAAAAGATTAATATCCGAAGGTCTAAAACGAGCCTGTTGCGAGGAATGTGGCTGGGATAAAATAACGCCAGACGGGTATCAACCATTGGAGCTTGATCATATTAACGGAGATCACTTCGATAATAGGATTGAAAATCTAAGGATACTCTGTCCAAACTGCCATAGCCTAAAACCTACTCATCGAGGCAGAAACCAAAAACGAGCGAGTAGCAAAAGATAAGCAAACGAATAAGATTAATATATTGCCTGAGTGGCGGAATTGATATACGCGATTGACTTAAAATCAATTGCCCGTAAGGGCTTGTGGGTTTGAGTCCCACCTCAGGCACATTGGGCGCATAGCTCAGCTGGTTAGAGCGACTGCTTTACACGCAGTAGGTCCTAGGTTCGAATCCTAGTGCGCCCACAAAAATACCAAAAGTGAATTTCTAAAAGCGAAAACAAGCTGATGACATTTCCAGATATGAAAGTTTCCGCTATAAATTAGTTATGGGCGAGACTAAGATATATGTTCCTGATGATGCTGACGAGTTTATAGAAGATAACAATAAGGAGATTAGTCGGGAAGAACAATCTGAGCGTTTATTTAGATTTTTAGACCTAACTAATGCCGAACAATTCTTTGATACGGATGAGCATAAGAAGGAATTCATAGGTAACCTTACATATGAGGACTTTACAAATCTTCTACTGCATATAAACGGCATACTTCGAGATATACCCCAAAATGAGAGAACCCTTTTTCAGAAGGTAGGAATCGTTGTCCCAAATACCGAAGGGAGTATCCATACGTTTATCGACATTCCAACACCGAGTGACTTTCCACGAACAGAAGAGAAGCCAGAGCTATTAAAATACGCATTTAATCGATCAAAAGAATTGGAGAGTCCGGAGGACGTCGGGTTGGTTATTGGATATGCTATAACCGCAATCCATATCTTTGGGGATGGGAACGGGAGAACTTCAAGACTAATCTATGACTTACTCAGCACCAACTACACAGGATCCGATAGTAACAAAGAATTTCTAAGAAAAGCCCTTGCAGAAGAAGGCCGTTTTGATACCCCCAATTTAGATCCAACAGAACTGCTCATAGAAACCTGTGAAAAAATGATTTACGACGAAGGCTATTTGACATACAACGACGAGCCACTTTGGTTCGACTTTGCTCAAATACGGGCAGCTCTAAGAGACAGGGGTGATTTGGAAGACCAAGAAAAAGAGACACTTCTTTATCTGGCAGATAGAGGAAATTACGATAGGGAGGCTGTACGTCTTTCTTTGGTAAGATACCTGAAGTCGAGTGACCAATTAGATGAATATACTAAACACCTTCCGGAATATAGAAATGAGAGATTGGCCCAATACCTCCCATCACGCTATGTAGTTGATAACGACAAGTTTGCAGCAAACTGTAATAGCAATGATATAGAGGGATTCTCTAAAGGTTATTGGGATTCAAAGAGGGATATGGTAAAAGAACTCGTCGATAATCTTGTAGAGAACAGACGATTGGGAAATAATGACGAACCTGCTCGAGAATTTGCCAGGGATATAATGTCCAAGTGGTTCGACAAGGTCAATAGAGATCGCTCAGAAGATTCCGCGGATCCAATTTAAGAAAACGGCTAGTTTTCTACCTGCTCCAAACATTCCAGTTTCGGGAACGAAACGTTGGGATCGGCCAACAGGGTGCGAATGTTGTCTACTAGCGCCCACAAAGAAATGCCCGCGAGTTATTTACTCGCGGGCGCTTTGTTTACTCAGCCGTAAACAGGTTATTCAACTTAAGAACGCTTTCCTGATCAGCCATAAGCTTCAGCCGATAATTAGCCAAGCGAACCAAGACTTCGCGCAGTGGGCTAGCGTATTTTGGGTAAATTTTTTCGTCCTCGACCCCAGATAGCTTCATCTCTTCTTCGGCGTAACTAAGCAATCTCTTGCCAAGGCTCAAGATTCGTTTCCTGTCAGGCAGCTCAACTTGAGTGCCGGCTTTACCTTGCAACATCCACTGATCAATCGTCCGATTTATCAGCTCCAACGTGGGATGTTTCCCGCCATATCCGTCCTTCTGCTCTGCCCACCAATGTGAGTTGTTGAAATACCGACCATGTTTGTGGTACTCCAGCTCAAGACAACCCCGACCAACTTGAAAGACAAGATCATCGAGTGCTTCGACGTGCTTTCTAGCTTCTTCCTTCGAGCTACTTAGCTCGTCTATCCATTTTCGTGAGGCAAGAATACCGACAAAGGCACCGTAACCTGCACCTCTGGGGTACTCTGGATCGGGGAAATGGAAGGGTTTGGCCAGAGCGTTTATAAGACCAAAGAGGCTCTTGATGTTGTCGCAGTTGGAGTAGAGCGTTTTTATCAGATCCACGACATCGCCCGACCACAACTTGAAGTTCTCGTTTACGACGACATATTTGCCTTCCATGATTGTTTTGACCACAGCCGACTCGAAGTCCTTTCTTGTCGAAACACTTTTGGCATTTTCCCGTAGGCCATCTAACAGGTTGGTGTGCTGAAACATCGCACGATCAACTGAGAATTGAGAAGTTTGTTCTGTTTTCATAAATGTTCTCCTGACAATCCATATGCGATTGCCGGCAAGAACATACTACCTCAATTGGGCCATAAATACAGCCTATTTGGCTCAATTTTACCTACTGACTGACAACTTTCTCCGGCACCAAAGTTTCAAATAAGGCGATCTGCCTTTCGGTCATTCGTTCGATCGAAAAATTTTCGTGAACAAATTTATAAGCTTTTTCGGCCATGTCTTTGGCTTTTTCTGGGTAGTTAATAAGCTCCAATGCTTTTGGCGCTAAATCTTTTTCGGTTTTAGCGATTGCCGCAACTGTTTCTGGATAGACTTCTTCTTGAACCTCCGAAGCCATAGCCACCACTGGCAAGCCAGCCATCATCGCCTCACCCACAACCATACCCTGAGTTTCTGTGGTAGAAGCAAATACGAACATATCAGAAGTGCCATAACATTTTTTAGTTATTTCTGGCGCCAATTGTCCGGTGAAGATAACATTTTTTTCGATACCTAACTTTTTAACTGCGGCTTTGCCTGCGCGCAAATCTCCAGGACCAACCATCAATAGAGTAATTTCTTTGTTAATTTTTGTTAAATCCGCAACCATTCTAAAAAGTGCAAAAATATTCTTCTCAACAACAACACGACCAACTGATAAAAGTATTTTATTTTTTGTCGGAATACGGAATTGTTTGCACAGTTCTTCGCGAATGAAACTTTGAACAGGTTCAGGAATTCCGGTTGGAATAACATAGATCGGTTTAGATACCCCAAATTTCTGTAGCTGTCTTTCCATTAGAACGCTTGGAGTAATTACTGCGTCCATTGAATTACAGACATCGGCACTACGCTTAATCATCAACTGTTCGCCAACAATACCGCCATAAATCCGACCATATAAATCTAGATGTGTATGGTAAGTGACAACAGTTGGCTTGCCTGATTCTTCCATAATTCGCTCAAAGGCATTTTTGGCATAAGTAACACTGTGCAACCAATACAAATCCGGGTCAAACTGACCAACAATATCTTTAATCTGGTTGTAAGCATTAACACCAAAAACCCTTTCCTTCCTGGAGATAATACGAATAAATGTTTTCTCAAAAAGTGATGATGGAATTTGGTAGTGCTCTGGCCTTGCTGGCGCAGCCAGTCGACCATATTTTGGAGCAATAATAATTACCTCGTGGCCGTTAGCAATAAGTCCATCGGCCGTGGTGTTAATAGAATTTGTTACGCCGTTTGGCAAGGGATAGGTCAGTGAGCAGAGCGCAATGCGCATTTATGTCCTTCGGGTAGTGAATGTTTCTCGAATTACCTGCCAGTCTTCAAAGATCACACTAATAACTGCCGCCATAGGCACGGCTAGCAAGACCCCTAGCAAGCCATAAACTTTATCACCGATAAGAATTGCGAGGATAACTACAACAGGGTTTAGGCCAACGGCTTTGCTCATTATTTTTGGCACGATGAAATGGCCTTCAATCTGCATCACGATGGCAAAGACGATTAGAACCAACAGTGCGTGAAGAGGCGAAACAGTTAGGGCAATTATTACGGCGATAGCGCCAGCAATCCAAGATCCGACCATTGGAATTATATCCAAAAGGCCAGTCATGATACCAAGCGTTAATGCATATGGAGTACCAACAATAAATAAACCGAGTCCGGTTAGGGTACCGACAGCCGCCATTACAAATAACTCACCTCGTAGCCAAGCGCCAAGCTTACCGGCAATTTTTAAAGTTGTCTCAGATAATTTTTCGTGAAATTCAGAAGGAACGATACCCTTGAAAAGCTTCTTCCAGCCCTCCTCGTTAACTAAAAGGTAAAACGATATAACGAATATAACCACAATTGCTACCAAGCCACTGACGAATCCGATAGTTGTATCAAGGATAGTTCCACCCACATTTCCAAGCTGACTTGAAATACTATTTAGGTTTTGGGCTACAACTTTGGAAAATTGACTTAGGTTTCCATTAGTTGATGCCTGATTCAAAATACTAATATAGTGCGGCATATTAGAACTAACTTCTTGGATCTGGGATATAAGTGGCGGTACTAGAAGCGACAAAACTCCCGCAAGAACACCGATAATAATTAGGAAAATAATTACTACTGCACCTGGTCTGGTTAGGTATTTTGACCATTTATCAACAGTTGGGTAAAGGGCAGCAACAAGAATAAGCACCACAAAGACCAGTGCCAAGACATCGCGAATCATATAGAGGAAACCAAGCCCGAGTAATATAAGTATAAAACGGATTAAGGTCGAACTGGTAATGTCTAACTTCTGTGTCATATGTGTTAAGTTTTATGGATTTTTGGCCATAAGTCAACCAAATTTGGATTTCTGGGTAATAGATTCTGTGACCAGAAAGTATTTACCTTCATGAAAAACAGCTGTATAATTGCATCCGGTATTAGTGAAAAATCACAAATACTAAGGTTCTGGGGAACACGGAAAACCAGGACAATGGAGTGTTACGCATGTTAAAATTAATGAAAATTTCGTTCTCAGTCGCCGCTTTGGCGATAGTTTGCTCCTTGTTTGCGCAAGCGATGCCACAGACCTATGACATCGGCAATAACATTGGCGGCAGAATTGACGCCACCAACGGCAGCGAACCGCTTTGGAGCGCCCAAGGCCAATATAACGGTTTCGAGCTCTCCGGTATCGGTATTAACAGAACCGATGTCGCCCAGTATTCAGCCGGGTACTTCCACAACGTTTACAAAGGCCTAAAGCTAGGTGTATACGGAACATGGGACAAACACGAATATCTTGGCACTTCGCCCGGTCTTCGTTACGCTTGTGGCGCCAGTGGCGCAACATTACTTTATATGGTTCCAAACCAAGGCGGGAATCGCGCAGTTTACGCGGATGTTGACGTCTTACCGTTCACGGTACACCGTGTACTTGGCGGCGACTTAAGACTTGGCGTAAGAGCCTCGGCTCTATCGCCACAACACGGCGATAACCAACTGACGGTCGGTGGCCACGCTTCCTACCGAAATGGCCAAATGCAAGTCGATGGAATGCTTAGTACGAACGTTTCGTCGGAAAGCAATCGACAGCCTATTGGAACGGTTATGGTAAGCTGGCTTTTCAGCTCCAAGTAATCGCACCTTCGCTCTCGAACTCTCAGGGCCTCAACATTTATGTTGAGGCCTCTTTTCTTACCCAATTTTTGTCGGGGTGACTGGGATCGAACCAGCGACCTCGTCGTCCCGAACGACGCGCGCTACCACTGCGCTACACCCCGAAACAAACCTTAAAACTATTGCCTTATTCTACTGTAAGGAGTACGATATGCCAACGCTCGAGTGCCTTTCGAGCCCAAGGATGGAGATAGATGGTTAGTAGTCGTTATTTAGGGCAACCCGACAGGAAAGTTAGAATACTTTCCATGAACAACCTCAGAAGGATTCTTGAGCCAATCAAAGCCGAAGCAGCTTTGATGAAAGAATTACATATCGCTCAAGCAGTTCAAGCTACGCAAAGCCAGACCGAAGAGAGGAGCACTACCGAGATTGCCTTCTCAAGTATGGGTATGAAATTCATTCGCTTCTGATACTGGGGTGGGCGCAACGCGCCCACCCCTAAAACTTTATAATATTAACAGGTATAATTACGACATAGCCCTCGTAGCTCAGTAGACAGAGCAGTTCCGTCCTAAGGAAATGGTCGCAGGTGCAACTCCTGCCGAGGGCACAGATTAGACGTTCTTAACTCTTGAAGCGGGCGTAAATTGAATCGATTTATCAGGCCTTACACTAAAGCTGCCAAAATCAGTAATGACAACTTTTTCGCCGTTTCTTAAAGACTCAGATACGGTCTCGGCAAATGCGTTCACAAACGCCAAAGCCTGCTCTTCGGTGAGCGAGGCTTTTGTGGCGAGCTCTTTAGCTAATTCTTCGTTATTCATCCCCTCCAATATATACCTTAACGGGCAACTTCGGCGAATCTGGTTTCGCGGATGACGTTGACCTTAACGGTACCGGGGTACTGAAGATCTGCCTCAATCTTGTTGGCGACGTCGCGGGCCAGCTTCATAGCGGTTAGATCATCTATCATCTCTGGCTTTACCAGTACGCGGACTTCACGTCCTGCCTGAATGGCAAATGATTTCTGGACACCTGGGAAGCTGTTGGCAACGTTCTCAAGCTCGGTCATGCGTTTGATGTACTGTTCGGTAGATTCACGGCGAGCACCTGGACGGGCAGCCGAGATAGCGTCAGCTGTTCGTGAAAGAATAGCTTCAACAGTTTTAGCTTCAGTGTCTTCATGGCTAGCTTCGATACAGTGAACGACAGCTTCGCCCATGCCATATTTGCGAGCCAAATCGACACCAGCTTCAACGTGCGAGCCAGGAAATTCGTGGGAGACGGCTTTACCGATATCGTGCAACAGAGCACCTTTTTTGGTGATAGTTACGTCGGCACCAACTTCACGTGCCAAGACTGAGGCAATCTGACAGACCTCAACAGCGTGGCTTAACTGGTTCTGTCCGTATGAAGTTCGGTATTTCATAGAACCAAGTAAGCGAACTAATTCTGGGTGAATTCCGTTTAAGCCAACTTCTTGAATAGCGTTCTCGCCGGCTTCGCGGATTTCGTCTTCAGTCTGATCCTGGGCTTTTTTAACCAACTCTTCGATTTTGGCTGGCTGAATTCGACCGTCTTTAATTAAGGCGGTTAGAGCCTTGTGGGCGACAGCACGACGGATCGGATCAAAGCTGGAAATTAAAACAGTTTCCGGAGTTTCGTCGATAACTAAATCTACACCGGTAGCTTTTTCAAAAGCTTGAATATTTCGACCTTCTTTACCGATAATTTTTCCTTTTATCTCTTCGCTTGGTAGGTGAACATAAGCAATTGTCTGCTCAGCTGTCTGCTCAGTGGCAAGTCTTTCTATAGTAGTGGAGATAATTTCGCGAGCCTCAACCTCCCAGTGCTTTTTCATCGTCTCTTTCATGCTTCGAATCTTGCGAATCATGTCGTCAGAATAATCTTTTTCGATTTTTCCAAGCAACTCAACTCGGGCGTCATCACGGGAAAGCTTAGAGACCTTCTCCAACTCTTTTTCTTGTTTTTCATGCAGCTTGTCGGCATCTTCTTTGGCAGCATTAATTGCGGCCGCCTTTTTCTCAAGCTCAGCTTTTTCAATCTCGATCTTTTCGGCGCGACGCTCAATATTCAGCTCGCGTTCACGAAGCTGACTCTCAACCTTATCTAACTCTTTACGTTTCTCGTCTTCGGCCTTCTTAGCATCTTCCTTAACTTTCAATGCCTCTTCTTTGGCATTCAAGAGTAATTCTTTTTGCTTAGCTTCTGTATCCTCCTGCGTTCTTTGCGATAGGATAGTCTTGGCGACAAAGCCGACGACCAAACCGCCAGCTGCCGCTAGTATCCCAATGGTACTTAGTGTCATTAAATTTTCCTTTCTGTAAGAATATTTTCATAGTTTTTTACTCCTCGCAGTATATGCCTTTGGCTTCACGACTTCAACTTGAAATTTGACAGGGGAAGGCCGTTCGCCTAGCAGTCTCTTGGGCGAACGGCCAAATATTAATAGCCGAGCGGCGCTCGTACCTATCCGGCAAAGACCCCTGGTTCGCTAAAAAATGTGTTTATTTTTTGGCGAGGTCTTTACAGCAAGGGCTGTGTTATCTAGTCTAAATATAAGGAGAAAAAATATGGAAATAAATGAACTCATAAGAAAAGACCAGGAAGCATCCCTGGCAACCAAATGGCTTTTGCTGATTTTTTCAGTAATTACAGTTGTGTTTTTAGGTTACTACGTCTGGAAAACTTTATATGCGCCTGGTCCAAACATCACCATTATGCTCGGAAGAACAAACACACCGGCAGCTACTACTACCAAGACCACAACAACTACCACCACTCCTGCAGCAACTCCAGTTGTTGCCGCTTGGAAAACATATACAAACACCGACTACGGCTTTACGCTGACATTAGGCGATCTCTGGCAGGGTTATGAAGTAAAGAAGCTAGTCCCAACCGACGGCATGGCTCTGGCATATTACTATTTTAATATGCCTACAACTGATGCGGATTACGCCAATGCCACTTCGTCCTCTAGTGCCGGTTTTGCCTCAGTATTTGCAATAAGCGTTATGACTCCAGCGCAATGGACCGCACTACAAGCTGATGGCGGACCAATAAACGATACGATCATTACCCAGAACACCAACTCTAGTTATATTATCGGCTATCAACACGGTCAGGCTTACCCGCAGACATTAGCTGCGAATGCTTCGAATATCGCGACTGTAATTGCAACCTTCAAGAATACTCCATAGTTCTAGATAAATCCGTCGAAAACAGATAAAATGTATTAGCTACGGGGTGTAGCTCAGTTGGTAGAGTGCGCGGTTTGGGACCGTGAGGTCGCTGGTTCGAGCCCAGTCACCCCGACAGAAAATGAAGCTCAGAATTTTCGTTATAGTTCTGGCGCTTGGTCTCTTTATTAGCAGCGCGGTTTTATTAACCAGAAAATTATCTGGATCACTAAGTCTAAATGCTGCTGCAGTAACTACGTCAAGCGCGCCAACAGTCACGATAGACGGTAAAACATTCGTGGTAGAGATGGCCACTACTATCGACCAGCAAACCCAAGGACTCTCGGGAAGAACTTCGCTCAACCCAAACAACGGCATGCTTTTTGTTTTTAATCCGGCCACTAGCGAGGCATTTTGGATGAAAGATATGAACTTTTCGCTAGATATTGTCTGGATTTACCAAAATAAAATCGTTGATATCTCTAGGCACGAGCCTGCCGCCACTGCAAGCCAAAATACCAATAAAGATTGGCCACTTATCTATCCTGCTGGTTCAGCAGACAATGTTTTAGAGGTTAATTCAGGCGCTGCCGATACTTTTAATATTGGCGATTTCGTTTTGATTAACGATCAATCCTCTGGCATTTGATGGCCTTCGGCGAAAGAGTCGTCAGAATTATTAAAGAAATTCCTTACGGTCGAGTAATGAGCTACGGCCAAGTTGCCGCAATTGCTGGTACGCCACGAGCAGCAATAATTGTCGGGCAAATATTGAAAAATGGTACCATCAAATACGACCTACCTTGGCAGAGAGTGATTAATTCCAAAGGATTTATTTCAATTGTAAATATGCAGTTTCCGCCCGAGCTTCAGGCCGAACTTCTGAAAACCGAAGGTATAGAAGTCAAGAAGTTTGATGGCCAGTTTTGGGTAGATTTACAGAAATACGGCTGGCTGCCAGAAGAAATTTCGGGTAAAATCTAATCTGAACCGCGGGTGTGGTTCAATGGTAGAATTCCAGTTTTCCAAACTGGCGACGCGGGTCCGATTCCCGCTACCCGCTCAAACTAATATAATAAGGATAAAGGGAAACGAACGTAAGTGAGTATTCCCGCTACCCGCTCAACAATGAGGGATTATGAATAAAACAACAGTAAACGAGATTGGTTGGATTGGCGTGATACTGATTATTATTGCTTACGCTGGAATTACTTTTGGTTTCTTGAAAAGTGACAATATTTGCTATTTATTACTAAATATTATTGGTTCAATTTTCGTGGCTTACGAAGCTTACATAAAGAGAGATAATCAACCAGTTATATTGAATATTATCTGGGCGTTGGTGGCTGTTTTTGGACTAATTAAATTCTTTGCGAGATAGCTCTGGATTTTTCCTCAGTTTCCGATATTATATTTTCAACATGACAAATCGAAATAGAGCTATATTAATTGCGGTAATAATTGTTTTTGGTGCGGCATTAGTGTGGAGTTTTATTTCCATTAAAAATCATTTAAATAATAAAAATAATTTCACCGCTACGACTCAAACATCGACGCCAGATCAAACCGCAGCTACAACCCCAACAAGCACTACTCCAGTTGCTGCAACGCCGGCAAACAGCGCCACTCATTCTACGGCCAGTACTAAAAAATCTGCTCCAAAAACTACGACCTACAAAACAGTTACGACAACTTACTTTGTAGAGGATTCTTCGTCTGCTTCGGCAAGCGCTGGCGTTGATGCCAACGGTAACGCCTGGGCCATCGCCAACGCCGATTAATTTCGGCACGTTAGAACATTAGGAGTAAAGAATTGCCAAATGACAGCTTCGTCCAAACCTTAATTTCTGGTGTATTAGAAGTAATTCATACACCAAAAAGTAAAAGAATTCTGCTGACACCAGACGAACTCGACGATCTTAATCGCGACGTCAAGAAGTATTTGACGTTAGACAAAACCATAAAAACGCTTGAAAACCAGAGAGCTGACTGCAAGAAGCGAATTTTGGAAAAGGTCAGCTACAAAATTAGAGCTATTATTCACCTGAGAAGGAAGAAAAAGATAGCAATCTACCTAAACAGATTCCAGTACGAATTAGGCGAGTTATTGGAACGAGTTGGTGATGATATCTATGAAACCGTGGTAGATACTGGCGCTCCGTGTCGAGTTGTTGTCACGGCAGACCAGGAAACTAGACCAGAGACTATCGCCAAGCTCAGGAAAATTATCGAGAATGAGTTTAGCGGCACTGTCGAACCATTCGAGTCAACGCCATTAGAGACATTGGTCAGGTCTGAGTTGCTTTACGAAGCTTGCCAAGATCCACCAATTAATTTATCGGGCGTTAGAACTCCTTCGACTAGTTTTTACGTCTACGAGATAGACGACAAGAAAAAGTGAGCCATGTTCACAAC
The DNA here is from genome assembly GCA_903839975.1 of uncultured Candidatus Berkelbacteria bacterium. Classification (GTDB taxonomy): domain Bacteria; phylum Patescibacteriota; class UBA1384; order 2-12-FULL-50-11; family 2-12-FULL-50-11; genus CAIMEH01. The sequence continues at coordinate 17,709 of CAIMEH010000019.1, forward strand.
CTGCCTCGCCCAATCGGGCGAGGCAACTATTTTATTGCTGAAATAATTTCTTCGGCTAGTTTCTCGAGCCCTTCGTCACTGAAGTGGACACCATCCTCTTCGTGATAATCCACTCCCGATTCCAGCATTGCCGGAAAAACTTTCCAAGAATCAATTACTTGAGAGCCTTCTTTTTTAGCAAATTCCTTTGTCGTTTCAGCGTATTTTTTTATTGTCTCGTTTGTAAAATGGTCGGTACTCTTCTCGTCAACAGGCGGAGCTATAAAATATATTTTCTTTGAGCACGAAAACGTCTCGGAAATCTTCTGCAGGTTGGAGACGAAGTTATTAAGCTCGACATGTTTTCTTGCTCCCGAATCGTTGGTGCCAAAAGAGAAAACAACAAAGTCTGGTTTTAATCGAGCAATGTATTCAGATTTTTTTACCCCGTCTTCGGTACTCCAGCCAGAAGTAGCGCAGTTATAGACTTCCATGCCGGCACCCTGCTCAACCTCTTGGGCGTTTGTGTCGTAGAAATTTGCCAGCAAACTATCGCCAAAAAGTATTACTTTTTTCTTGTCCATATTACTTTCTTAGCAGTTCAATAAAGACTTCGCTAGGGACTTCGACGCGACCGAGGTGTCGCATCCGTTTTTTACCTTTTTTCTGCTTGTCCAAAAGTTTATTTTTTCGAGTAACATCACCGCCATAAAGTTTAGCGATAACGTCTTTGCGGAAAGCCGAGATGTCGGCACGAGCAATAATTTTGCCACCGATAGCTGCCTGCAAAACCACTTCAAAGTTCTGACGCGGGATTAATTCTTTTAATCTTTCAACTAAGTGGCGACCGTAACGGTCGGCACGTTCACGCACCATATACTGCGTTAAGGCATCGATTTTTTCACCAGCAACAAGTAAGTCAACTGCGACTAAATCGGCGCTTCGATATTCTTTTAGCTGATAATCCATCGAGCCAAAGCCAGAGGTCTGTGATTTTAATTGATCGTAAAAATCGATAATTACTTCCGAGAGCGGAGCTTCAAATTTACAAATAACCCGGTCGCTAACGTAATCAACCGACACAAAAGTTGCGCGGTGCTTTGAAGCTAACTCAGAAACAATTCCGTAATAAATTTGTGGAGCGACAACTTCCAAATCCACCCACGGTTCCTGCCAGCCTTCTTTAGTGTTTTGGTAGGCCACCGTTGGCGTGGTCACTAAAACGTTAACATCAAATTCGCGCAGCAATCTTTCTTTAATTATCTCTAAGTGAAGTAGCCCTAGGAAGCCCACATTGTATCCTGGTCCAAGAGCTTTGGAGTTGACTGGCTCATAAGTTAGCGAGGCATCGCTTAATTTTAATTTATCTAAACCGACAGTTAGCTCACGCTCTTGGCCAGATTCAGGAAAGAACGAGGCGTAGAGCATTGGTTTTGGTGTCTGGTAACCGGGCAGTGAGTTGATATTTGGCGAACTAACGATAGTGTCGCCAACGCGACAGTCATGAACTGTCTTCAAGCCAGTTGCAACGTAGCCGATCTCACCGTTCTCCAAAGTTGGCTGCTCAAATCGTTTGATTTGGAGGTAGCCGTCTTGAATACAATCGTAAGAAATATCAGTAGCTTTCATCGTTAGCCGCTCGCCTTTTTTTAGTTGACCATCAACAACTTTGACGTAAGCAACCACTCCTAAAAACTGATCAAAAAATGAATCAAAAACTAAAGCGCGAAGCGGTTTTTCGGGATTGCTCATCGGAGCAGGAATTTTTTCGGCAATTTTCTGCAATAGCTCATCAACTCCCTCGCCAGTTTTGCCGGAAACGAAACAGATGTCTTCGTAATCACAGCCGATCAATTCAATCAGCTGTTCGGCTGTTTTCTCGCTCTGAGCGGTTGGCAGATCAATTTTATTGACGACAGGAATTATTTTTAAATTTTGTTCTTGGGCAAGATGTAAATTGGTTAAAGTTTGTGCCTGAATTCCCTGGCTAGCGTCAACAAGCAATAAAACACCTTCAACTGCCGCCATAGAGCGAGAAACTTCGTAACCAAAGTCGACGTGTCCAGGAGTATCAATTAAATTTAATTGGTAATTAATTCCGTCATTGGCATAAAACATCCGAGCTGGGTTAAGTTTGATGGTAATACCCTTCTCTTTCTCTAGATCCATAGTATCTAAGAGTTGGTTGCCGCTACCTTTTTTGACGGCACCAGTTTGTTCCAGCAAGCGATCGGCAAGTGTAGACTTACCGTGGTCAATGTGAGCAATGATTGCGAAATTCCTTATTTCCATAAGTAGGTCAATTTTACCTTAAAACAGGGGGAAAGTCTTTACAGCAAGCCTTGACGGCGAAGAATATACCAAGCAACTGCCAGTAATATTATCGTGACAATCAAAATAGTAACAATACCAAAGCAACCCGAGCGGTGACGATACTTGTCTAGGTCTTTGTAGAATTCACGCCCAACCTTACCCTTTTCCTGCTCAACTGGGTTTGGTGTTGGGGCTTCAATTTTTTGAGAATTTTTTTGAATATCGGTTATATTAGTCATTATTATTTCGATTAACAATTAGTTGCCATTGTTCAAGATTACAGAATTTTGCCCAGCCCAGGAATACCCCTAAGCCACCCGCGAAGCCAATTATAGTTACCAACAGGTATCTAAATGATTCTTTGCCGATAACCATCGCTAGCGCCGGCATACCAATTTGTCTAATCATCCAAAAAACCATTATAGACATGGCGGTGCCAGCGATAATTGGCCAGAAATTATTTCTTCCAAGTTCATCTTTTATTAAATGGCCTGGCCCAAATTTTAGACTACGCCAGAGTAGATAAGCGTTAATTGTTGAGCCGACAGAAAACGAGAGCGAAAGCCCAGCCACACCAAGGCCAGTAGTTTTAGAGAGTAGCTCTGCCAGACCCCAAGCAACTGCCAAAGAGAAAAGAGAGTAAACAGTCGGGTGGTAAGTATCGCCCCTGGCAAAGAAAGCGCGTGCCAAGATTAGAACTGCCCCTTGGAAGAACAGAGAAGCCACAAACCAGCCGAAAGTGTAGGCAGCCAAATCAACTTGAGCGTGACTAATACTGTGACCCAGGGCAATAAATAAGTTCATTATTGGCGTTCGATAAATTAACAAGAAACTGGTTACCGGCAAGAAAATAAATAATAATAATCGAATTATTTTCGTGACTAATATTTGAAATTCGGCGTGTTCATCTTTGGCAAAATGGCGAGCAAAATCTGGCAGAATTGCCACAGCCAACGAGTTGGCAAGCAACAAGACTGGTGCAGTTTGAAGATCGTCGGTTAATTGATAAATAGTAATTGAGCCGTGCGTCATACTTGAGGCAAGTCTAAAGAAAACCAATAAAAGTAATTGTGTGCTCGTTAAGGCAATAGTTCGAGGCAACATTATTTTAACGATGTGACGAATTTTTTCGTCGTAGAACCCAAGTAGGAACTTAAATCGCCAGCCGTGACTGCGCAGGCTTGGTAGTTGAATTAAGAAGTGACCAACGGCGCCGATAATAGTTCCAATTACCAGCATTGAGATACCGTATTTCGGCACAAAAAAGGCACTAAGAATAATCGCCGAGTTGTAAATAATTGGAGCTAGGGCTGGAGCTAAAAATACTCGCTTGGCCTGAAGGGCTGAAGTGGAAATCTGGGAGATGGTAAAGAAGAGTGGACTAAGTAACATTATTCGAGTTAGCTCGGTGGTGGTTTTAATATCGGCCGCATTAAAGCCTGGGAAAAGCCGGCTCATAAATATTGGCATCACAAAGAAAAGAATAATTAGACCGACAACAATCGCCACGGCGCCAGTACAAAGCAACATATTATATGTGCGCCAGAACTTAGTGTTGTCCTCATCGGTATCTATCTTCACTAATAACGGCAAAATTGCCGAAGATAGAGCTCCGACAATTAAAATATTGTAGAGTAAGTCGGGCAGAACAAAGGCGGCATAAAACTTATCCAGAGGAGCGATAGAACCATAAGCGATCCCAACGCGGTTAGTCATAACCATGTCGCGAAGTAGCCCAAGAATATTACTCAATAGAACAGTTACGAACAGTATCCCAAAGGCCTGTTTGAGATTGTGAGTTTTCACAAAAAGATTAGAAAGCTTCCGAAACATAAGTTACCTCTTTTTAGTGACGAGAACGTAAGCTGATGAAAGTATTAGCAGCAAAACGATTAGCCCAATGAATATTACCGCAAGTACCAGGGGTGAGGCAAGTATCGAACCTGAATTATTTGTCGGAGTACTGGTGGCCGTAGTTGTTGAAACTCGGTTTGGATCAAAGCTAATCTTAGTTGCTCCAATTGTTTGACCTGCCACAGCAATGTTTATGCCAATAGTTTGTGCCGTCTTAACTACTGGTGTAATAGTGGCAAAATAGATATCTCCCTGTTTCTGAACATCAGAAACAGTCGCCTGCCCAGAACTTACCAAGACGGTCGGCGAGGAGCCTGAGATAACCTTTCCAGTATCTTCTATTGGCACAAAGTAAATAGTCGAAGTGTCCTTGGCCAAAGTTGGCAGGGTTTGAATCTCTGCCTTAGCAGCAACAGTCCCAGCCACAGCCATACTCTTTGTTACAAACGAGTAGATACTACTGACTTGCTGACTGGATTTCACCGTGTCGGTAGTTGTCACCTTGTAGTAGTAGCGAGTATTTGGAGTTAGCCCAAGTAAGGTAACTGCCGGATTTACACTTGCCAAATTAGTTTTTATTTGGCTGGCGAGATTATTTTGATCGGTACCAAAATCTACCGTTGCCATAACGCTAGTATTGGCTGTAGTCGTAATCTCGGCATCGGTCGCACCTGCTAGTGCATTAACAGATAAGACTTGACTCGCCTGGTAATCGATCGGCTTTATTGAGGAAGTTGGAAGAGTTGATGTGCCAGTATTTGTACTTGTGCCGCTAGCACTGGCGAGAACAAAAGCACTCTGTAAACTACTGGCTGCATTATAAAGGCTAGGATTCTGAGACGAATCAACCACCATAATTTGGGTACTTCCATCAAATATAAATGACGACGAACCGGTTTTAGTAGCCTGATAATCAATCGTGCCAATTGTCGTATCGCCATTTATTTGAGCTAACGGACCAATGTCGGTACTTGGAACCAATACCCACTGGATTAATCCGTTATCGTTTGTAACTTTTTCTGACTGCCAGCCAACCGCTGCTTGGGTATCGGTAACTTTAATGATGTCCGAATATTTCAGACTTATCTCGACAGAGGCAACATAACTACTGCCGGAAATATTTGTATGCACTTGGAGACTTTGGTTAGTTAATGGCGCAATAGTGGACTGAGCTGGGCTTAGATAGATAGCTGTATTTGCCTGAGCCGCATGGAAAATTGTTCGCTGCAAAATTGCCGATCCAACCAACAATATCAACGTTACAATCGACAAGATAACAAACATTCGGCGTGGCGAGATTACTTTGTTTCTTGCGCTCATGTGCTCGTACCTCCGATTTTTGGTGTCGTTCCTTGATGTAACCTAACCAAAGCCAGGTCCGCAGCTGTGACGGTACCGTCGCTGTCAACGTCCATAGCTTTGTTAGTGGTAAATAAATTATCAGCTACCGCCTTTTCGTCTTTTTCGTCAATAATGCCATTATTATCAACGTCGCCAAGCTGCGGAGTTAAGGTAGCTTGGCTTGTTAGCTTCAAGTCGCCAACTGGCAAATTTATTGGCAAGGCAGTAGGTAGCGTAATAACGATATTTGTACCAGTGTTAAAGAAACTAGCTAAGTTGCTAAGATCAAGTTGGCGACAGTTAATTACTGTCATCTCCTCATTGAATTGGTCGGCTACTTTAACGTTGGCGGTTTTGGGGCAATAAGATACCGGTAGATCGGAAAAAGTTACTAAAGTATTATTTGATTTATTTGTAGAGCTAGCCCCGAAAAGTGTTACTTGTAGCAACCAGGAAAGAGCGGCAATTACCACAACAATAATTAGGCCAATAACGATCCCCAGAGTTCGAGTTCTGCCCCTAATCTGATCGATCTCCTCCTTATGCATACTAGTTCAAGCCTACCACAACAGGAGAAAACATGCGAAGCGTTCAATACTTAGCTAGTATATAGGTATGCGTAAACTTCTACTTGGAGCCTTAATTATTACCAGTTCATTGTTTTTCTCGACAAAATCATTGGCCGCCGGCGCCGAGACAGCGATATCTGACCTTAGTGTTTCCGCCCAGCTCCAAACTGACGGCAGTGCCGATGTCAAAGAGACCTTAACTCTGGCCAGTCCGTCGACACTTAACTGGACCATATACACAAACTACCGCAATCTTTCCGTCCAAGCCGATGGCGCTACTGCCAAAGCAACAAAACAAAACACCGGTGGCACAACCGTGCTTACCAGCGACCAAACAGCCCAGGTCTGGGTAATTAACTTTCAGGCCACAAATATTCTTATTCGTCACAACGACCGGGATCAATTCTACTTCAAGCTCTTTGAGAATACCGGACGACAAATATATAACATCAGCTCCTCTTTTGCGCTGCCAGGTACCGTCGGCAGTAACGATCTAAGTGGCAACGCCTACGCAATTGACGGTGTTCTTGATAACACAACATCAAAACCTACAAACAATAGCCTCCTTTTCACTAGCTCGTTTGCCAGCAATCAATCGATCTACACCCTCAGTGCCAGCTGGCCAAATAGTGTCTTAAATCTAAACTGGCTGACAGATTTCCGGCTCTCATTATTAAATTTAAATTTAATCCCATGGATGGTTGTTGGCCTAATTCTGCCACTTATCGCCCTGTTTGTTTTATGGGATTTAATTAGAAAACATCGCCGCAACGAGCGACCGGTTAAGACGATTCTGCGTGAGCCGTCTAGCTATTTACCACCAATTCTGGTTGGCGTACTAGTCAACAAGAAAGTCCACCCTAACGAGATCGTCTCCTTAATCGTAGACTTATGTCAGCGCGGCTACCTTGTTATCGTTAAAAAGAACGATAACTACACCCTAAGCTTGCGTAAAGCCCCTGACGACAATCTTCAGAATTGGGAGAAGGAGATACTGCTTCAGCTTTTTCCTGAGACTAAAAAACTTTCGGATAAACAGGCAAAAACTATGGGCAATGATATATTGTTTAGCCCCACCGTCCGAGATGCTTTCGATAAAATCTACTCTGTTGTGACCCAGATGAAGTTTTTTACCGAGAACCCTCATATCACCCGCATTAAATATAAGCTTTTCGGTTTGGCTTTCTACTTTATAGGAGCGATCGGACTAATCTGGGTAGCCGTTGCCGGGTTACCCGCCTATCTACTCTTCCCGTTCATCGCTTTGTTGGTTGTTGCTTACTTCATTATCAAATTATCACCAAAGCTAGTTAAATACAGTCTTGTAGGTTTCGCTAAAAGAGAGGAGTGGCTATCTTTCCGCAACTCTCTTACCTCAAACGAGAGATTTGGTGTGAATGAATCGCAGAACCATGTTTTTGAGAAGATATTGCCTTACGCTATCGCCCTTAACTGCACCGAGCAATGGGCCAAGAGGTTCGACTCAGCCAGCATCACCATGGCTAGACCAGACTGGCTAATCACTTACGAGGATAGTAGCGCCTTAGATCTAACCAAAGAGTTAACTGATTTTACTGGAAAAATCTCCGAATCGTTGACGTCACTTCGTGGCCCGATGGTTAGCTGAGTAGACTGCTTGAAATAACCAGAAAATGATTCTAGTGTAGTTATAGAAGGATGAGGGGGATAAAAATTTCACGGCGACAATCATTATGGTTAGTATTATTCGCAGTACTTGTAGTTGCTGGCGTTATTACATATTTTGTCTGGCCTTCATTACATGCTAGTACTGTTATGACCACTCCACTCTCGGCTCACATCCTACCTGATGGTTGCGGCAGTAACGGTGGGGTAGTAACCGGGCCAGATAATAACATTTGGTACACCGATACCGTTTGTAACAAGATTGGCAAGATTACTCCAGCCGGGGCGGTAACCGAATATTCAATCCCAACTAGTGCTTCCGACCCAAGGGAGATTACTGTTGGTCCAGATGGCAATATGTGGTTTACAGAGTATCTCAAGAGTCAGATAGGAAAAATAACCAAAGAAGGATTAATTACCGAGTACCCAATAACTTCTTCCGCCAACGCCATGCCACAAGGCATAACAGCTGGTCCAGACGGCAATGTTTGGTTTACTGAATACGTTGGTGAGGTCGCCAAGATTACCAGAGATGGCGTAATAACTGAATATGCTGCCCAATCCGGCTCAGGACCGATAAGTATTACAACCGGTTCAGATGGCAACATCTGGTTTGCTGAGTACACCGCCGGCAAGATTATCGCAATAACCCCGGATGGTAAATCAAAAGGGCTATTCACTATACCAACCGCCAACTCGTTTCCAACAAGTATAATTTCTGGGCCCGATGGCAACATTTGGTTTACCGAAAGCGGTGGTGGCAAGATTGGAAAGATAACTATTAATAATGGCGTTCCGTCACTTACCGAGTACCCTCCCGGAACACTAAAAACCAGTTATAGCCCGTATCGACTTACTAGCGGACCAGATAATAAAGTTTGGTTCACGGAGACAAATGGCTACTTGGGCTACGTACTAATGGATGGCACCGTCAACGAGTTTCCTCAGAGCATCGGCACGTTACCAACAAGAATGCCAACGCTACCGTTAAGAGACCCTATTAACATAGCCACTGGACCAGACGGTAATATGTGGTTCAGTACAGCCTACTCTTCAACTCTGGCTTTCACTGGTAAGCAGTACAACTATATCGGTATAGTTCCACTTGTCTCTACGCCAGTAGTCTCTTCCGTAACATTCTCGCCAGCTTCAGGAATGCTAACAATTGGCCAAACACTGACGTTAACTATTCATACCGATGGTTATAACTACACCGGCAAGAATATAACCATAAACGGTAAAGACGTTACGGCAAGCTTTAAGCATCTGACAGGTAACGACTACTCAGTAACTTACACTGTTGCCGCCGGCGATAACGACGTTACTGGCCCAGCAGGCATTCCAGTAAGTGTAGTTCTAAATAGCCTCTCGAACATATCAAACGCGCCATACGCCCCAATTCTCAAGATATCCGACACTCCATCTATCGATGCCAGCGCCCCAACAATCAGTGCCGGGGCCGACAAAACAATCTATCAGAACGGTAAAACGGTGCTAAACGGTACGGCAAGTGGCCAGGCTTCTCTAACTTGGTCATCAGATAGCTCGGTAAAGTTTACTTACTCTACCGACTCCACTCCCACTCCAACCCCTACAGTCACAACCGATACAGTTGGTGTCCACATAATTACTTTGACTGCCGTTGATGCTAATGGAAACACTGCCACCGACACCACCTCATTAAACGTCTACAAGCATGGCGACATTAACAACGACGGCAACGTCGATGAAAATGATTTCACGTTACTGCTTTTCAACTGGGGCACTCCAACAAATCCGATGGCCGATCTTGATGGAGATGGAGTAGTCGATGATAACGACTTCACGGTACTTCTATTTTGGTGGGGTAAATAATGAATACTTTAAATATTAATCGGGGGACAGCATGAAAAGAATCACTGGAAAAATAGTTTCAATTTTACTGGGAGTAGCAGCTATTGCTCTTCTGGGTATTACTCCAGCTGCCGCCTCAGCAACAGCCACCATCTCTGCCTCACCAGCCAGTGGAAGCAAAACAGTCGGTACCAGTTTCAATATCGCTATCGTTGTTGACGGTGGCGGCCAAAGCTTTACTTCCTTTAGCGCTACTGTCTCCACTACCAACCTTACTGTCCTATCGCTGACAAAGGGTTCAAGCGTTACTCAATGGATAACCCAACCGAAACTTGAGTCGGGAGTTGCTTCGCTAAGCTTTTCTGGAGCCGTTTCTGGATCGGCAACGAGCGTGACTGTTTATACTCTATCCGTACAAGGAACTAGTACCGGCGCAGCCGCTATCACTATAAGCAACGGTTCAGTTAAGACAACGGACGGCTACACTGTTACCAACATCTTCTCTTCATCAACAAGTGGTAGTTACACTATTGCCGCTGCAGCCACGACCCCAGCTCCGACAACCACACCAAAAACTACTACACCAAAGACAACCACAACTCCCCCAAAAACAACAACTACACCAACACCAACTACAACCACTCCAACCGTAACCACTCCTGCCCCAGTAGTACCGACAACTACTACAGTAGTCGCCAAGATAACTCTGCCAGACGGCACTGCAGCTGTTGGCGCCACAGTAAGCTTGTCGTCAATTACTGGTACAAAAACTACTGATAGCGAAGGGCTTGCGCTCTTTAGTAGTGTTGCCCCAGGAACATACACTCTAAGCGCTAGCACTCCTGACTACTTCGGCAGTAAAGACATAACAATTACTATCGACAGTGCCGTAAATAGTGTGGCTCTCGAACTTGCAAAAAAGCCTATCAGCAAAACTGTTCTTTATGAGATCGGTGGCGGAGTCGCTGCATTACTAGCAATAATTATCTTCATAATCGTGATAGTAAGAATTACCCGAATAGGCAAGAATGAGCCGGAGCAAACAAACAATATTCATACACCGGTTCCGCCAAGTATTTTGCCGCCAAGCCAAGGCGTCTAGCTATATCTGAGAGCTACTCGGTAGTTTAATTATCTTAAAGTCTACTCGACCAATAATAAATGATGCCGGTACTGGTCCCCAGGAACGCGAATCGGAGCTAACTACTCTATTATCGCCCATGGCAAAATATTCGTCCGACTGAAGAGTCCGATCAGTATCTGGTGTGGTCAATATTCCAGGCTGTAAATAAGATTCGTTTAATGTCTTACCGTTTATCAAAACAGTGCCGTCTTTTATCACGACATGCTCACCAGGCAAGCCAATAATTCTCTTGATAAATCGCTTCTGGATCTCGCCTGGGAAATACATAGCAATGGCATCACCACGTTCTGGCGTATGAGTGATATACGCAACCTTGTCGATTAAATACACCTGACCATCGACGTAGTTAGGAAACATACTAGTGCCACGAACAATTAAAATCGAGTAGAAGAAATAGTTTATTATCAAACCAAGAATTAGCAAAACCAGAGCGGCTTTAGTAAAATCGTAGGTCCAACCAGTCAGCCAGAAAAGCTTTTCCAAGTTTTTGTTTTCGATTGTCCCTCCTCGAACGGACTTTATGCCGCTGTTTTCAGTTTAGCAAAGATTTTGGTTAACTCGTTATCCTCAAGAGTTTCTTGCTTCAAAAGTTCGTCAGCCATCAGGTCCAAGACCTTAATATGTTTCTTTAAAATTGCTTGAGCTTGAATCCAAGCATGGCCAATAATTTTAGAGATCTGATCATCAATCTCGGAAGAAACTTTTTCAGAATTATTGCGATGACTCATATCCCGGCCCAAGAAGATCATCTCTTCTCGTTCACCAAGTTTGATTGGACCAAGTTCGCTCATTCCGAAGATCGTTACCATATTGCGGGCAATTTCAGTGGCACGCTCAAGGTCGTTACTAGCACCAGTGGTAACGTCTTTGAAGATAAGCTTTTCAGCTGCGCGACCACCCAGAAGTTGGATTATTTCATTCTCGAACTTGCTCTGTGGAATTAAGCGACGGTCTTCGCTTGGCAGACTTAAGGTGTAGCCAAGCGCCATACCGCGAGAAATAATAGAAACTTTATGAACGTCATCTAGCTCTGGCAGAAGATGACCGATAATAGCATGACCGGCTTCATGATAAGCAACAATCTTACGTTCTTTGTCTTTCATTAGATAACTCGTTCGCTCTGGCCCGAGAAGAGTTTTCTCAATTGAGTGGCGCAGATCCTGTTGAGTAATTTTCTTCTGGCCGTTACGGGCAGCTAAAATTGCCGCTTCGTTCATAACGTTGCGCAAGTCAGCGCCAGACAAGCCTGGGGTAGACTTAGCTGTCTCCTCAAGATTAATATTCTTCTCAAGCGGTTTGTTGCGCGCATGAATCTTAAGAATGGCTGTTCGCTCATCACGATCCGGCAGATCAAGAACAACCTTACGATCAAAACGACCCGGGCGCATTAGAGCTGGGTCAAGAACATCTGGTCGGTTAGTAGCGGCCAGAACAATAACATTAGCGTCAGTATCGAAACCGTCCATCTCCACTAAAATCTGGTTTAGCGTCTGTTCGCGTTCGTCGTGAGACCCACCTAAGCCGGAACCACGCTGACGACCAACGGCATCGAGCTCATCGATAAAAATAACAGTTGGGCCAAGCTTTTTGGCTTTGGCAAATAAGTCGCGTACGCGGGAAGCACCGACACCAACAAACATCTCTACGAATTCTGAGGCGGACAAAGTGAAGAACGGTACACCGGCTTCACCTGCGACGGCTTTGGCTAACAAGGTCTTACCGACACCAGCTGGACCAACTAGCAGCACACCTCGTGGGATCTCAGCACCGAGGGCTTTGAATTTAGCTGGAGTCTTTAAGAACTCAACAATTTCAGATAGCTCTTGTTTGGCATGTTTAAGGCCAGCAACATCCGCAAAAGTGACTTTATCTTTACCAGTATAAGGTTTGGCGGTAGAGCGACCAAACGACATTGCTTGGTTGTTGGCACCACGAGCTTGTCTGGTCATAAACCAGAAGAAACCACCTATTAGTAATACTGGTAAGAATATCGTTAATATATCGGTCCAAATAGCGCCCGAGTCTGGGTTATTTATAGTTACCGGAACAACAGAAGAATCAATGCCATAATCTTTAATCCCCTGGCTAGCTTCTTTGTAAGCGATTAATTGAGTATTGTCTTTTGTGTATGCGGTAATTTTATTGCCATCAATGACGATGTGATCAATCTTGCCGTCCTTTATCTCGGACGTAATTTGAGTAATTGAGACATCCTGGGTATTCGTACTAGCGATACCCTTAAAGCCAAAGAGGCTCCATATGACAATCGCTAGAAAGACAATTGTTAGCAGTGAAAAAATCTGTCTCCAAAATCGGTTTCGTGTATTCATCCAATCAATTCTACATTTTTGCAGTACTTATTCAAGGTGTGAACCAACATTATTTGTAGTTGTCTTGTCTTAAGAAAAACTGAAGATTTTTTCGTTAACTGGTGGACGTTTCGGGGCAAAAGAGGTAAAATCGAAGATAGCGGGGTAGGGGAATGGTACCCCATCTGGCTCATAACCAGAAGGTGAACGTTCGAGTCGTTCCCCCGCTACAAAACAAGACCCCACACTTCCGTGTGGGTTTTTGTTTTGTATTGGTGAACGAAGACAGAACGCGCTGCTGCAAGCAGCCGTTCGACTGGAGCGAAACAAAGTGAAGCGACAATGCCCGAGCTTGCTAGGGATATTCGTTCCTTAAGCTTAAAGTTTTGTTATTTGTCTAATATTTGACAGCCTTACCCAAACATCGCTAAGCTAAATTATGGGTACACCCAAATTTTCTTTATCCCAAGCGCTAACATTTGATGACGTTTTACTCCATCCCGGTTTTTCAGATTTTCAACGTTGCGATATTACCCTGTCTACAAAATTAACGAAAAAGATTTCTCTTGATATTCCTCTAGTGTCTGCACCTATGGACACCGTAACCGAAAGCGAGCTAGCTATTGCCCTAGCTAGAATTGGCGGCATTGGCGTAATTCATAGGAATCTTTCAGTCGTCGACCAAGCAAAAGAGGTAAAAAAAGTTAAGGCCGAAGGATTAGTAGTTGGCGCCGCAATCGGCTCCAACTTGGGCTACGAGCAACGGGTCGAACAGCTTGTTGCTTCTGGCGTTGACTTTATAGTTATTGATTCGGCTCACGGGTTTTCAACATCGGTTATAGAAGCCACAAGAATTATCAAAAAGAAATACCCAAAGACTCAAATAATCGCTGGCAATATTGCTACCGCCGAAGGTGCAAAAGCCCTAATTGATTTCGGTGCGGATGCCTTGCGCGTTGGAATGGGCCCAGGCTCAATCTGCACCACGAGGATAGTTTCTGGAATGGGAGTGCCGCAACTAACTGCAATAATTGAAGTAGCGTCCGTCGCAAAGCTACATAACGTTCCGGTAATCGCCGACGGTGGAATCAGGTACTCTGGCGATATCGTAAAGGCTTTAGCTGTTGGCGCTTCGACCGTTATGATGGGTTCCATATTTGCCTCTACCCAGGAATCTCCAGGTAAAAAAATAAGCTTGAGTGCCTCGCAAGTACCTAGTAGATTCAAAAACATTCTTAAACAAGGTCAAAAATCATATTGGTTCAAAGAGTATCGCGGCATGGGTTCGGTCGGAGCGATGGATAAGGGCGTGAAGGTTCACTCTGAGGATGAATTTCACGGCAAAAGCTACAAGGACAAAGTGTTAGTCGCTGAAGGCGTTGAAGGCTTAGTACCGGTCGATGGCAAAATTAGCGACCGCGTTGAACAGCTAATAGGCGGAATAAAATCAGGAATGTATTATGTCGGCGCCAAATCAATTGAAGAGCTCTGGCAAAAAGCCAGATTCCTACAGATTACTCAGGCATCACTTCAGGAGAGCCACCCTCATGACATATTTGTAATCGACCCAGGAAAAAGCTACTCGTAATATATTGGAATCACTCACCCTTGACTACTTAAGTGATGGGTTTATATTAGATATATGGCTAAGTACAAATTAAGACTGGAAGCGAGAGAACTAAGAAAAACTGGCTTAAGTATTAAAGAACTATGTGAGAAATTAGACGTCTCTAAATCAACTATGAGCAATTGGTGTTCCGATGTTGAGCTAACAAAGCAACAGCGCGCCAAACTTGAAAAAAGACGCCAAGACGCTGGATTTATTGGTCGTATGAAAGGCTCTGAAACAAATCACAAAAAAAGAATGGAACGAATCGAATACTTTCAAGATAAAGGGAAGAAGGAACTTTCCTCCTTAGATAAAAAGGGTAGATTGATTGCGGCAGTGGCTTTGTATTGGGCAGAAGGGACAAAGAAACGAGGCAAACTTTCTCTAACAAACTCAGACCCAACGATGATTAAGTTCTTTGCCGATTGTTTAGTTGACTCGTTCGATATTCATAAA
>CAIMEH010000020.1 GCA_903839975.1 uncultured Candidatus Berkelbacteria bacterium
AGGCTATGAAGACACGCCAGAAAAACAGGCCAGATTTACGGGAGAGGTTGAACGGTTTAAAGACAAATGGGACGATTTCTTGAAGAAAGGTGATCCTTACTACAACGTAAATTTGACGCTCGACCAAGAGAACTTCGGGCTTAGAAAGAACTAAAAAATAATAGAGTTAGAGCAGGTATCATTTAATTTGTTCACTCGTTATCAGTCTGTGGCTGACAGCGTTAATGCTTTACGTAATAAAGGCGAAAAATTTAAGATTCTCGAAGTCGGAGGACGAGGTAATCACCTAAGAAGCTTCTTACCGAACGACCATATTACTATACTTGATGTTATCGACTGTGAGGACGAGAACTATATCAAGGGCGATGGTAGGTCTCTACCATTCAAAAAAAAGTCGTTTGATATTATTGTCTCAACCGACGTTCTTGAACACATTCCCGGCAAAGACCGAGAAAAATTTCTCAAAGAACAATTTCGGGTTTCGAAAAAGGCAATTATCTTAGCTGGGCCAACCAACGAGAAGTGGATTGAGAAGGCCGAGAAAGAGTCTAATAATTATTATAAAAGTCTCTCAGGAGTTGACCATCCGTGGCTAGTGGAGCACATGGAGTATATACTCCCAAGCAGAGAGTTAATTGAAGATACAATTAGTAGTAATAAGGCTAGTTGGTCGGTCTGGTACAATCAAACGCCCGATCTTTGGGAAGAACTGAACATGGTTGACATGCTGGTAGGCGCTATCAGTACTCCAAAGACGTTAGCCGCTCTTAAAAAACTAAATAAAATATATAACCAGGACATCTTTAAGTTCGACAGAGGCAAGAATGGCTATAGATCGATATATACGATTATGACCGACGGCTCAGAGGCTCCAGAGGCCTTGATACATAAAACTTTGATAGACCTACCATTAGATAAATTAGTCTTATTATCTTCGGCGATAACAGATGTATATCGATCTGCGGAAGCCCATTTTCTCGGAGTAATAGGTCAATTATCAACCGAAAAGGCAAAAACCGAATCAGTGAAAGACGAGAATAAGAGGCTCAAGGAAACAATATTATTAATGTCAGCTGACATTAATAGAATTAATGGCCGCATAAGAAAAATTGAATCCAGCTTCGCCTACAGGATATGGCGAGCCTATAAAAAGATCCTAAATCATTAGGTCAATACTTTACTAATGCTCGTACAATAATAGGCTATTAGCCCAAGTTCTTCATTGTGCCAACAAACTTAATAGCCAGGGCCAAACTGAGAACGTCGAAAATTATCAAGAATGGATAGGTAGAACTAAAATAGAGTGTACTGATAGCAGGGAAAGTTGTGACAGTAAGTAGGGCTATTATTACCGTGCCAACTATAGTCGTCATCCCAACTAAGCCCGCGATAATAAAGAGTGGGTCTTTATATGACCTCTTGAAAAATAGCATTAGAATAAATGCAATAACTGACAGATAGGTCAGGACAGGGAACAGGACCTGATAAATAGACCCAATATTCGTTAGAGACTGAACTCTAGCACGACTATAAGAGTTTGTAGCCGGTTCATGAGTGATACTAGAGATCAAGCTTGTCGAGTCTATACTGCCAGAAACGTTCGCCGGGATAGGATTATATTCTTTGAACCCTAATAAATAGGAGAATGACTGACCAAGCGTAGAAATAAATGGTCTAACATAATGCTTGTTAAGGGGCGGTATCATACTATCAGTAGATTTTACACAGGAAAGCTTACCTTGACTGCAAGCAGTGTTAACTTCATTAGCTAGCCTAGAATAGTAACCCATTGCCACATCTCCATTTGAATAATACCCTGCGTCGGCGACAGCATCTCTGAAGGCCCACATGAACCAGCCACCAGCAATCTCTCCTTTGTACTGCGGGTAAAACATCGCGGAAGCATCTTCCCAGCCACTACCAAGATCTCCTTCTAGATATGGTTGCAGTTCGGAAAAGGCTGGACTCACTTCATAGATTTGCTGACGACTTTGTTTAGACACGGGGATCACTGGCATCCAATTACTAGTCTGGACTCTAGTCAACGCGCTATAAGCAGAAAGGAACTGTGGATCTTTAAATTCAACTGTGGTGTTTACTCCGTAATCCTGATTATTAATATACGAAACCACGTGATTAGATACCCAAAGAATCACGAAAGGTAATGCTATTAATACCAGCCTTATTTTCCAGTCGGGGATTGAGCTTTTTTGCCAGACAAGAAATGCTGCTAGATACAAAACCACGCACACTATGAATGGCACGATCCAGATACCCTCTTCTCTCGTTAGCCAAAAGGCTGAAAAAAACAAACCCGAGCCAATAGAGATAAGCACATACTTCCAAAGTTTTGCAGTTCGATATGTAAACATCGAGACAAACAAGGATACCGTCAGCAACGTCAGAGCTGGGTATATCCCTTCTCTAATAACTCCTGTTCCAGACTTAATATCAGAAGTAATTGGATTAAAAATAATAAGTATACCCAAGGCAACTAAAATGATACCCCGCATATTACGGAGCAACCACGCTTTTGATTGGCTATATTTATTAGTTGAGATGATTGGCGAGATACTTATCAGGAAGGCTAGACAAGCAAATATGTACAATGTCTGTTCGGCCAACAAAAGAGGGACTCTTAAATAGCTGACTACCGCTATAAAAATGGGGTAAAAAGGCCCTTTTGAAAGAGTAAGATTGTTGAATTCTCCCAACCAGTGTCCATGCAATACATTGTTTGCCAAAACAATAAATAGACCATTATCAAATCTGCTAAGATCGACATCGACAAAATATAGATGCTGCCCAGAGACTATCCAAATTTTAATAAAGGCGAATATGATAATAAGTAACCAGGGCCAATAAGCCTCAATTCGTTCTACTATTGTCTTACTGGGGACGGTTTTTATTGGTTTCACTGCTTTGACAGTCATAGAGCCAGTGTACAATCTGACCATCCTTCTAGCAACTATATTGGGCTTTTTCCACAATAATATTGAAGTGTACTTTCAGGGGGACAAATGATATTGTTTAGCAGGAAACGCTGAAATATAAGAAGTTAGCTGGGAGAAAAATGATAAGAGGACAAAAAATAACCTTGTGCTTACCTTGTCGGAATGAAGGTGGACACCTTAAAAAAATCATAAGCAAACTTCCAGGCTACATTGATGAGATTATTGTAATTAGCAATAACTCAAAGGACAACACCGTAGAAGTAGCGAAAGGAATAGGCGGTAAAGTCAAAGTTATCGAAGACAATAGGGTTTTGGGTGGTATTGGTTATGGATTTGCTCACATGAGCGGCATCAACGCTGCAACTGGCGATATTATCGTTGGAGCAGATGCCGACGGTACCTACCCAGTTGAAAAATTGGATATAATCATTCCTCACCTTCTAGATAATAAATTAGATTTTATCTCATGCAACCGTTACCCCCTACAAGATGGGACAAAAATACCATTTAAGCTTCAACTTGGTGTTAACTTACTTAATTGGGAAATCCTTTTATTGTATGGCTTCAAAATTAAAGACACTTTATCTGGAATGTGGGTCTTCAAGAAAGATGTACGTAAAAAACTAAACTTAACTATGGGCGACTGGAATCTTAGTCCACAAATAAAGATTAATGCTGCCACAAATCCCAAAATAAAATTCGAAGAGTATTCTATATCTCAGCACCAACGTCTCGGTGAGACAAAACAGAATTACTTTAAAACTGGATATAACCACGCCAAGTGGATTTTGAAAAATCGTTTCAAGCAAAAATCATCATAATGAATTCAGAACTACTTAAACACTACTTAGAGGTTATTTGGAAGTTCATTAATAAAAATATATTTTTTATTCTTATTGTTGTACTCGCCCTGCTAGCGAGAATGGCTACCATTTCTCATCAAACAGGTGATTATACCTACAGTTTTTCGGTCTGGTACGACTTCATCAAAGCACACGGCGCATTCCATGCTTTCAAGTACCCATTTTATGACAATTACACGCCTTCATACGCCTACCTCATCTCCTTTGTTACGCTAATTCCCATAAAAAAAATTGTAGCTATCAAATCCATCTCAATAGTCTTTGATCTTATTCTTTCAGGATCGGTAGGCGTGGCTGTAAATCTTATCACCAAGAACAAGTTTTGGGCAAAACTATCCTGTCTATTCGTCCTATTGGCACCTACAGTTATTCTGAACAGTGCTTACTGGGGTCAGTGTGACGCAATTTTTGCCACCTTCTGCATCATCTCACTGATTTACCTACTAAAAGACAAACCGAATATTAGCCTTATTTTTTATGGGATTGCCTTTGCCTTCAAACTTCAGGCAATATTCCTCTTACCATTATTCGCAATCTTATTACTATTAAAAAGAGTTAGATGGTATTCGTTCATTTGGATACCCGCTGTTTATTTACTATCCATTCTACCCTCTTGGGTTGCCGGTAATTCTCTTGGATTTCTGCTAAAGATATACGTTAATCAATCACAGATGAACCAAAGTCTGAATTTTAATATTCCAAATATGTATAGCTGGGTACCAAATCTATTCGATGATCTTTATAAGCCCGGCCTTTATTTTGCCTTTGGAATAGTTCTATTAGTAATGGTAATGTTACATCGCTACTGCCGAGACATGACAAACAAAAAGATAGTAATTGCCGCTTTTATGTTCGCACTCCTTGTACCATTTCTTTTGCCTAAAATGCACGACAGATACTATTACTTAGCCGACATACTATCAGTTATATATGCCTTTGGTAGTCCAAAAAGATACTATGTACCCTTGTTAATGATATTTACTTCGTTCTTCGCTTATGCGCCTTTTCTCCTTAACTCTCAACCAATCATTCCTTTCGGATATCTGGCTTTCATACCTTTGCTTCTAATAATTATCTCCTCCTATGATTTGGTAGGAGATAATATCAAGAAAGAGCTGGCAAATAGCGAACCAGATCAAGCCACCCAGTAAGGCTGATTAGCTTTTTATTCTTACGTTAGACGGTGGAAAGCAACTAAGCAGAATAAGATCATCAGTATCATATAGCCTGCAATAATAAATAGATTATAGTATGGCGCCTTATCTCCTGGAGCGTCATGACTAGCGTTCTTCTCTTTTAAGAGATAGTAAATAAGGACAATAAAGAGTGCCGCGAATAGACTATATCCTAGCTCCATTATCGTTACGCTCCTTTTTATAACGGGGAAAAGATCCATACGAGAGAAAAGTCTCGGAGAAAGCTGCCTCCACATAGTTGCATCTAGGTTGTAAGTCCAGTCCGGAATAAGTGTAAGCAAAAAGACCGAGCAGATTATTAGATATATTGAGAATAATTTTCTATTGTCGTAAATAATAAAGATGAAAAACGGTATTATCCATAAGAACCACTGTGGTAGAGCATAGGTAACAAAAAATAGTGACATCACTAAGAAACAGTAGGTTGTTAACACTTTATTTCTATTCTCCTTAAGCTCGTCTTCATTATCGTTAAAATATAAGAAAATATTTATCAAGAAGTAGACTAGAATAAATATCGGATAGTCTATCTGTGATGGGATCACAGTTTTCAACATAAACATCCCTTCACTAACACCGCTAGAATTCGGTATTACGGCAAAATTAGTCAAGCCATGGGAATATATTATTGACGGCAACACGTAGAATAGTCCCGCAACGAAACCAAATAGTACGACTTTTCTAATATCCTTGCGGGCCAGTATTATTGCCGCTGGCAATATCAAGAAGACACCATAGTTCTTCAGAGCCGCAGTTAAACCTAAGAATACCATCGCAAGGAGGTCGTCACCTCTGAAGGCAAATAGCAAAAATACTAATGACATTACCGCAGGATATATATCGTTATTGCCTTGAGCAAAAGGCAAATACAGAAGAACCGGGCAGGTTATCCAAATATTAGAGATTCTGCGTGCTGTGGCCTTATCCTGTTTAGTAAAGTATAGAGAAGCTTTGTATACTAAAGGATAAGAAAGGGCGAATACTAAAATATATCTACTCTTCAATAGAAGCAATTGAATAAAGGGGATACGATCATTGAGTCCATAGCCAACATTGAAATATATGATTTTAAGAGTTTTTAATATAAAGAATACGAATGAATCAAGGAAGCCCATAAGCGGCGGCATAGTAAAGCTACCAGCGTTATAGCCTTTCAGCATTACCGCCTGATAGAGATTTAGATTCCCGCTAGCAGTCCTACTGGCTAATGTTGAGAGGTATAAAAAATCTGGATGATAAGCCACAAGAGAAATAATAATCACAACCAGAAACGCTAGCCAAAACGGTATGTAGTCTTGTTGTTTTGAAAGAAATCTTTTGAAACCAATCACAATATTATGCTCTCCTGTTGAAAATGATTCTCTTAGTATTTATTATGGGCTAATGAGCTGGGCTTTTCAATAAGCCTAATATCAGTTAAAACTTGATTATGAATAAAGAAAAACTAAAGAAGATAAAAGAAGACTCGCTAATTACTCTACTAGAGCTACATATGACTGCCCATTCCGGTCATATCGGTTCTTCGTTGTCGTGTCTCGACATTTTGATTTACCTCTATTTTCAGAGAATGTCAGAAGAAGATAAGTTTATTTTATCTAAGGGCCATGCTGCCGCCTCGCTCTATACTGTTCTTAACAAGTACGGAAAGATTTCAGACGAGCAACTTAAGACTTATTACCAAGATGGCACATTCCTAGCAGCTCACCCACCCTGCGGTGACGATAAAGTCGATGGAGTTATCTTTGGAACTGGCAGCTTAGGGCACGGACTGTCCTTGGCTGCGGGACTAGCTCTATCAACCAAGTTTTCAAAGAAGAATTTTAAAGTTTATTGTGTTATCTCCGATGGAGACTGCAATGAGGGTTCGACTTGGGAGGCAATAATGTTTGCTGCTCATCATAAGCTCAACAACTTGGTAGTTATAATAGACAACAACGGCCTACAGGGATTCGGCCGATCAGACGAAGTAATCAAGATGATGCCGTTCAAAGAAAAAATTCAGGCCTTCGGATTTGACGTAGTCGAAGCAAAGAATGGTAATGACTTTGCCGACCTTGATAAGGCTTTCGCCGAGATAGATAAAAATGGCTCGGACAAACCGAAGTGTATCGTAGCAAGGACAACCAAAGGAAGTGGAGTGTCGTATATGGAAGATAAGCTCGAGTGGCACTACTTACCAATGGACGATGACCAATATCAGACCGCCATCAAAGAAGTTAGGAGCAACAATGCGTAAAGCTTTTTCGGCATTAATGGAACATGCCGGCAAAACAGACAAAAAGACAATTTTCTTTACAGGCGACTTAGGCTTTATGGCTTTAGAAGGCGTCAGAGAATCAATGGGAGATAGATTTGTGAATACGGGTGTCAGCGAACAAAATATGGTTACAGCCGCAGCAGCAGTTGCCTCCGAGGGTTTTACCGTATTCTGCTATAGTATCGCTCCATTTACCGTTTTCAGACCGGCCGAACAGATTAGACTCGATGTTTGTCTGCACAATAAAAACGTCAAGATTGTCGGGAATGGTGGGGGCTATGGTTACGGCATAATGGGAGGTACTCACCACGCCATTGAAGACATCGCTGTTCTTTCCTCGTTCCAAAATATGCGCTGTTATATTCCGTTCTGCAAAGAAGATGTCGAAGGAGTTTTCAACTCAATGATGGACAGAGTCGGCCCAGCCTATCTAAGACTTGGTGGCGGCCAGAAGCCCGAAGATCTCGAGCTTCCAAAATACAGTCATACTCGCAAGCTCACATCTGGCAAAAAAATAACCGTGGTCGCCCTAGGACCAGTGACACTAAATGCTTTGACTGCAATTTCGTCCCTGAATAAAGATGAAATTGAGTTATTTGTAATAACTGAGATTCCGATTCCAAATTTCTCGAGTGAGTTACAGGAAAGTATAAAGAAGACTGGGAAACTGCTAGTCGTCGAGGAACATGTTCAGCGTGGTGGCTTGGGCGAGAACCTGGCCGAGCTAGTTTTGGAATCAGGCCTTTCTTGCCAATATCAACATCTATTTGCCAAAGGATATCCAAATGGATTATACGGTAGCCAGAAGTATCACCAAAAACTATCTTCGCTCGACCCTGATTCAATTAAGAGTAAAATCCAGGAAATGATCAATGAAAAAAAATAACCTGACGACCGACATCTGGGGTACTGAGGAGAGAAAAGACGCGATGGCCCTTGAGGGCCCAATCCTTATCGTCGGAGCCGGTGGCTTTATTGGCGCCAAGATGTATTACAGCTTGGCAAACTTGAGAAATGATGTCTACGCCTGTTCACTGGATGCCAAACAGAGCTGGAGATTATCAATGGCCGAGAGCTCACATGTTATTAACGTCGATATAACTAATTATGACGAGTTAAAAAATTGTGTTGATAACCTTAAACCAAGAACAGTATTTAACTACTCTGCCTACGGAGCTTACCCTTTACAGACCGACTCAAGCAAGATTTATCAGGTTAACTACATAGGAGTTCTTAACCTAATTAAAACCCTAATGGATGCTGGTTGCAGCGCCTTTGTTCAGTCTGGTAGTTCATCGGAGTATGGCCTAAATTGTACTGGCTCCAAAGAGTCTGATGAGTTAATACCTAATAGCGACTACTCTGTTTCTAAAATCAGTAGCTCATATTTGATAAAGTACTACGGAAAACTACTAAACTTTCCAGCAGTCAACCTACGTCTATACTCGATCTACGGACCGTTTGAAGAGAGAAGCCGGTTAATCCCAACTCTAATTACCAACGGCCTAGACGGTAAGTTTCCTAATCTGGTGAATAAAGATATCTCAAGGGACTTCGTCTACGTCGACGACTGTAACCACGCATTTGTTAAAGCCGCCCTAATTGCCTGTAAAAGTAACCCAGGGATCACGATAAATGTTGCTACCGGCAAGAAGACAAGTCTTGAAGACGTTGCCTTAACTGCAAAGAAAGTCTTCAAAATCTCAACCAACCCCGAGTTTGGCACGATGCAGAATCGTAAATGGGATTTGATTGACTGGTACGGAAATCCCGAGCAAGCGAAAAAGGTTATGGGCTGGCAGGCCAAGACTACTTTTGAAGAAGGTTTAAAGATTAATGCCCAGTGGGAGAAGGAAGCGACGAGCTTACTTCGAAATGTATCGGTTCCAACCAAGAATAAGAAGATCTCGGCCATTTTTGCTTGTTACAAAGACAACCAATCGATACCAATTCTTTATGAGAGGGCTACAAAAATGTTCCAAAAGAGCGGCTACGATTATGAACTAATATTTATTAACGACTGTAGCCCAGCCAACGACGAAGAGGTGATTAAGGGGCTCTCAACCAAAGACAATCACGTTGTTGGCATCTCTCACTCCAGAAACTTTGGCACCCAATCAGGCTTTATGAGCGGCATGGAAGTTTCTTCTGGTGACGCCGCAGTCCTGATGGACGGAGATGGCCAAGATCCGCCAGAAGTTATCGCTGAGTTTATTAAAAAGTGGGAAGACGGCTACGAGATTGTTTATGGCGAAAGAGTCAAAAGGGAAGCTCCTCTCTATATGCAGATCTTCTACAAAATATTCTATCGTGTATTTAAGAAATTGTCGGATATCAAGATTCCTGTTGACGCTGGCGACTTTTCCTTAATCGACAGAAAAGCCGTTAATTACCTTCTAAGTTTTCCTGAAAAAGATATTTTCCTCCGTGGCTTGCGTGCCTGGGTTGGATTCAAACAAATTGGGGTACCGTACGTCAGACCTGAAAGATTATTCGGTAAAAGCACTAATAGTTTCAAAAAGAATATCTGGTGGGCCAAAAAAGGTATTTTCTCTTTCAGCAGCAAACCGCTTTACTATATTCAGTTGGCCGGACTGTGGTGTTTTGGCGCAACAATAATATTAGGCCTTTACTATCTGGTAAACTTCTTCATTAATCCACCGAGGAACGCCCCGGGAATTACCACGATTATTATGTTAGTTTTGATAATTGGTAGCATCCAGCTTCTTTCACTAAGCATTATCGGTGACTATATCGGCAAGATAATCGAAGAGGTTAAAAACCGACCAAAATTCATTAGAACAAGAGCAATCTACGCCGGTAAAACATACGAAACTGACGAAGAAATTAAGAAAATCGTGAGCGAGCTCAAGAGCTGGAAGCAGTAATGATTACCAGATTGCTCGAAAATCGTTTTGTTAGATTTCTACTTGTTGGCGTGGTTAACACTATCTTCGGATACAGTGCTTTCGCTTTATTCAGTTTTATCGGCCTTAAATATCCAATCGCCCTAGCTTTGGCTACAATAGCTGGCATCTTGTTCAACTTTAAAACAATCGGGGTAATCGTTTTCAGGAGCAAAGATAACTCACTAATTTATAAGTTTTTCCTCGTATACAGCGTTACATACGTTATTAATGTTTTTGCCCTGAAATGGCTTGGTAGCTACAATCTAAACCATTACGTCGGTCAAGCAATACTGGCTTTCCCAGTAGCAATAATTTCATTCATCCTTAACCAAGCCTTTGTGTTTACAGATAAGGCAAAAATAAAAAAATCAACCGATTAGACAGTAGCTATTTAGGCTAGCTATACCAGCTTTTGAGGCGGCTTCTTAGTTGTGTCAACTTTTGAATCAACTTTCTTATTTAGACGGCCTTTTCTCCAACGCTTATAGAGCTGGCGACTAAGATAGGCTAGGAGCGTTACAAGAATAGCAAACCCAACAACAGCACCAATAGCCCAGTAGACATGATTTTTATTCGAGAAAGTAATACCGGCCACGGTAACCGTAAGATTTGGTTTTGGCAGATCGTCGTTGGAGATTATTTTGGCATTGCCACCATTGGCAACCGATAGTTCAAAGCTAATTGAATCGCTTGAAGGAGTTGTTACCTTGTCCAAGGTTGCGGCTGCTGTAACTTTATAAAAACCAACTGGGATTGGCTGATCAAAGACCACCGACCAGGTTCCGTCGGCATTTATTGGTGTCGTCAGAGCTTGCTCAGTAGGGATTCCTGCTGCTGGAGTGATCGATAACGCGACTGTGTAGCCAGTAAGATTTACAGAGGTACCCGAGATAGCAAACCCTTTAACCGTTCCCGCTACCACGTCATTTACGAAGTCCGAGCCCTTTGTTACCGCCGTAATTTTTGGTGCAGCTAGTGTGCTATCCGTCGAGCGATTTATATTTATCTTGTAGTGAGTAACAGGGCCCCAGCCATCGCCGTTTTGGGCTTTAATGTGAAAATAGTAGGTACCTAAGTTTATATTGTCGTAGCTGGCAGTCAGGGCTGTTGTATTGGCTGTTGACGGCGGGGTTGTGTCGGCCGCCTGATCGAAAACCGTTGAATATCCAGTTGCACCGTTTGTTGGTGCCGTCCAAGCAAACTGAGCTGTTGTTACGCCATAGGCCTGGGTCTGATCTGGATTGGTCGAGGAACTAACAGCGACTGTGCCAGGTACTGTTGGGGCACGTGTAATTGTGAAATTAGTGCTACCACCACCGGTAGCTACGACCACATTGTTTATGAGATTAACATTTTTTACGGTTACAGTACCGCTACCGACCGCGGTGCCTTTAAGACTAATCTTGGCAATAGTGAACGAAGTAGTCGCAGAGGTTATCCCACCGTCAAAGTGCTTTCCACCAGAACCCAGAGTATCACTCGGGTCGCTACTATAGTTTCCTTTTGTGATAGTGGCCGTTACTGGGCCAGAAATGGTTATGTCACCCAAGAAAGTATTAAAAGTTGCACCACTGGCCACAATATTTACAGTGAATGTAGTTCCAACCGTATAGCTACCGCCGCCGCTTGGGCTTGCACCTGCAGCTAAGGCGGAGCTAGGTACTAGCCAGAAGCTAGCTAAGAACAGTAATGCCGTAAATATTGAAACGATTTTCTTCATCATTCTTATCTTACTATGCGCAGGAATTACTAGCCAGTCCAGTTATTAAACATAAGTGACATATCCAAGATATTTATTACGCCATCAACATCTGGGTTCAAGTTTACCCAGTTATCACCCCTGACTGTCTGGCCCCAACTGTTAAACATTGTCGAGAGGTCTAGGGCGTTTACTTTGCCATCGTTATTAATATCACCAATTCTACGACGATCGATAGTTATCGTCTTTGAGCCTGGTGCTGAACCACCAATGTAATTGATAACATAGTCATGCGTGCCTATATCTGCCGCAATTGAAACTGACCAAGTTGTGGCGCCCATGTTAGCTATAGTTGCGCCATTATAGACCACCGTTGAGTCGCTTGCCTTGGTTCCACTGGCTTTGAAGGTAGCACTATAAGTCCCGGCAGAGAACGAGCTAGTGTCGTTACTTCCGCCTGATGTTTGACTTGACGAGGTACTAAATCCGAACCAGTTAATACCCATCTTCCAGAAATTATAGTTCCCATAGAATAAGTGAGGAGTGTAACGATAAAGAGATGAGGTAGCGTTATTACTAAGTGAAACAGTGACAGACCCACTAATGCCCTGGTCTGGAACGTTATAGGTGTAATTAGACAAAGTCCCACCGACAATATAAGGTGCCACCCCACTTTTTCCAGCCTTAGACATCTCGAAGTTCCATCGGAGCTGCCAGGAGGCCCAGCCAACCTGGTTGGTGAATCCTTGATAGGTTGGATTACAGCCACCTGAGTCTGGACAGCCATAGCCCATGGCTATATCCAAGGCACCTTGGCTAGGGCTCCCGGCCGAAATGAGACCCTCCTCTTTTTGAAGCGTAATTAGTATTACTTTCGGACTGACTGTTCCAGTTGAAGTATCCAAGCAGATGCCTTGAGCACAGCCACTAGAGGCTGAATCGGCGGCGTGAGCGGCATCGTAAATAATCTGAGCCGCGCCACGACCGTTGGCTCCAGATCCCAGGCTTGACGAGCCAATTGTAGCTAGACCAGATCCCTGAGAGGCCAAAAAGTTTTGAATATCGCCAACATTCATGCTGCCTGTTGCCGTAAAGTCTGCGTCTGAGACTAGCTGGTTATAATTTTGATTGTTAATGAATCCAGCGGCAGAGGTATCAACTGCTATAGCTTTCAAAGGCATAATAGCCTGAAAAACACCGCTCAGGATCAGTATCAACAATATGGTTAGTATCCCCCTCAGTCGTGCCATTGTGCTACCTCATCTTATCCAACTGGGTATTTTCTTCAAGGACTAAAAGTGTTAATCTCTTACTGATGAAAGGTATTATTCTTGCAGGTGGATCCGGGACCAGACTACACCCAGTTACTATACCGGTATGTAAACAACTACTCCCTATTTACGACAAACCGATGATTTATTATCCTTTGTCGGTCTTAATGCTGGCTGGAATTAGAGAGATAATGATCATCTCTACCCCTAAAGACATTAGTCGTTTCGAGGAAGCCTTAGGAGACGGATCGTCACTTGGCCTAAAGCTCGTATATGCCGTACAAAACAAACCAAGAGGCCTAGCAGACGCTTTAATTATTAGTGAGGAGTTTGTAGGTGGTGATGATGCCTGTATGATCCTTGGAGATAATATATTTTACGGCCACGGCCTGCCAGACATACTCAAGTGTGCCAGAGAAAATATCGAGAAAAATGGCGGTGCCAATGTTTTTGGCTACTACGTCAACGACCCCGAACGCTTTGGTGTAATCGAGTTCGACAAAAAAAATAACGTTGTCTCGATAGAAGAGAAACCCACCGAACCTAAATCCAACTATGCCGCATTAGGACTTTATTTCTACGATAAGGACGCCGCAAAAGTAGCCAAGAGAATTAAGCCATCGGCCCGAGGCGAAATTGAGATAACAACCGTTAACCAAGACTATCTAAAGAGAAAGAAGCTTAAGGTTAGTCTGTTGGGCCGCGGTTTCGCTTGGTTTGACGCAGGTACTCACGACAGCCTACTGGAAACTGGTAACTTCGTAATGACTATCGAAAAGAGAACCGGTACTAAAATCGGCTGTATCGAGGAGATTGCCTATAATATGGGCTATATAACTAAGAAACAATTACTTGAAATTGCCGAGCCCCTGAAGAAAAGTGGTTACGGTAACTACCTCGAGAGGGTTTCAAAAGATACTATACAGGTGTAGAATAACCTGGTTATGAGTACCTTTATTAAAGCAAAAGTTCCAGGAACGGATATTGTCATTCCTGGTCTTCTCGTCGTCGAGCCGGTTATTCATGAAGACAAGGAAAGAGGGGGTTCATTTCACGAGTTCCTTCAAGTGGATGAGTTTATCGCCAACGGCATACCTCTTAACAAGCTAACTCAAGGCAACGCATCCGAGTCCTGTAAGGGAGTAGTACGAGGTCTTCATTTCCAGAAACCTCCATTTGCGCAGGGCAAGCTTATCAAGGTGGTTTGGGGCGAAGTCCTTGACGTTGCAGTTGACGTTAGAATTGGTTCACCAACCTACGGCAAGCATTTTGGCGTAATATTAAGCGCCAAGAACAAGATGTCTTTCTGGATCCCAGAGGATGGCTTCGCTCACGGTTTTATGACCCTAACCGAATATGTCGTCTTCATGTATTTCGTCACTGGTGGCCGTTACAATAAGGATTCTGAAGGCGGATTACGCTGGAACGATCCAAGCCTCAATATCGACTGGCCCGAAAAAAACGGAATCCAGACAAAGAAAGAAGATGCGCAGTGGCCGCTCCTAAAAGACTTGAAAAGTCCCTTCGTATACAAAGGCTAATCGTAGCCAATTTACCCTAGCCAGAACACCTAAAAAAATATAAGGTGTATCTGGCTACTTTTTTAATTAGAGAGGAAAAAATAATGAAAATATTAGTTACTGGGGGCGCCGGCTTCATTGGCTCAAATTTTATTCGTTACTGGCTTAAAAATAATCCTGAAGACGAGATCACAAATCTCGATCTAATTACTTACGCGGGAAATCCGGAGAACTTAAAAGAGTTCGAGGGCAATCCACGCTATAAATTCGTTAAAGGAGATGTAGCCGACAAGAAACTCGTCGACAAACTAATGGGAGAAGTCGAGGGGGTAATCCACTTTGCCGCCGAAAGCCACGTTACCAGATCAGAAGATAATCCTGAGATTTTCTACCACACCAACGTCGAAGGCACAAAAAATCTACTCGAAAATGCCGTCAAACACGGTATTAAAAAATTCATTCACATCTCAACCGATGAAGTTTATGGCTCCATTGAGAATGGCTATTTCAAAGAAGAAGATAAGAAACCAGGCGATGGCCAAGCTTCATCCGCTTATTCTAAGAGTAAAGCGCAAGCAGACGACACTGCCCAGTCGTTTTTCGACAAATTAACTGTGATTATTGTTCGTCCAACTAATAACTTTGGGCCGTATCAATATCCTGAAAAAGCCCTACCGCGCTGGGTCACTACCGTCCTTTCAGGCGGAAAGATCAAGGTCTGGGGAACTGGTTCCCAGGTTCGCGACTGGCTCTATTCTACCGACACCGCCAGAGCCCTTGAGATACTTTGGAAGAAAGTGGACAAGTCCGGCATCTACAATATCGGCGCCAATCACCAACCAGAACACAACAATCTTGAAGTTGCCAAAAAGGTTCTTGAATGTCTCGGCAAAGGCGAAGATACCCTCGAAATGATACCTGACCCACGTCCTGGACATGATTTCCGCTATGGCGTCGATACAACTAAGATTCATGAGCTAGGTTGGAAGATTGGTGACTTCGACGAACAGTTTAAGGACACGGTTAATTGGTATGTCGATCACGAAGATTGGTGGAAACCACTCAAGGAAGAGGCCGAGTCTTTGTATACGAACAGAGAGAAAAAATAAATGAGGCTCGCTATTATTGGTAGCAACGGCCAGCTGGGTCGCCAGTTTCTTCAAGACATCAAAGATTACAATATAACTGGTTTTGACTTGGACAAGGTAGATATTACCAAACCTGAAACTTTTGGTCCGATAACGGATTTTAAACCAGATGTAATTGTCAATTGTGCCGCATATAACGCTGTCGATAATGCCGAGAATGATAGAGAATTGGCCTATAAAGTTAACGCCATTGGCCCGGAAAATATAGCCAAGCTAGCCTTAGATTTGGGAGCAAAGTTCGTCCACTTCTCAACCGACTATGTTTTTGATGGCCGTGACTCAAAACCTTACTCAGAAAACAATCAGACCAATCCAATAAACTACTATGGTAGAACCAAACTCGAAGGCGAAAACCTTGTACTTAAGGCCAATAAAGACTCTTTAGTACTTAGAACCGCATGGCTTTATGGCATGAAAGGCCCGAATTTTGTCTTAACAATGCTTAAATTAGGCAAGGAGAGAGAAAGCTTATCGGTTGTCGATGACCAAATTGGCTCACCAACCTCAACGAAGGAGTTGGTAAGAATAGTCATGGCCTTACTTAACAATAATCAAACAGGATTATTCCATTGCGTTAACGATGGATCGGTTAATCGCTACGACTTCACTAAGGAGATATTTCATCTTGCAGGAATCACTATTGAGCTAAAAAGAGCCAAGACAGCTGAATTTCCGACTACTGCGGAGAGACCACTTTACTCGGCGTTATCAATAGATAAACTAAAGCAAATTTATCAACCTGAAACTTGGCAGGAGGCACTTAAGGGATACGTTACCGGCCTAAATCTTTAGAAATCGGCCAAATTTGTCAGAAAGCGGTTCACTCTTGTGGTCGTGCCAAGGCAAGTGTTTCGAGAGATAATCGACCACTGCTTCGGCCTTAGTCGCTGGAATAATAAAAGTAATTGGCATAGAGAAGTTAAGGCGCTCCAAATAGACAGTAAATCTGTCTTCAACGGACGTCACCCAAAACGCTCTAATCTTGTGGTAGCCGAAGAACTGATCGCCCCAGAAGACGCCACGTTCACTAATCTTCACTTTGCGAGTCTGTGGTTCGAAGTGAGCCACACGAAAAATCGCCAAGCCAGCGGCAATCGCAACGGCAACACCAAGATAATTCTTGGTGTAAAAAGAAAGATAAATAAAGGCGGCTACCAAGATTCCGATACCAACATACCAAAACTGGTTGCGGTGATGCTTGATGAAATCGTGAGCATCCACTTCGACCGGATGTTTCTGCTCAATATTCTTTCCACTGACGTGCTTCATGCTTCTTTTATCCTAGCATGTTTTTCTGAATTTGTGCGGAAGGGGTGGGATGCTTCGTCGCAGAGCTCCTCAGAAAGCTCGCAGTAAACTGCTCGCTAGCTAACCCATTCGCAGAGCTCATAGGGTTCGACAACTATTCTGTGATACCAAAAACCGGCCCGAAGGTCGATTGTTGGTATCGCGGAAGGGGTGGGAGTCGAACCCACGGAAGTCTTGCGACCTCACCGCATTTCGAATGCGGCGCACTAGACCACTATGCGACCCTTCCTTAATTCAAAACAATAACGTGCTAGGGTCGGCTCAACCAAAGGGAGATGCGACCCTCCCATAACTAACTAGTATATTTTACCTCTTTTCAGGTAAGTTTTTAAGCACGAAAGCAAAAAGCCCCTCACTTGCGCGACGGGCTTCCTGCTTTTTTAAATCTAAC
Organism: uncultured Candidatus Berkelbacteria bacterium; assembly: GCA_903839975.1. Classification (GTDB taxonomy): domain Bacteria; phylum Patescibacteriota; class UBA1384; order 2-12-FULL-50-11; family 2-12-FULL-50-11; genus CAIMEH01. Next base: position 17,517 of record CAIMEH010000020.1, read on the forward strand.
GTGCTCTCCTTACGGAGTACTACAATTACACTCCGTATTCTCTCACCTGTCAATAACTTAAAACATTATTTCCTGATTATCCGTTGAGCTACCACCAGGTTCAGGATATAATAGATTGATTGGAGAGGTGCCAGAGTGGGTCGGATGCGAGCAAGCGCAGCATTCGACAGGAAACAAAAGTTTCCCGGGCGACCGCTCTGCACAATTTTTTGACCGAGGCTTGCCGAGAAGTATAATGAACATCGTTGAAATATTGGAGAGGTGCCAGAGTGGTCGAATGGAGCACACTGCTAATGTGTTGTACTCGTAAGGGTACCCAGGGTTCGAATCCCTGCCTCTCCGCAAAACTGAAAATCTGCCCATTGGGGCAGTTTTTGGTTTTCTGGATAATATTCGAACCCGCTGCGAAGCAGATAGGTTAGCTAGCGAGCAGTTTACTGCGAGCTTTCTGAGGAGCTCTGCGACGAAGTCTCCCTGCCTCTCCGCCAAGTAGCATATTTTCCGCTAAGATGAATATATGCAACACGACCTGCGGAAAATCGTCAAGAATTTTGATCGAGCTCAAGAGGAGGATCAGACCGCCCAGTTTGCTGCGGAGCACCAACTTCCTTACGTCAACCTGGTGAATTATCCGTTTGTTGGCGACGTTCTTGGCTTAATTCCAGAAGAAACTGCCAATAAATTCTCGATAGTTGCCTTTATGAAAATTGGCCAAAGCTTGCGAGTAGCCACTAGTAATCCCTTTAATCCCGAGTTGGCCACCACTATGAACGAGCTTGGTATTAAACTCGATATGAAGTTCGAGCCGTTCGTCTGCTCGCCCAGCTCAATGGACTACGCCCTGTCGCGCTACCCGATGATCGTCCAAAAAGCCAAAGATAATTCAATTAACACCAAACCAGGCGAATCGATCGAGAACGAGCTTAAATCTCTGAAAGACGTTCAGCAGGCAATTAGCACTGTTAGCACCACCGAGCTTCTCGAAACCATTATCGGCGGCGCCACTATCCTTGATGCCTCGGATATTCACTTTGAACCGATGCAAGATAAGGTTCATGTCCGTTTCCGTGTCGATGGCAAACTTTTACCGATCTTCGAGCTTCCAGAGAAAACTTACAAACCGCTCTCTTCCAGAATTATGACCTCTTCAAAAATTAAGCTCGACCTGAAAACCGTCGCCCAGGACGGTCGCATGACCGTGGAAGTCAACGGCAACCCGTTAGATATCCGCGTTAATGTTTTGCCTAGCGCCTACGGCCAGACTATTGTCCTTAGATTACTAAACTACAAAAACTTTTTGACTTTAGACCAGCTCGATTTTAACGACAACGCCAAGGCGGCAATGTTGGAAGCGGTCGCCAAACCTGAAGGGTTAGTTCTTTTTACCGGCCCAACTGGTTCCGGAAAAACCACCAGCCTCTATGCTGTACTCCAAATTCTAAACTCAAACGACCGCAAGATAATAACCATCGAGGACCCAGTGGAGTACCGCATTGATGGCATCGAACAGATTCAAATAAACGCTGCTGACGGATTCGACTTTCCACAGGCCTTACGAGCCGTTTTGCGCCAAGACCCGAATGTAATCATGGTCGGTGAGATCCGAGACAAAGAGACCGCCGAGATCGCCGTCAACGCTGCCTTAACCGGTCACCTAGTATTAAGCACTCTTCACACCAACAGCGCTGCCGCTGCTTTTGCCAGACTTCTCCAGATGGGCGTACCAAAATACCTGATGGCTGACGCCATCGCCTTAGTCGTTGCCCAACGCTTGGTCCGAAAAGTCTGTGAAGTTTGTCGTGGTAGTGGCTGCGAAACCTGCAATATGACTGGTTTTAAGGGTCGAATCCTAATCTCGGAGTACTTGAAACCAGACAGTGAGATAATTGAGCTTATTAAACGCGAAGCTTCGCTAAGTGAGTTCCAGAAACACTTTGCCGAAGCCGGTGGCCGAAGTCTACTACAAGACGGTTTGGATAAAGTTGCTCAAGGTATAACTACCGAAGAAGAAGTCCGATCAGTTACCGCCTAATAAAAAACGCCCGCGAAACGCGGGCATCTTTTTTTGTAAATCTTTTTTATTGATTGAGCAGGCTCGAACCAACGTATCTTAAGATTACATAAGCAACCAGGATAATCACAACGCCAACTAGTGCGTTCACTAAACCTGTTCGGGCTTTTGTAGCCTTGTCAGCATCACCACCAGCGGTGATGTAGTTAAAACCAGCGATCAGCAAGAAGATAAATGCTGTAAGAGCAGCGATAGTTAAAACAACACCAATAATCGTATTCAAGAGACCGTTAAAGTTAGAGGTAGCGTCACCAGTAAGACCGAACGGATTCAAGAAATTAAAACTTCCCAAACTAAAGTTGTTCGACGTAACTCCGCTGCTGTTGCCTCCGAACTGAGCGTAGGCTTTCGTAACTAATAGACTTAACATTTCTTTTTATCCTCCCGTTTTTAATTTTATCGTTCTTATTATCATTAGAAGGCTTACAGGGTTAGTTGTCAAGCTTTGGACCAAAGAGTCCAAAGCTTGAAAGCTCTCCATTCCCGCTAAATGGCGGAAATGATTCGCTATCAAGCTTTATATTAATAATTCGCCTTAAGCGTTCAGGAGTTTCTTTATTACAGCAACTATAAAGTAGGCCAAAGACGCAAGTAATACGCCGATAATCGCGTTTTTGATAGTATTTCTTCCTTGAGTAACCTTAGCCTCATCGCCGAAAGCAGTTGTGTACTGGAATGCGCCATAAAGCATAAAGATAAACGAACCTAGGCCGATTAAGAACAAGAGTGCACTAGTGTAATAAGTTATCGATTCGCCGACGCAGTTCAAGCCAGCGTTTTGGGCCGCATCCCCTCGCAAACAGGGCGGATAAATAACTCCTGCGCCTAAAGTTGAAAACGCCGTGGCGCCGGCTTTTGCCGTACCTTGCGTTATTGGCGTTGGAGCAGGAGCTGTAGCTGACGGGGTTGGTGTTGCAGCTGGGTTGTTGCCTGCGGTTCCACTGCCTTTGTCCACAATCGTGTTGGTCTTTGTTGGAGTAATATAGCCCGCAACTTTTTGGTAGGCCTTACACGCCGTAGCAACTAGGCTAATAAGAGATCCTAAGCCGCCGCCACAGACTAGGTTGGCAATATTCCCAGATCCAGGTGCCGAAGTTGGGGTTTTAGCTGTTCCACTAGTACTAGCTCCCTGGCAAACAGTTTGACCAGTTGTGTTATCAAAAACGGCGGTTTGGCCAGTTGGACACTTTGTACCATTAACTTGAGTGGCAATAGTTTGGTTGCTTTTGCAGTCAGTCATGCCTGTAGATGGATCATAATAAGCGGTCTGACCAGTAGGGCAGATAGTCCCGTTGATGTTAGCTACTTTAGAGCTGACACAGCCACCTGTTGCTGCATCGTAAACATCACCATTGGCACAAGGATTTGCGTTTGCTGTTGGATCGGGAGCTGTTGGAGTTTGTTCTACTGAAACCTGGCCATCACCACTACCATTGTAGTAGCTAACACCTCCTCCACTGCTTGGGTCGTAGTTGCCCACTACCACTCCACCAGAAGTAATCGTTCCATCACTGTTCCACTGCTCATCAGTAGATGGGGCGCTGTAGCCACTGTCTGGAGCAACATAGTTATCACAGAGTGGGTTGGTTGAGTCTGGACAGCCACCATCTTGGGCACGGGCAGTTTTAGGAGACGAGACAACGCTAGCTGTTAAAAGAGTTGGCAAGACTAAGAATAAGGCTAGAAACGCTGTTAAAAATAAAACTTTTCCCCTCATGCTTCTACATTACTCGGGGGAGGATGGAAGGGCAATGTTTTAGAGTTTCCCAGCAATAAAGTTCAGGATTGTTAGGGCAACAATCGCCAGAATTATTCCAGTTAGGGCCCAGACCAAGTTTCGTCTGGCAGTAGTAGTTTTTTGTTCATCACCAGCACTGGTAACGTACATGAAGCCGCTATACAAAACACTGGCAAAGGCCGCCACGCCAATAATCTCGAAGAAGTAGTTGAGAATTACCGTCAAGATATCCGAAGTATTAGTAGAGACATTAGCACCTGGTAAGGCATTTTTAATATCTTCTATTGTTGGGATCTTAGTGGTTGAGTTTAAGGTGCCACCATTACCATTGCCGGCTGGCAATGGAGTTGTTCCACCCCCCGCTCCTGTCCCACCCCCTGCTGCTGGAGCAGTTGTCTTCTTTGCGACTGTTGCCTTAGCTCCACTAACAAAATTCTTTACCTTGTCACAGTTCTTTGTCCCCAATGCTTGTTTGCAGGCATAGTCAACTAGAGACGACCCTGCTCCGGCTGGTAACAGCGAGGTCTTGGGGGCAGTTGGGTTTAGATTACAGTCAGGACATTTAGTTGGATCGTAAGTAGCTCCAGTCTTCTCGTTGTAACCAACTGGGTTACCAAGTCCATCGTAAAGATTGCCATTCATATCCGACTTGGCTAGTTTTGGGTCCACTAAGCTCAAGCTCAGAAGTGCTTCTTCGTCAACTGGAGTTGGAGTTACGTTAGCAGTAGCGGATGGATCGTATAGGTAAGTATTTCCCGACTGGGTGAAGTCGTTCCAGCCGGTATCAGTACCAGTGTTGGTAAAGACTTCACCAGTTGTTGCGTCTCCGTAGTAATACGTATCGTTTGTTAACGATGTACCACCTACACTGGGATCGTAGTAGGCGGTGTCAGTTGGATTGTAGTCGTAGCTGACTGCTAAGGCACTACCAATACAAGAAATAAGAGAGATACCTAAAAGAGCTGTTAAAACTAAAACTTTTCCCCTCATGCTTCTACATTACTCGGGGGAGGGAAAGAGAGCAATGGGCGGTATTAAACCCCAATAAGTGGCAGCAGGAATCTAATAAGTAGCAGCAAAACAAAACCAACTACGGCTCCAATAATCCAATCCTTACCGGCTTTGGCCTTACTCTCGTCACCAGCACTGGTAACGTACTGGAAAGAACCCCAGATGATTATTAAAGCCGCTAACGATTCGCCGATATCCAAAGCCCATTTCATCAGGGCAATAAAATACTGGCCAAAGTTATCGTAATGGGCTTTTCCGCCACCAAATGGAAACGAGACGCTAAAACCTGTGGAAGTGTCGGTGCTAGGAGTGCTTCCGCCACCAGCAGCCGGGACTTGAGCGACAGGCGTTTGTGCTGCAGGACTAGCATTGCTTGCCGCCTGAGCCAATTGAACAAACGGCTGACTACTTATTGTCTGAGTGTTACACGTTTGATTACTTGCTGTGGCCGTTTTAGAAGTTGTATAAGTACGCCCTGAGACTGTTGTAGGGATAAATATTAAGCCACCTTTGGCTGTCGAAGAAAATGCCACCCCAAAAATTCCTTTCAGAAGATTACTCGCCCCAGTACTAACCAAGTTTCCTACTTTACAGCCAAGATCTGTGGAGACAGATCCAGCGGGCGGATTATTTGAAGTTTTTACCGCCGTAGATGTCGGTAAGCCAGAACCCGGGGCGGTCGTCGAGCTACTGCTTCCAGGGTTCGCTACACAGGCGCCAGTATTGTCGATGTGCTTACCAGTACCGCAGTTTTGGCCATACCAAGCATCGTAGGTGTAACCAGAAACTGTGTTATAGGTAAAAACACCATATTGATCAAAACAGTTACCAGTAGTTGGGCTATACGTATAGCAGTCATCTCCTGGTGTATGGCTACCAGTATATGTACCATCTCCAACCGGAGCAGTAGTTGCCGGCAACTCAGGGGCTTGGGCAGCAGCAGTATCGCTAGCGCTTGGAGTAGCTGACGCTACTTGAGTCTGTATCGGAAGACACTCTATTCCGCCTGTAGTTGGATCGCCAACAGAAACAGTTCCCGGTGGACAACCGAAATTATTTAATGCACCTGCCGTATCCGACGTACTATACAAAGGGGAAAGCGTTGGGGCTGCTGGTTCAAGCGCAGTATTGTTGTAAACCGGCGTAGGCAGTGTAGGCACACCGTATTGCAAACCAGAGTCGTTATTTGCAGTGTTTGGGGCAGCAGAGGAGTCATCTTGCAAAATAATGAAGTCACTATTTACAGGGTTGTCTATATAGTCAGCGCGAGCTATACCCAACCTAATAAAAACAACCAACGCTCCTAGTAATAAGACTCCAGCTATTACCGCAAGAGGAAGTACCTTTTTTGACATTTTAGTTCAAGAAGGCCTTGAACTGCTCGGCGGCGGTATCGACCGCCGTTTGAGGCTGTTGGCCGCTATTCACTACCAAGTTAATGGTATTTAGGATAATCTGATCGGTCTTCTGCCACTCCGGTTTGTCCAGCTGTTTTACTGTGTAGAGCTGATTACGATACAAAGACAGTGCCTGGCTGACACCAACGATACTGGTTGGAGTTGATGGCTGAGAATTACTAAGATAAGGTGCGATCTTGCCGGTAGCCTGCTCGTAGGCAACCATCGGGTCTTTGGTGGCTAGGTAGCTAAGATATGCCCAGTCGGCGTTGACGTTTTTGCTGTTTTTATTAACAATCAAACTCCAGGAAACACCGTAATCAACCCGGTTGGAAGTAGCTGTTGGCTGAGGTAGTGGAGCCATCTGGATGCTAAACTTTGGACTTTGAGCCTGAATTTGTTTGAGCGTTGAGTAGTAACCAATTAGCGCACCTGTTCGCTGCTGAAGAAAAGCAGTTATCGGATCACCGACAGTGCTATTCCAGCTATAAGTAGCTGAACCTGGCTGGGCAAAACTAGCGTAGTAGGCCAGTGCCGAGGTTGCTGGAAAAGTTGATACGCCAGCGGCGTTAGTATTTGCCAGATTAAAAGCAACGTCTTTCTGATCTGTTGTTAGTACAGAAACGCCATTCTGAACCAGGAAGGCATCAAGAACGTCGCCCGCGGCAAAAGTGTTATCTGAGGTCCCTAGGGCAATTCCAGAGTGAGTAATGGCCGTGCCAGTAGAACGAGAGATGCCGGCCACCTGCAAAGACAAGTCGCTCCAGGTTGCAGCCAATTTGGTTAAAGCTGCCTTCTGAATTGGCGTGGCCTGCGGTGCTAGTGTGTTGTAGTAGTCGGCGTTGTAGATTACCGCCAAGCTGTCAGATGACATCGGCACGCCATAAAGTTTATTATTAACGATATTTTTGTCAGCAATATTTGGAATTATTGTATTCTTAATTATTGCTGCTGGGTCGCTGGTCTTGGTTGTTCCTGTAGCGGGAGCAGACTTATCGAGGTGTTTTTGAATCCAGTCCGAACGAACCATCCAAACATCTGGTCCGGTACCGTTAGCAATGGCGTTTACAACCTGAGCCTCGTAATCCTGGGAGTCGGTAGCTTTAATGTATTTTACGTTTAGGGTAACGCTGGGGTTCTTTTTTAGATAAGCGGCTGAGATGTCTTGATAGGTTTGCGCCTCGTTGAATGGAATCCAAACAGTAATTGACGAGTTAGATGGGCCCTTGCTCTTGGTTAAGTTTAGTATTAGAAATACCACGCCAATTACAGCGATGATACCAACACCAATAATTACCCCTCGCTTCATTACTTTTAGCGTCTCGCAAATTGCGCTGTTGCGCAAGGACTAAGAAACTTCAACCTTAAGAATTCTGGTTTTGGTCTTCTCTTGTTTTGGAATTTTGATAGTTAAAATTCCGTTGCGCAGAGTCGCTTCAGCTTTGGCAGCGTCAACTGATACCGGCAGAATATAAGAACGCATAAAAGAACCCCAGTAGCATTCCTGAACCAAGTAGCTGGTTCGATCGATCTCTGATTCGTTCTTGCGAGTACCTTTAACGGTTACAACTTCGTCGGTTATAGAAATCTCTAAGTCTTCCACGCTGACACCGGCGATAGGAGCTTTAATAATTATCGAATCTTCGTCCTGAAAAGCATCGATGGCCAGCTGGCCTTCTTCTTCCTCTTCCAACCACTCTTCTTGTGACGTATCTTCTTTTTTTGTCATGTTACCCATGTGAATTCCTTTTCTATTTGGAGTTTATTTTGTAGTTGTATTATGGTCGTCCAAGGTGATAGCGTCAAGATATAAATATGCAAAAAACAACAATTATCGGACAGCTAACAAAATTAATCTTTCCAGTTGAATGCCTTGGATGCGGTATCGAAGGGGATTGGGTCTGTTTAGGTTGCCAGAAAAAATTAATAGTGAGCCGAAGTGAACAATGCGCCTTGTGTAGCAAGGCGGCAATAAATGGCATCTGCCAGAAATGTCGCGAAGCTACTAAGATCGATGGAATAATTGCCGTATACCCCTATAAGGAACGAGTTGTTCAACAATTAATTAAGAGGGTTAAATACCGTGGCCACACCGACGCTCTCGAGACAGCCGCCAGAATTTGCCGAAAAAGTATTTTAGATCGACTTCCAAAAGAAGAACTGGCTATAACTTTCGTTCCGATTGATAAAAAGAAGATGGCCGATCGTGGATTCAATCAGGCCGAAGAGCTGGCCAAGAAAATCTGCCAGAACGGTTGGCCAGTGGAGAGTCTTTTTATTAAAACAAAAATTACACCAGCTCAAGCCAAGCTGGGGCGAAAAGAAAGAATTAATAATCTCCGTCAGGCTTTTAAGCTGAAAACTAAAAATTTGTCCAAGAATATTATTATTTTCGACGATGTTATTACTACCGGCACAACCATCAAAGAACTGGCAAAATTACTCAAAAGAAAAGGTGTTCAAGAGGTCTGGGCCGTTACGATCGCTCACGGCTAGCTAGCGGCTTTAACGGCAGCAACGAGCTGGTTGATGGTGGCCTGGTCGTTACCAGAGAAGTAGTGGTAGAAGCCATTAATATCGATGTAGTAGTCAATTCTCTGCTGGGTAGAAGCAACGCCGGCTAAAGTTTGGGTGAAACTAGTTGGTACGGCGTAGACGTTCTGGTAGGTGTTGCCGGTAACTGGGTCGGTCCAGGTAGCCAGCTTAACGATCTTACCGCTGGTTTTAACATTAGAGACATTGTTCTTCTGGCTGGTGGCGTAAGAGTTAACAGCGGTCATTGCGGTAATGTAAGTGGCCGAATCTCCCCATAGAGCTTGTTGATCGGGGACCATTAGTCGCCAAAGATATCCGTAGTAATCTTTATTTTCGGTTGTGTTCACTAGGTAAATTGTTGAGGCTAAGGTCGCCTTCAGGCCAATATTCTGGGTAGCTGTTCTGCCTGAGTAGGTTAGGGTAACAGGGTTAATATCTATATAGCCTTTTACGGAAGCAACCTTTAGGGTACTTTTTGCGAACATATTCACACCTGTTATAGTGTATTTTCCTGTAGTATCAGAGGTTACCGCATGGCTTCCAACCGATAGTGACACACCGTTAACT
>CAIMEH010000021.1 GCA_903839975.1 uncultured Candidatus Berkelbacteria bacterium
AGTTTGTATCTCTTTATCCAATATATACTAACTTAGCATTTAGTATATATTGTGTCAAGCTATGCATACTATCCCTTTATATTAATATTAATAACATTCATAGCAAAAAGCCACCGGTGAGGGTGGCTTTTTGCGTTTAGTCCTTGAGTTTTAATTTCAACGACGAGCAGTTGGATAACTGCGAGGCGTGAGTTAAGACCGTTAGGTCTTAATCTCAATATCTACGCCGGCGGGAAGGTCTAGGTTCATCAGACTATCTAATGTCTTTGGGTTAGGGTCTAAGACATCAATGATGCGCTTGTGAATACGAATCTCGAACTGCTCACGTGAGTCTTTGTGGACGAACGTTGAGCGGTTGACCGTTACTAACGACTTCTCGGTCGGCAGCGGGATTGGACCGGCGATGATCGCTCCTGTCCTTTCGGCCGCTTCGATAATTTTCTTGGCGCTACGGTCGATCACCCGGTAGTCATAAGCTTTAAGCTTGATGCGGATGCTGGACTTAGCAGCGTCGCGAGCTGTTTTATTTGCCATTCTAATGTGCGCCTTTATAGGTTATTTATTTGATGATTTTGGTTACGACACCAGCACCAACGGTCTTACCACCTTCGCGGATAGCAAACTTGAGTTTCTCTTCCATAGCGATTGGTGAGATAAGGGTGACTTTGAAAGTTGAAGTATCACCAGGGACAACCATCTCTGAACCTTCTGGTAGGAAGACTTCACCAGTTACGTCCGTTGTACGGAAGTAGAACTGTGGTTTGTAGCCCTTGGAGAATGGCGTGTGACGGCCACCTTCTTCTTTTTTAAGGATGTAACACTCGGCTTCAAACTCGGTGTGTGGAGTAACTGAACCTGGCTTGGCCACAACCTGGCCGCGCTCGACGTCAGTTCGCTCTAAACCGCGGATCAAAAGACCAACGTTGTCGCCGGCCTGACCTTGATCGAGCTGTTTGCGGAACATTTCAACACCGGTGATAACAGTTTTCTTGGTTGGCATTAAACCAACGATCTCAACTTCTTCACCGACTTTAACAACACCGCGCTCTACGCGACCGGTAACGACAGTTCCACGACCCTTGATGGAGAAGACGTCTTCTACTGGCATTAAGAATGGCTTGTCGGTTTCGCGAACTGGGTCTGGGATGTAAGTATCAAGAGCGTTCATCAATTCCTTGATGGACTTCTTGGCTTCGGCATCGCCTTCGAGGGCTTTAAGAGCTGAGCCACGAATAATTGGCACGTCTTTGCCTGGGTAGTCGTATTTGGTAAGAAGGTCGCGGACTTCTTCTTCAACCAAGTCAAGAAGCTCTGGGTCTGAGACCTGATCGCACTTGTTTAGGAAGACTAAGATATAAGGCACGCCAACCTGGTTAGCAAGCAAGATGTGCTCGCGGGTCTGTGGCATTGGGCCGTCTGGAGCGGAAACTACCAAGATAGCAGCGTCCATCTGAGCGGCGCCGGTAATCATGTTTTTGACGTAGTCGGCGTGGCCAGGACAGTCAACGTGAGCGTAGTGACGTTTGTCGGTCTCGTACTCTACGTGGTAGGTGGCGATAGTAATACCGCGCTGTTTTTCTTCTGGAGCGTTGTCGATCTGATCAACTGCTCTTTTTTCTGCATGACCTTCTTCTGCCAAAACGTTAGTGATAGCAGCGGTCAAAGTGGTCTTACCGTGGTCAACGTGGCCGATTGTACCGACGTTAACGTGTGGCTTTGTGCGTTCAAATGTTGCCATATTTCTCCTTTATTCTTACTTTCTTGTTACTTATTAGTATATCTTAATTTTTGAAAGATTTCTTACGTAAGTATACCTGTTGGACTGGTGTAGCGTCAAGAGAGAGGGAAACACAATCATTACAGAAATACTAAGTTTAGTGCAAGCACAAGATTCTATGATGCCAAAAGACATTATTTTTTCGTGCAAGCACCATGTGCAAAGGCCAGGGCATTAATTTTTGTGCAAGCACCTTTTTCTGTGAAGGCCAGGGGCTTTTTGCGAATTCGCCCCTAGGCCCTCACACTCCCTAACCCCAAAACGCTCCCTGACGGGGCTAGGAGAAAATTATGCAAAATTCTCGAATCGCTTCGCTCGATTTGCACAAGAATTTTGGTAATTTTCAATTAATAAAAGGAAAGGCCCCGCTTCAGTTGAAGTGGGGCCAGGTTTTGTCGTTCTGTTGTGCAGGGCCGAAGCCCCGCTGGCTGGATTTGCTGCTCGTGTCCGGTGTTACTTCATGAGCTAGGCTCAAGTTAAACGGTGGGCGGTGGCACCAGCGATTTGTACCCGATCGGGTGTGTTCAGAACAACAAAGAAATTATCACAGATAATCGTATTATTGTCAAGGGGTATAGGTTAAAGAATAGGCCCCCAACGCGATTGCGAAGGGGGCTTGTGCGATGTTGTCTAGCAGGGATGGGCCCTGACCATGAAGCGATAGCTTATACTCGGTGACCAAGGAGTGTATCTTGGGGACACGCTAACCTAAGTGCGAGCTCTTTGTTGCTTCTGTTACGCTTCGTCATCTCCGAAGAGCATGAGACTAAACAACGTGATAATTATGCCGATATTTCTTATTGTTGTCAATGGTTAATGGGTAAATTTAAGCCCCCGACCAGTGATGGCGGGGGCGTTGTCCGGTCTTGTTACTCTTCAGGGTGGTGTATGAAAACCACTCCAGATTCTCGTTTCTCTCAATCGTGATGATCGGGATGTGATAATTATCTATTAATTATTAATGCGTGTAAATGTAAAGACCCCGCTGTTTTAAGGCGGGGTTCATAGGAGGTGCGATGCTAGTTTCTGCAACTTGCTTCGTCACGTTATCGACCAAGCAAATTGTCACATATTTTAGGGTATTTTTCAACGGTTATATGCTTAATTTACAAAAAAGACTCGGATTTCTCCGAGTCTTTTTTGTATTTAATAGTTGATTAGGCTTCGACTTTGGCTTTGCCAGATTTGCCAATGATACCTTCGGCCACGTTACGTGGAACTTCTTCGTAGTGGTCAAATTCCATAGTGTAGGCGGCGCGACCTTGGCTCATACCACGAAGGTCGGTAATGTAACCAAACATCTCGCTTAAAGGCACGTGGGCTTCGACAATCTTGGAGTTACCGCGCTCTTCAGTACCGGCAACACGGCCACGACGTGAGTTTAAGTCGCCTACTACCGAGCCGAAGAACTCGTCTGGAGTGGTAACCTCAACGCGCATAACTGGTTCGAGAATAACTGGACCGGCTTTTTTAACACCGTCACGCATCGCCATACTGGCAGCTACCTGGAAGGCAACATCAGATGAGTCGACGTCGTGGTAGGAACCGTCGTAAACGGTAACTTTGATATCAACAATTGGGTAGCCAGCGATAATTCCCTTGGAAACGGAGTCTTTAACACCTTTTTCAATTGATGGAATGAACTCGCGTGGAATGGTACCACCGGTAATTTTGTTGACGAATTCAAAGCCCTGACCTTTGTCGAGTGGCTCAATCTTCAACCAACAGTGACCGTACTGACCGCGACCACCTGATTGTTTGATGTATTTACCTTCTTGCTCAACCATCTTGGTGATAGCTTCTTTGTAGGCAACCTGTGGTTGACCCTTGTCGGCTTCCACATTAAATTCGCGACGCATACGGTCGACGATAATGTCCAGGTGAAGCTCGCCCATACCTTCAATTAAGGTTTGGTTAGAAGTTGGATCCTGTGAGAGACGCAATGTTGGGTCTTCTTGAGCCAAGCGTTGAAGGGCAGCACCCATCTTCTCTTGGTCGGCTTTGGTCTTTGGTTCGATTGACATCTTGATAACTGGCTCTGGAGCGATAATTCTTTCCAGAATAATTGGAGCATTTTCAGCACAAAGCGTGTCACCGGTAGTGGTGGCTTTCATTCCGACAATAGCGGCGATTTCACCGGTGTAGACTTCGGAGACATCTTCGCGGGAGTTGGCATGAAGTCGAACGATACGGCCGACGCGCTCTTTTTCGCCCTTAGAACTGTTCAAAATATATGTTCCTGCGGTAACTTTACCGGCGTAGACGCGGAAGAAGGTTAGTGAACCAACAAATGGGTCGGTTGCAACCTTGAAAGCGAGGGCGGTAAATGGTTCGTCGTCAGAGACGGCGCGCTCGATAATTTTTTCGTGATCTTTAACTTCGGTACCCTTAACAGCTGGAACATCGAGTGGTGATGGTAGGTAGTCGATAACAGCGTCAAGCATCGGCTGAACACCCTTGTTTTTAAGGGCTGAACCGGCCAAAACTGGGAATATTTTAGTAGCGATAACAGCTTTGCGAAGGGCAGCTTTCATTTCTGGAATCTGCAATTCTTCGCCGGCGAAGTATTTTTCCATTAAAGCTTCGTCAGTTTCGGCGATCTGCTCGATGAGCATATGGCGATACTTCTCTACGTCTTCTTTCATGTCGGCAGGTACGTCGGTGATGTCGGCATCTTTGCCTAAGTCGTCGGTGTGCCAGATGATGGCTTTGTTCTCTAGTAGATCTACAACACCCTTGAGTTGGTCTTCTGTGCCAACTGGCAGCTGCATGATAGCAACTTTAGCGCCGAGACGATCTTGGATAGTTTTAACTACGTATTTAAAGTCGGCACCGATACGGTCGAGTTTATTAACAAAACAGATTCGAGGAACGTTGTACTTATCGGCTTGGCGCCAAACGGTCTCGGATTGAGCCTCTACGCCGGCAACACCGTCAAAAACGGTAACAGCACCGTCAAGCACGCGCAAAGAGCGCTGAACTTCGATGGTAAAGTCGATATGACCTGGTGTATCGATAATGTTGATGGAGTGGTCTTTCCAGAAACAGGTTGTAGCGGCGGCGGTAATTGTAATACCACGCTCTTTCTCCTGTTCCATCCAGTCCATGGTGGCGGCACCTTCGTGAACCTCACCGATCTTGTAAGATTTTCCAGTGTAGTAAAGCACACGCTCAGAGACGGTGGTTTTACCAGCGTCGATATGAGCAATAATTCCGATATTTCTGACTCTTTCAAGTGGATATGTTCGTGCCATAGTTTATTCCCTCAATAATTTAGTAGCGAGCGAAGTGGGCGAAAGCACGGTTGGCCTCGGCCATCTTGTGTAGATCTTCGCGTTTCTTCATAACGGCGCCGGTGTTGTCTAAGATGTTACGCATCTCTTCGTACATGGCTGTGCTCATATCTTTGCCTTTTTGGTTGCGGCAGATTTCCAGTAACCAACGAACGACCAAAACTGTTTTACGGCTTGGTTTAACTTCCATTGGAACCTGATAGGTGGCGCCACCGACACGGCGTGAGCGAACTTCAAGGATCGGCGAAGCTTTTTCGATGATCTCGCGAAGAAGTACTGGAACTTCCAGGTTCTTCTCTTTGGCCAGACGCTCTAGGGCATCGTAAACGATACCTTCAGCGGTTGTTTTTTTGCCGTCCCACATGACTTTGTTAATAAGTTTTGTGAGTAACGGGTCGTGATATCTGGCTTCGACGACGAACGGCGGTCTTTTAATAGTTTTGTGTCCACGCATGATTAACCTTTCTTAGCTCCGTATTTACTGCGACCCTGTTTGCGATTTTCAACGCCCTCAGCGTTTAAAACACCGCGAACGATGTGGTATTTAACACCTGGTAGATCTTTTACGCGGCCGCCACGAACTAGGACCAAGGAGTGTTCCTGTAGGTTGTGCTTAATTCCTGGAATGTAAGCAGTAACTTCTTGGCCGCTAGTAAGCCTGACGCGAGCGATCTTACGCAAAGCCGAGTTTGGCTTTTTAGGGGTCATGGTTGTGACCTTAGTGCAAACTCCGCGCATGAACGGGCGACCTTTTGGTAGGTCTGTTGGTTTATTCTTTAGACTGTTGAAGCCTCGGTGCAAGGCAGGAGCCTTGGACTTGGTGATATTGGTCTTGCGAGGTTTCTTGATGAGCTGATTAATTGTAGGCATCTAAGGTATTTTACTCTTTAACCGTCTCGGATTCAACCGCCACAGTGGCTGCCTCTTCGGCAACTTCCGCCTCTGGTGACTCTGTTGGCTGAACTTTGTTTGACGCAGCCTCGTCTCTTTTAGCCTTCTCAATGGTTATGTCATCATCGTTATCGCTCGCATCTGCAGAAAGGTCACTAATTTTACCTTTCTTCGATGCTTCCGTTCGGTTGCTGCGCTCACTCGCAACCTCATCATCTTTTTTAGCTTCTTCTAGTAACTCGTCCTCAGATTCGGCTGGCTGTGAACCTTCACCGATGCCGTGAGCGAAGTCGATATCAGCTTTATTGGCAAGGTAGTTGGCGTAACCAGTACCAGCTGGAATAAGTTTACCGATAATAACATTCTCTTTTAGACCCTTGAGCGGATCAACTGCGCCTTGGAGGGCGGCCTTGATAAGAACGCTGGTGGTTTCCTGGAAGGAAGCGGCAGACAGGAAGCTGTTAGTCTGAAGCGAGGCTCGGGTAATACCCAAGATAATCTGCTCGTACTGAATTGGGCGCTTGCCGTTTTTGCCTAGTTCAACGTTCATTCGATCGATATCGAGCTTGCTGGAGACTTGGCCACCAAGCAGGTGAGAGTCGCCGCCGTCGATAATTCGGACTTTGCCGAACATCGAACGCAAGATGATTTCGATGTGTTTCTCGTTTACACCGGCACCATGGCTGGCGTAAATGGTTTGAACTTCTTTGATTAGATAGTCTTGAGTGGCACGCAAACCGCGGAGTTCTAGAGACATAGCTGGGTCAACGTTACCTTCGGTAAGCTGAGCGCCTTGTTCGATGATATCGCCGTTTTTAACAAGTACGCCGAAGTCGCCAGTTACAATGTAGCTAGCTTTAACTGGTTCAAGTGAGGTCACAGTAATCTTGTGACCCTTAATGTCTACGCGACCGCTAACACCAGAACGGACGGCTTTCTTGTCTGGGCATGTGGCGATAGCTTGTTTGGCTTTGACCATGTCTTTGTCTTTTACAGAAGCAGCGTAACCAGCTGGAATCTCGTAAGTTTCGGTTGGAATCTCTTCTGAGACAACATCGATGTAGGTCTTTTCTTTAACTTCGTGGACTAAGACTTTACCGGCAATCTCTGATAGAACCGCGGCACCATGTGGTGGACGGGCTTCAAAGATCTCTTCTACGCGTGGTAGACCAGTGGTAATGTCTGCGCCCGAAACACCACCCATGTGGAAGGTTTTAAGGGTGAGCTGAGTTCCTGGTTCACCGATAGCTTGAGCGGCCATGATACCGACAGCAGAGCCGATATTAACGGTTTTACCGGTTGAGAGGTCGCGGCCGTAGCACTTCTGGCATACGCCCCAGTCGGCCTGACAGTTAAGTGTGCTTCGAACCTTAAGCTCTTTGATACCGGCTTCGATAATAACTTTAACATCATCTTCTTCGAGTTCTTTGCCGGCTTTGAACAATGTTTTGCCGTCAACTTTGATGGCGTCAACGATAGCACGGCCAATTAGACGCTCGGCGTAGGTTTCGCCGTATTCATTGGATTCAGATTCTTTAACAACAAGGCCTTCTTTGGTGCCGCAGTCGACTTCGGTAATGATAATGTCTTGTGAGACATCGATCAAACGACGAGTTAGGTAACCAGCATCGGCAGTTTTAAGCGAGGTGTCGGAGATACCTTTACGTGAACCGTGGGTGGTAATGAAGTATTCCAGAACTGAAAGACCTTCTTTGTAGTTGTGGGTAATTGGAACTTCGATAATACCACCGGTTGGGTTAACAACGAGGCCTTTCATACCGGCGAGCTGTACTAGCTGGCTGGATGAGCCACGAGCACCTGAGGTAACCATGGTCCAGATTGAGCTGTTGACTTCAAATGAGTTGTCTTTAACTTCTTTCTCCATTTTGTCGCGAATGTCTGACCATTTTTCAATGGAGAGTTTGCGGCGTTCATCCTCGGTAATTAAACCTCGGCGGTAACGCTTGGTAATCTCGTCAATGGCGTCTTCGCCCTGTTTAACGAGCTCGTCTTTGGCTTTTGGAACGTTGATGTCGAACATCGACATGGTCATACCGGACTTCTCTGAGAATTTGAAGCCTAGGGCCATCAAATCATCGGAAAGTTGAGCGGTAGCTTCTTGACCGTAGTTCTTATAGACATCACGCATGATGTTTTTAAGGACTTTGGTATCCATTTGAGTGTTAATGTATGGGTAGCCGTTTGGCAACACATCATTAATAAGAGCACGACCGACGGTGGTTTTAACGCGTTCGCCGTCAATTCTAAGCTCGATAGCAGCTTGAGGGTGAATTAGTTTGCGACCGTAGGCGTTTTTGATTTCGTCGATATTGCCGAAGATCTTGTTCTCACCAAGCACGCCTGGGCGTTCGCAGGATAAGTAGAACAGACCAAAGACGATATCAAGACGTGGAGCTGTTAAAGGCTCACCGCTAGATGGTTTGAGCAAGTTTTTAACCGAAGCCATAAGTTCTTTGGCTTCATACTTAGCTTTTTCGCTAAGTGGAACGTGAACTGCCATCTGGTCGCCATCGAAGTCGGCGTTGTAAGCAGAACAGACTAATGGGTGAAGCTGAATAGCTTTACCTTCAATAAGTACTGGACGGAAAGCTTGAATACCGAGACGGTGAAGGGTTGGAGCACGGTTTAGTAAGACGTAAGCGTCTTTGGTAACTTCTTCCAAAATCTCCCAAACTTCTGGTGTCTGACGTTCGATTAAACGTGCAGCGTTCTTAACGTTGTGAACGTAACCGTCGTTAATAAGGCGGCTGATGACGAATGGTTTGAATAGCTCAAGAGCCATAACTTTTGGCAGACCGCATTGATCAAGGTGAAGAGTAGGACCAACTACGATAACGGAACGACCGGAATAGTCGACGCGTTTACCGAGTAAGTTCTGACGGAAGCGACCTTGTTTACCGCGGAGCATGTCCGAAAGTGATTTTGGCTGGCGACCGGCGCCGGCTTGAGCTTTGCGAGCAGAGTTATCGATAAGGGCATCAACAGCTTCCTGAAGCATGCGCTTTTCGTTACGGGCAATAACATCTGGAGCACCTTGGTTCATAAGTCGTTTTAGACGGTTATTGCGGTTAATAACACGGCGGTAAAGGTCGTTTAAGTCTGAAGAGGCAAAACGGCCTCCGTCGAGCTGTACCATTGGACGTAGATCTGGAGGCAAAACTGGGAGTTTGGTAACAATAAACCAGTCAGCGCGGATTCCGGCCATCTTCATATCAGTTAGAGTACGGAGACGCTTGGTTAAGCGGCGGGCAGCGTTTGGCTGAACTAATGGTAATTCTTTACGGATTTTTTGAATTTCTTCTTCGATATTAACTTTTTTGCAGAGGTCAAGAATGGCCTCGGCACCGATACCAACTTTAAGGATATTACCGAAACGGAGGGAGATCTCGTGGTATTTACCTTCGCTTAGAACCATACGTGGTTCGAGCGAGTTAAGGTCTGAACGAGTGCCTTTGTAGTTGATTTCAAGCTGTTCCAAGCGCTCTGGTGAGTCTTTTAGAGCTTCTTTGGCGGCTTTGTATTCGCCTTCTAGCTGTTCGAGAGCCTGTTTCTTTAGATCTTCGTTAACTGAAAGCACGATAAAGCTGGCAAAGTAGACAACTTTTTCGATATCGGTAACTGAGACGTCGAGGACGGTTGAGAGGGTGTAAGGGACGCCACGAACGTACCAGATGTGGGCAACTGGCACGGCGAGGTCGATATGACCCATTCTTTCTCGGCGAACTGAGCTGCGAGTGACTTCTACGCCACATTTGTCGCAAATTACGCCTTTATAACGGATTCTTTTGTACTTACCGCAGTAACATTCCCAATCTTTTGTTGGTCCGAAGATACGCTCGTCGAAAAGACCGTCGCGTTCTGGTTTTTGGGTGCGGTAGTTAATTGTTTCTGGCTTTAAGACTTCGCCGTAGCTCCAACGTTCAATATCGTCTGGTGAAGCGACGCGGATTTTTAGACCTTCGAAGTTTAAGAGGTTAAATTCTGGCTTCTCTGAGCGGGTCGACATCTTTAGTTCTGGCATTTAGACCTCCTCTCCTTCTAGTACTTTTTCTGTTACGGGCGCATTCTCTAATTCAATTTCCTGTTCGAGTGCTTCAGCGTTGACGGCGATCGATAGGTTTTGGGCGTTGATACGATTTTCATCGATCTTGGCCATAGCATCTTTGGTTTCGATAACTTCGACGTTTAGAAGCAAGCTTTGTAGCTCACGAACCAAGACGGCGAATGAGGCAGGAACCTGTGGTTTCTGGATCTCTTCACCCTTAATGATGGCTTCGTAGGCTTTTGCACGGCCGATAACATCGTCGGATTTAATTGTGAGCATCTCCTGGAGTGAGTGAGCGGCACCATAAGCTTCAAGTGCCCATACTTCCATCTCTCCAAAGCGCTGACCACCGAACTGAGCTTTACCACCGAGTGGCTGCTGAGTAACCATAGAGTATGGTCCAGTGGAACGAGCGTGCATCTTGTCGTCGACAAGGTGAATAAGTTTGAGGATGTAGTTGGTACCGATGGTGGTTTTCTGGTCGTAGTCGTCACCGCAGCGGCCATCGCGAAGCTGGATCTTACCATCTTCTGGTAGACCGGCTTTCTTGAGTTCGTTTTGAATATCGGTAACTGGCACACCGTAGAAAGCTGGAGTTGCAACTTTGTAGTTCAACTTGCTGGCAGCCCAACCAAGGTGAGTTTCAAGCATCTGACCCAAGTTCATACGAGAGATAACGCCGAGCGGGTTAAGAATTATATCGACTGGAGTACCGTCTGGCAGATATGGCATGTCGGCTTCTGGAACAACGCGGGAGATAACACCCTTGTTACCGTGGCGACCGGCCATCTTATCACCAACAGTTAGTTTACGTAGTTGAGCGATCGAAACTTCGATTTGCTGGTAGACACCGGCTGGTAGTTCGTCGCCGGTAGCTTTGGAGAAGACTTTAACTTCAACAACCTTACCGCGCTCGCCGTGTGGCAAACGAAGGGAGGTATCTTTAACATCTTTGGCTTTTTCACCGAAGATGGCGCGCAGAAGTTTTTCCTCGGCTGTTAGTTCGGTTTCACCACGTGGAGTGATTTTACCGACCATGATATCGCCAGGACTAATTTCGGCACCGATACGAATAATACCCTGTTCGTCGAGGTTTGAGAGAGCCTCATCACCGACGTTAGGAATATCGCGAGTAATTAACTCAGGTCCGAGTTTGGTGTCGCGAACTTCGCAAGAGTACTTTTCAATGTGAATAGAAGTGAAACGATCATCGCGGACGAGTTTCTCGGAGACGATGATAGCATCCTCATAGTTGAAACCACCCCAGCTCATATAAGCTACGGTGACGTTCTGGCCGATGGCTAGTTCGCCATCTTCAGAAGCGGAAGAGTCGACGATAACATCGCCGGATTTAACTTTCTGACCTTCGGCAACAACTGGGCGCTGGTTAATACAAGTGCTTTGGTTAGAACGGACAAATTTAAGTAGTTCGTAGGTTTTGTCGCCGTTTTTGCCTTTGATAATAACTTTATTACCGTCGGCGTAGGTGACTGTACCGTCTTGCTCGGCCACAATAAGCTGACCAGAGTCTTTAACGGCTGATTCCATGCCAGTACCAATGACTGGTGACTGTGGACGGACTAATGGAACTGCCTGACGTTGCATGTTCGAACCCATCAGGGCGCGCTTGGCATCGTCGTGTTCGATGAACGGAATTAAAGCAACAGCGATCGAACCGATCTGCTGTGGAGAGATGTCGACGTAGTCGATATCAGCAACGTTAGCGATAGTTGGTTCGCCGTTTGTTCGGGCGATGGTCTTGGTTCCAGTTAGGAAACCGTTTTTGTCGATGTTGGTTGAGAATGGAGCAAGAGTGTATTTCTCTTCTTCAAAAGCATCGAGATAGTCGATTTTGTTGGTTAATTTGGTCTTGCCATCTTTGTGTTCGAGCTTGCGGTAAGGTGATTCGATGAAACCGTACTCGTTAACACGAGCAGAGGTTGCAAGGTAACCAGCCAAACCAGCGTTCTGACCTTCTGGAGTGGTAATTGGGCAGATACGGCCGTAGTGAGATCGGTGAACGTCGCGGACATCAAAGCCAGCGTGTTCACGTGACAAACCGCCAGGACCGGTAGCTGATAGAGTTCGTTTGTGTTCGAGCTCGGCTAGCGGGTTGGTCTGGTTCATAAATTGGCTCATCTGAGATGAGGCAAAGAATTCCTGTAAAACAGCGGCCACTGGGCGGCTGTTGATAAGAGCAATTGGGTTAACATCTTCTGGATCGATTACCTGACTCATACGGTCTTTGATAATTCTTTCCATACGAAGCAAACCAACGCGAAGTCGGTTCTGAACGAGCTCACCAACGGCGCGGACACGGCGGTTCTTCAAGTGGTCAACGTCATCTGGCTCGCCTTTTGGATCGTTGTTTAAGGCAACGATTTCTTTAATAACGGCCACGATATCTTCGACACGAAGAACGCGGTTTTTAGTGGTGTTTGGAATATTCATTTCCAGACGCTGATTCATCTTGTAACGACCAACGCGACCTAAGTCGTAACGTTTGGCGTTAAAGAACAGGTTCTGAATGAAAGTTTCAGCAGTTTCCGGGGTAACCAAGTCACCTGGGCGGATACGCTTGTAAACTTCAACCACGGCCTCTTCGTATGTTTTAGCTGGGTCACGAGCGATTGTTGAGGCAATATATGGGTGATCTGGGTCGGTGTCGACATCTTTGAACAGGTTGAGGATCTGTTTGTCTTCGAATTTACCCAGGGCACGGAGGAAAGTTGAGATTGGAATACGGCGTTTGCGGTCTACTTTAACAGAGATGACGTCGCGAGAGTTGGTTTCAAACTCGAGCCAGGCGCCGCGATTAGGGATGATCTTGGCACCAAATAGTTTGCGACCAGCAAGCTCTTCAGCAACGAACAAAACTCCGAATGAACGGACGATCTGTGAGACAACAACGCGCTCTACGCCATTAATAATGAAAGTTCCGCGTTCGGTCATAAGCGGATAATCTCCAAGGAAAACTTCTGCGGTCTTAACCTTCTTGGTAAGGTTATTGGTTAATTTAATACCGCAACGGAGAGGAGACTTGAAGGTTAAGTTCTTGTCTTTGGCAGTCTTCTCGTCGTATTTAGGCTTATCTAGGGAGTATTTACCAAATTCGAGCGTGAACAATTTTCCGGTAAAGTCTGATACCGGTGAAATCTCATTTAGAAGTTCCCCTATTCCTTCTTCAAACAACCAATGATAACTTTTTAACTGAACCTCGATCAGGTTCGATAACGTACTATTGACTTCTATCGGACGAAAATATTTACGTATTTTGGCCTCCCTTGCCCCTATTAATTTTTTTGATTTTTACTAAAGAGTAGAAAGACTCGCCGGCTTGTACGACAGGCCGACAGATTAGCTCTGTTTGGAGCATACATCCAGCGATGTGTATCGCTTCAATTTCTTTTTTCCTCAACTAACTTGTTCTTATCTTATATGAATAGATTAGGGTCGTCAAGGGGTTAACTCGAGGATTTTGTCCCGGAGCTCATTTATGTTGATTTTAGCTTTGGCGCTGACAAAAACGGCTTGCTTGAACTGCTTTTTTAGCTCTTTCAGTTCGTCAGCATTAAGCAAGTCAATCTTGTTAAACACCAATTGGCGAGGTCGGTCAACTAGTGTTTTGTCGAATTTGCGGATTTCCTCTGTAATTATTTTTTCTGATTGGGCGGTGTCTGGGTCGGTGGCGTCGATTACGTGTAGAAATGCTTTTACGCGCTGGGTGTGTTTAAGAAACTTGTCGCCGAGTCCTTTTCCCTGATGAGCGCCTTCGATTAAACCCGGAAGATCGATAATTGTTATGGTCTTATCCCCTACTCGCATAACACCCAAAATTGGGTCGGTGGTGGAGAATGGATAGGCACCGATACGAGCATCAGCATCGGTGACTGCGTTAATAATCGACGATTTACCGGCATTTGGTAAACCAATTAAGGCGATATCGGCAATTAGGCGTAGTTCAAACGTAACATCTATAGTTTCACCTGGTTGGCCCAGAGTGTGTTCGGTTGGTTTTTGGTGGGTTGAGGTAGCGAAGTGAACATTACCAAGGCCACCTTTACCACCTTTGGCGATTACAAAGCGTTGGTTTTCCTCGGTAAAATCGAAAAGTTCTTCGCCGGTTTCTTGATTTGTTACTAAAGTACCTACTGGTACGAGTAGCTCGAGATCTTCGCCTGCTTTACCGTACATTTTTTTAGCAAAACCTCGCTCACCGTCTTCAGCGTGGAATAGTTTTCGATAACGAAATGAGCTTAGTGTATCTAAGTTGTGACTGGCTACGAGTACGACGCTGGCACCACGACCACCGTCACCGCCATCCGGGCCGCCTTTGGGGATGAATTTTTCGTGACGCCACGAAACAATGCCATCACCGCCTTTACCGGCCTTTAATGTAATATCAACCGAATCTACTAACATTGGCTATATTATACCTTATACCGGTCAGAAAACCGAGCTCTACGACGGTGAGACAAAGATAATATCTAGGATCTCCGAGAAACCAGCTGTTGGGTTAGCGGCAAATTTGCCATCGTTTTGGATCGCAACTGCACCATTGGTGATATTTGGCAAAGTTACATTATCTTTGGCGACAAATATTAGATTCCAGTAATCATTTACCTTAGTGGCATCAACAGTTTGTTTTGAGATAATGCTACCAACTGTAGAAGATGTCCCGATGGCAACATAGGCACCGCATTGAATCGAGCCAACTCCGTTATTTATTGTAATACTTCCCCGGGCGATAAGACCAAAATCTCCTAAAGTAGAACAGGTAATACTACTATCGTTAATGCCGGCGGTACCGTTGATGGTGACATTGCCGTTTACAATAATTGTTCCCCTGCCAACAAAATTCATAGGTGTTGTAAAAGATAAGTCGCCGGTGTAAGTCCAGATTTTGCCCTCTGGTGGCGTACTGGATGACGATGTAACACCGCTATTGGGTGTCGTACTTGAGTTTAGGTTGAAAGTACCGGCCGGGAAAGCTGTAAAGTTTGAACCAAGTTTTGCAGCGTTATCCACAGCGGTTGATAACTGAGTACTTACATTTGCCCATTTGATTTTACTATTCGGGTTATCGGCAAAGTAATTCTCTAACGGTGTCCCGCCGTTATTATTTCCTCTTATAGTTCCGCCGACAGCTATTGAGCCAGATTGCAGGGTAAAGCCTTTTATTGTTGTTGGAGCAGCAACGTTTCCAAACACATTTACACCACTTGATAGGGCTTGAACAGACTCTTTTATGGTTACTGGATTAACTTGAGCGTTTAACCCTGGGATATTTGTTAGTGCGATGGTTGAGTTCATGCATAAGTAAATTCCGTTAGTATTTCCATTAGCACAGTCGCTCAGTGGCGCTAACCAAATATCTGGGGATGTGTTAGTTGCGGAGTTGTGAATAGCTCGTGATATATCAGTTGCTGCCGTCTGCGGGACTGGAGTTTTGAAAGTTAACTTATAAGAGACTGGCATAAAGTTCCAGAAAAGCGTCGAAGCGGGCGGTGGCGTTTGAGCCTCGGCTTTTGGAATATAATTATTTATTATTGTGGCGATACTTGAACCAATATCATTTAAGGCAATCTTATTACCCTTCTGAAAGCCGCTAACTGTTATTAAGTAACTATCGAAATTTGTGTTGTCTTTAAAATCTGGGTATCGCTTCTCGGTAGTAATAGATAAGGTGAGCTTACCGATAGTTTGAGTGCCAGAACCGGCAGCAAGAATGGTTAAATTACTAAATGTATCGGTTTGGGCGCCATACTTAAATTGAAGAGTGTCGGGTTGATAGATAGTTTTTGGTGGTAGGTGAATAGTTAATGTTGGATCGGTTGACTGGGCTTGAACATTGGAAACATGATTTGTGAAACCAAATATTGCTCCAACTGCAACAATAATTCCAAATAAATATATAGTTTTTAAATTCATTATTTTGCAGTTAAGGTTACGCTTATGGCCGACGGTAAGAAGCTAACCAAACTTACACCGGTTGGTAGAGTGAAGTTTTCATTCTTTATAGTAACTGAATATGTACCAGCAGATTGATAAGAAGATAGGTCTATATTTGCCTTAACCGAACCGTCGGCAAGCGCAGCTAATATGCTCGACGATCCGCTGACTATGGCTGAGATCGAAGTTGGGGTTGTACCGCTTACTTGCAGGCTTCCTGCTAAGTTTGCGTAACTTAATTGCGGAGTTACGGCCTTTGATGTTGAAACAACATCCAGAGTTACAGCCACAGAAATGTTCTGAAGCGAACTATCGACTAAGGTAATTCCTTGTGGAATATTGAGCGTGCCTTTTATGGTTGCACTACTGGTAATTCCTGCAACTGAAATAGAATTAGTATTTATCTGATTGATAGTATTTAAAGTCGCTGGGTCGCCGGTAATTGAGACAGCAGCAGGTGTAGTAGCTAAATTTTTAACCCAATAGCCACTGGCTGGTTGCCCGGATACGACCGGTACGATTCCAACAGTTTTTGTTAGGCCGGGGGTAATTAAATTAGCCTTAACATTAATAGTTGCTGGGCTAATTACGATGTTTGAAATTTGTGCGCCAGTTGCATCAAGGACTTGTGGTGTTACATCCTGAGCGATAGCAGTAGTTTCGCCGTTCAAAGTAATTGGCGCAACAACCTGGGTTATATTGTCGATTACGGACTTGGCGCCAGTAATATCGGCTTTTGTTGGTGTGATTACAGGAGAATCAGGAACTAAACCATTGCCAGCGTTCCCGGTGAACTTTGCCACAACAGGAACTGTCTTTTTGATAACTGGTTCAACAGAAACCGTTACCCTAGCTGGTGAAATTTTTACTATATCAACCCCATTCACTGAACTGGTAGCATTAATTGGCAGATCGTAAGTACCTTGGCCTTGTTTGCCCAAATCTACTGTGGCCGAGAAACTGCTTGCCGATAAGGTTTTCCAGACTTGTTTTGTGGCCGAGACGGTGAGAGTTACGGATTGAGTTGACCCTAGATTTGCACTTACCCCATTAGCCAAATTCACCGCAGTTACTTGAATAGTGTCGGGAAACTCACTGGTTTTTGTGGTAACACCGTTGCCAACAAAAACAATTAATAAGCCAAGTACAATGGCAAAAATAGCGATAACTCCTTGATTCATAGCCGGCATTTCGGTTGGTTGGAGATTAGTATTTTTGCCGTTTAATAAAGTTAACCACTCGTCTTTAAATAGAACTGGTAGCGCTACGGCCGTACCAATTAGAAATAGTTGAGCTAGGACGTGTAACCCTTTTAAGGGGAAGAAACTGCCGATAACAAGGGCTAGAACCCCGGTTATAGCGGCTAAGATATACCGCCAGCCTTTTTTGGTGTTAAGAAAACGAAAAACAAAAAATAGAATAATGGCGACGCAGACGAAATCCACAATTACGCGCAAAAATAACAGGGAATCAGAAAAGAGTGAGTGTGTGTAACCGAGCCAAATGTCAGTTAAGTAATTAATTGTCCCCTCCACTACTTAAATTAGACTACGACAGCAAGTTACGCAAGATATATTATTTTTAATACTAATTTTCGTGCAAGCACCCTTTCTGCAAAGGCCAGGGGGTCTAGTCTTGAGGCGACCCCCTAGGCCCTTGCGACTCGTACCCCCGCACGCCGCCACAGGCGTAAAGATAAAATTCAGTAAAATTATTTAATCGCTTTGCTCGGATAGCAAAACAATTTTAGGAATTTTAGTTAGTTAGTATTTCGGACAAAGGCAACGTTTAGTCTTCTTTGGTCTCGACAAAGGCAAGAAAATCGCCTTTTTCAATAACGGTTGTGCCTTCGATGCTCATACCGCACTGAACGCCAACTTCGGCACGATCGGTCTCAACTTTGCCAATTTTCATAGTAGAAACTTTGGCTTTGCCGATCTCTTCTTTATTTCGATAGATAATAATGTCGTGGTTTTTGGCAACTTCACCCTGAGTAACTTCGCCACCAACGATTGAAGCGCTGTCTTTTTGGCTGAAAACTTCTAGTACTTTAAGGCGGCCGATTTCGGTAGTGATGTAAACTGGTGTGGCGATACGTTTAATCTCAGCTTGGAGAAAATCGAGAGCGTCGTAGATAATCCAGTAGTCTTTAACGGCTACTTTTTCTTTCTCGGCAATTTCAATGATACGTTTGGCAGCTGGCAACCGGAAACTAATTACAGTGGCATGTGATGCCTTGGCTAAATTAACATCGTTTTCGTTAACTGGGCCGATACCGCTAGAAATTACATCAACGGTAGCGTCTTTGAATTTTAGTTTAGTAATTGAATCTTCAAGAGCGGCTAATGAGCCACCAACGTCGGCTTTTAAGACGATATTTATTGTATTAGCATCTTCGCCAGCGCCAGAGTGAGATTTGGCAACAGTTTGGGTCATTGAGCGAGCAACTTTTTCGTTTGGTACGACGGTTATTCTGTCGCCAAAACTTGGAACATCTTTTAAGCCAATCAGGCGAACTGGGCGGGCTGGACCGGCGGTGTTAATCTTGTTGCCATTCTCATCCTCAAGAGTTCGAATTCTGCCGTAAGTTTTACCAACAACCACTACCTGACCGGTATGGAGTGTGCCATTGTAGACCAAGACAACAGAGATAGGTCCGATCTGTTTGTCGAGCTTGCCTTCTATGATAATACCCTCAGGAGCGGCATCTGGATCGGCTTTTAGTTCTAGAAGATCGGCGGTTAAGATAAGCATATCAAGTAGAGCGTCTACTCCTTCACCTGTTTTAGCTGAAACAGGCAACATAACGGTTTTACCACCCCACTGCTCAGGGACTAAGCCTTCATCAGATAGCTGCTGTTTTACTCGCTCAGCATTCGAACCTGGTAAATCAGTCTTGTTGATGGCTACTAATACCTCAACATTGGCTTCACGGGCAAATTTTAGGGCTTCTAGGGTCTGTGGCTTGACGCCATCATCGGCGGCGACGACTAGAATCACTATATCTGTTAATGAAGCACCGTGAGCTCTAAGGGCTGAAAATGCCTCGTGGCCTGGAGTATCGACAAAGGTAATTTTACGGGTATCACCTTCTTTGGTCTTGAAATCAATCTGGTAGGCGCTGATATGCTGGGTGATACCACCAGATTCACCAGCGGCAACAGTAGTACTGCGAATATAATCGAGCAGGCTAGTCTTACCGTGGTCGACATGACCCATAATAGTAACGATTGGTGGACGCATAACTGCGTCTTTGCTCTCGCTGCTTTTATTTATTGAAGTATTTTTCTGTTCAACCTCGGCCTCAAAACCAAAATCTTCCACTAAAAGAGCAGCGGTATCGTAATCGATATTCTGGTTAATATTAGCCATAACACCGTTTTTTATGAGCTTACTAATGACGGCTGTGGGCTGTTGTTTGATGAGACTCGCCAAAGTTCTGACGGAGATCTCCTCCGGTAACTGAATTTTAGTTTTTTCTGGCATTACTTATTTTCCTTTTGAGGTTTTTCTACTACTGCTGGTTCAGTTGACGATTCTTCATTCTCGGTTTCATCCACAACAGTAAGCGTGCTAACTTTATCATCTCCGTTCATTCTAATCAAGATAACACCGCTGGCCTGGCGGGAAAGTTTCTTGACGTCGGCGACGGCGATACGGATTACTTGACCACCGACGGTGATAATAATTAAGTCTAAGGATTTTTCATCAACGACTGCTCCCGAGGTTAGACTACCAGTTTTATCGTTAAGTTTAGCGATACGGATACCAGAACCACCACGATGCTGGTTGCGGAACTCTTTAACATCTACTTTTTTGCCAATCCCCTTTTCAGAGATAACACAGACAGCTCGACTGGTTTCAGATAATACGGCTGTCTCTATAACTTGGTCACCTTTTTTAAGGTTAATACCGCGGACACCGGCAGCATTGCGGCCCATCGGTCGAACTTCTTCTTCGTTATAAACAATAACCTGGCCATTTTTGGTAATTTGGGCGATCTCGTCTTGACCAGTGGTTCGTTTTACCCAAGCTAATTTGTCGTCGCCTTTAAGGCCAACGGCGGTGACACCGCTCTTGCGAACGTTTTCGAAGGATGATTTTTCAACTCTTTTGACTGCGCCATTGATGGTAGCGAAGAAGAAATATTGGAAATCAGCGTATTTGTTAATTGCGACCATCTCGGTAACTTTTTCGTCACCGGCGATACGAATTACGTTTGGTAAGGCGACACCTTTACTCTGACGACTGGAAGCTGGAATGTCGTAGGCTTTAACCTTGAAAGCTCGGCCTTTGTCGGTAAAGAATAACAAATCGTCGTGAGTGGAGGCAGAGATCATATCCATAATGGCATCGTCTTCACGCATAGCCATACCAATAACGCCTTTACCGCCACGAACCTGGTTTTTATAGGTGTCGGAAGTTAAACGTTTGACGTAGTTGTTGGTGGTAAGACTGATAAGAACTTCTTCTTCGGCGATAAGGTCTATGGCAGTCATCTGGCCGAGAGCTTCTTGCTTGATTTCGGTACGTCGTTCATCGCCGTACTTTTCTTTGACTTCTAGTAGTTCGTCACGAATTATTTTTTCGACGCGCTCTGGCTTGGCTAGGATATCTTCTAGATCGGCGATAAGTTTCATAACTGCGTCGTACTCGTCGTAAATTCGCTGTCGTTCAAGGTTAGCCAGTTGGGAGAGACGCATATCCAAAATGGCGTTAGCCTGGATTTCGGATAATTTAAACTGCTCCATAAGAGAAGCTTTAGCGGCGTCGCGATTTGCCGATTCACGGATAAGTTTAATAATGGCATCAAGATGGTCCAGAGCAATCTTCAAGCCTTCTAAAATGTGGGCACGGGCTTTGGCAACTTTAAGTTCGTAGTTAGTTCGACGAACAACAACATCGGTTCTGTGACCCAAGAATTCGGTAAGAATCTCTGGAACTGTTAGAAGTTTTGGCTGAATACCATCAACGAGTGCCACCATATTGTAGTGGACTACTGTTTGTAGCTCGGTAAGGTCGTATAATTGGTTAAGTATTTTATTTGAAGCGGCGTTGGTTTTGAGCTCTACCACTACACGGACACCGTCTTTACGATCGGATTCGTCGCGGATGTCGCTGATACCTTCAATCTTCTTTGCTCGAACTAAATCGGCAATGTGGCGAATGAAGTTAGCCTTATTTACTTGGTAAGGAAGGGCGGTAATTAAAATAATTTCACGTTTCTTTTCTTCCTCGATGCTGGCGCAACCACGAACGACAACGCGACCACGACCGGTAGCAAAAGCTTCGCGAATGTCGTTAATATTGTAGGCTATACCGCCAGTTGGGAAGTCTGGGCCCTTCATAACCTCCAAGATTTGATCAACGGAGGCATCTGGATTCTTCTGTAACAAAAGTAACGCGTCGATAACTTCAGCAGGGTTGTGAGTTGGGATATTGGTGGCCATACCAACGGCGATACCCTGCGAACCGTTAATTAACAGGTTTGGTAGACGAGTTGGCAGAACTGATGGTTCGGTGGTGGTGCCATCGTAGTTTTCACGGAAATCGACAGTTTCTTTTTCGATATCGATAAGTAGTGCGTCGGATGGACCGGCAAGGCGAGCTTCAGTGTAACGCATGGCAGCCGCTGAGTCGCCGTCCATCGAACCGAAGTTACCCTGACCATCGACGAGCGGCATACGCAAGCTCCACCACTGGGCCATACGGACCATAGATTCGTAAACAGCACTATCGCCGTGCGGGTGATAGAGACCCAAAACTTGACCGACGATCTTAGCGGATTTCTGATGCTTGGCGCCGGGCGTTAAACCCATATCGCGCATTGCGTAAAGTATGCGACGGTGAACCGGTTTCAAACCGTCACGAACATCTGGCAAGGCACGAGAAACGATAACGCTCATGGCATAATCGAGATAGCTCTCGTTCATTTCATTGCTAATAGAACGGGCGCGGATTAAGCCGTATTGAGTTTTTTCTTCTGAACCTTCGTCGATAAAGACCTCATCTTTGATTGGAGTAGTAGGTTGTACTTCAGAGTCTTGATCAACCTCATCGCTCGATTCCTCATCCGCATTATCGGCTTCCGTTGACTCATTTGACTCATCGACGTCTGGTTGGTCGGTCTGCTCAGTTTCACCTTTTTCAACAGCCTCATCCGGTTCTTCTAGGGCATCACCTAAGTCGCTCGTGACTTGGTTGTCGAGCTTATCTTCGTTTATTTCTTCTGGTTGGATAATATCTTCTTCTGGCATCTTTAAGTTATATCTATGTTTTTAACAAATGTTGCTTTGCTGGTGATAAAACGTTTACGTGGAGCGACTTCATCGCCCATCAAATCTGAGAAAATCTCGTCAGCTTTTTCGGCGTCGTTGACGTGGACTCGAAGCAGAACGCGATTTTCTGGATTTAGAGTAGTATCCCAAAGCTGTTGAGGATTCATCTCACCAAGACCCTTGTAACGTTGGACGTTAAGACCTGGGAGTGTTCCTTTGTTCTCTTTTTTAAGATTTTCAATAATGTCGTCCCGTTCTTGTTCGCTATGAGCGTAGTGAATATTATTGCGGAATTTGACGCCGTAGAGCGGTGGCTGAGCGATATACAAATAACCCAGCGAGATTACTTCTGGATAGTGTCGATAGAAGAATGTTAGAAGCAGCGTTCTAATGTGGGCACCATCAACGTCGGCATCGGTCATAATAATAATACGGTGATAACGCATCTTGCTCATATTAATGTCATCGCCAACGCCAACACCCATAGCAACTATAAGAGCTTTAATTTCGTCGCTGGCGAGCATTCGGTCCATACGAGCACGTTCAACATTAAGAATTTTACCGCGAAGTGGCAGTATAGCTTGGAAACGACGATCTCGACCCTGTTTGGCTGAACCACCGGCAGAATCTCCCTCAACAATGTATATTTCGGATTTGGCGGCATCTTTTTCAGAACAGTCTGCCAGTTTTCCTGGTAAGGTCATACCATCGAGTGCGCCTTTGCGAATTACGGCATCACGGGCTGCACGGGCGGCTAAACGAGCTTTAGCTGAAACGGAGATCTTTTCAATAATTGCCTTTGCTTCGTTTGGATGCTCTTCCATCCATTGTGTTAGACCCTGATTGACAACTGATTCAACTTGACCACGCATAGTTGGTGTACCTAACTTGGTTTTTGTTTGACCTTCAAACTCAGGTTCTGGAAGCTTTACGGAAATAACTGCGGTTAAGCCTTCGCGAATATCCTCGCCAGTAAAAACAACATCTGAATCTTTGGCGGCAAGTTTTTTGGCGTAGTCGGTAATGACGCGAGTAATTGACGAGCGAAAACCAGTTAAGTGGGTTCCACCTTCGATTGTATGAATATTGTTGGCGAAAGAGAAAACATGTTCGTTGTAGTCATCGACATAAGTAAATGCCACTTCAACTAGAGAATCGCCGGAGGTTTTCGAAACATAAACAGGTTCGGACAAGATTGTTTTCTTGTGGCGAACTAGATGGGCAACGTAGGCAGCAATTCCACCTTCGAAGTGGAAGATGTATTTGGCTGGATAAAGTGTGTCTTCGTCTGGTAGTGCTTCTGTGCGGCTATCGGTAATCTCAATTCTAACACCTTTTGTTAGATAGGCTTGCTGACGAATGTGATCGATAACAGTTTTTCGTGAAAAAGTAGTTTTAGGAAAAATTTCTGAGTCGGCTTTGAAGGTTATTTTCGTACCGTGCTTGCTGGTTTTCTCGCCAGTCTCTTTAACTTTATATATTGGCTTACCGCGTTCATATTCCTGCTGGTAAACTTTTCCATTTAAATAAACTTGAGCAGTGAGGTGTTCCGAAAGGGCGTTTACAACGGAGCTACCAACACCGTGCAAACCACCGGAAACTTTGTAGCCTTCGCCACCGAATTTACCACCGGCATGAAGTACGGTTAATACGGTTTCCAGGGCGGAGACTTTGGTGGTTGGGTGAATATCTACTGGAATACCGCGGCCGTTATCTTCAACAGAAACAGAACTGTCGTTTAATAGCTCGATTGAAACGGTGTTGGCATGTCCTGCCATCGCCTCGTCGATCGAGTTATCAAGAATCTCCCAAATTAAGTGATGTAGCCCCTCAATTCCCGTTCCGCCGATGTACATTCCCGGGCGTTTTCTAACCGGCTCCAGCCCTTCTAAAACGGTAATTTGCGACGCTGTATATTGTCCTGACATCTAACCCACATTAGCATATTTGAACCTGTATTCCAAGCCCGTAAAGACCGTAAAAATAGTCCCCACGTCGTTGTGGGGATATTGAATTCGAAACTAGCCAAATACATGATGTTGTTGTTGGAGATTCCCAATATGTTCGATAAATCGATCTAGCATTTCTAAATCTATAGAAAGGTAGTCTCGATAAATGGCCAAGTCAGGAATCCCATTTTTTCTTATTTCCTGAAGTCGTTCTAGACAAGCTCTATAACGTGCCCCTCCCAAGAAGTTACTAGCCGACCAGAGACAGTCTCTGATTCTGCTTAGATTATTCAGCTTAGAGATGTCGTCCTCAAGTTCCTTACGAAAAGTGTTCCTCGTAGGTAAAATTAGGTCGTCCCACCACCTTTTGATTGGGCCAGCATTTTCTTTAACGTGTTTGCGTTTATTAGCAATATCAATTTCGAGATTTTCGAGAACCGATTCAACCTCTTTTCGCCATACGTCCAGCTTGCCAGAAATTTCAGCTTTACTTTCGTCAATTAAAGAACAAACATTTTCCATATCTCCTCCTTGGATTGATATGACAAATTTATTCTAAATGCACGCAAATATATGTCCAGTGTCAGAGGGTTGACTTAAATATTATTAACAATCTCTTGGATTTTTTTCTTGAAGTTATCCGAGCTAAACTGCATCGCGTGTTCGCGAACTTTCTCCGGATTGTATTTCTTGGGGTCAAAGTTTCGCATGACTTCTACGAGAGCTGGGACAGTTTGCTCGTAGAAGAACTCGCCACTTACGCCAGCTTTGACGGATTCAAGTGCTCCACCTTCACCGTAAGCGATAACTGGGCGACCAGATGCCATTGATTCTAATGGAGTCATGCCAGCGTCTTCTTTTGGAGGAAAAATCAGTCCTATGGCATGGGAATACAAATCCACTAGCTCTTCATCACTTACTCTGCCCAAAAATTCCACGGTCGGGCCAGCAAGTTGTTTAAGAGCATTCAGTTTTGTGCCACCACCAACAATTTTTAGTTTCAAATTTAGGGCATTAGCCGCTTCAATAGCTAGATCGGTGCGCTTGTAGGGCTCGGCGCGGCCTAGAACCAACCAATAATCTCCAATTTCATTAGAAATTCTAAATTTATTAATATCTACTGGCGGGAATATTACAGCATCTGGAGTGCGTTTATAATATTTTTCTGTTCTTTGGGCAATATAGTTTGAGTTTGCGATTAAGAAGTCTGGCCTTTTACTAGATTCCAAGTCCCATTTCGTAAGCATTTTTAGAATACCTTCAACAACTGGCTTACCAATAAGTGGTAATGGAATAGGAGCTGATTTTAGATATTCTTCTTTATCGCTAGTTAGGTATCTTGTTGGCGTATGGAGATAACAAACATGCTTGGTTGGTTTTTTTGTTACACAACCCTTGGCGTAGGCAGATGAGTCAGACAAAACAACGTCGTATTCACTTAAATCAAAAGATTCGATCGCTTTGGGCATAAAGTTTAAATAATATTTAAAACGTTTCGGCATACCAGGAAATTTCTGCAAAAAACTTGGGATTATTTTTTTACCGGGCAAAAATTCGTCTGTTAGTTTTTTGTCGTAGGCTATTAAGTATATTGGTGCATCCGGATATATTTCCGTAAATGTTTTTAATACTCGCTCTCCCCCACCCCATTGGGTAAAAAAATCATGAACAAGGGCAATTTTTTTCATTTTTCGGGACGAAATAACTGACGAAATATCATAATAAAAGTAGCTAGGATAATGCGTATGTCAAATAATATCGACCAGTTCTGGATGTAGTAAAGGTCGTATTTAACTCGCTCCGAGATTGATGTATTTCCACGTAATCCATTTACTTGAGCCCAACCAGTCAAACCGGTTTTAACATGATGGCGTTTCAGATAATCTGGAACCTCTTCGGAGAACTTAGCGACGTACTTTGGTTGCTCCGGACGAGGTCCAACAATGCTCATTTTGCCAACAAATATCTCCCAGAGCTGAGGCAACTCGTCTAGATTGGTTTTGCGGATTATTCTACCAAACGGAGTAATTCTCGGGTCGGTTTTCTCGTCAGCAGACCAATCCTTCGCGTTTGGAAACTTCTTTCTCCAGTCTGAATACATACTTCTTATTTTATGAACATAAAATGTTGTGCCATCTTGGCCGATGCGTGGTTCACGGTAGAAGATAGGGGTACCAGTTGTTAGCAGTTGAATGATAATTAATATCAAAAATACAGGTGAGAGAATGATTAATGCCAGTAATGAGAAGAATATATCAAATATTCTTTTATAAACACGTTGCCATCCTTCGAGTGGCGTCCTTAAGAAGTACATAACCGGCGTGCCGGCGAGCGTGCCCATCTCGACGTTTGTTGCCCGCACAGATAACACTGATGGAACTAGTACGAAATTTATACCTCGACTTTCTGCCCAATTCAGTAAACTAAGTAGTTTTATTTCCGGCAACTTAGGACAGTCGATAATCAGCTCGTCAACCCTGTATTTATCGGCATATTCATCTAGATTTTTAATACTTTCGCTTCCATCGAAAATCGCTAGTACTTCATGGCCATGGTGTGGTTTCTCGTAAAGTTCCCTAATGAAATGATCTTTATCGTTTCCCGATCCAACGATTATAGTTTTAACCGAGCCAACACCCGAACGATAAAGCGAATTAATAACTGCAGTTAAAATAACTCTTTCAAAAATGCTAAATATTGCGGTTAGGATAACGCCGTAAGCAATAATAAGTCTTGGAAGTGACTGAGCCTGTGGTGATCTCCATAAATAAAGAAAGATAAGAATTCCACCCCAACAGAGTATCAATCCCATTACGAGCCTACCCATTGCGTTCCATCCTTTTGGTAGTGCCCTAGCGTTATATAGCCCAACGGCCGAAAAACCGACCAGCCAAACTGGCAGAGTAAGCAAAACAAACCTTAAATATAAGCTAAAAGGCCAATAATATAGCTGTGTACCATCAGCACGAAGATTATAAGCAATGAGCATTCCCGCCATTACGGCAGCAAGGTCAAATACTAAAGCTAGTCCTGCCAGATATATATTCGAGCGCTTCATCAATTATTCATAGTATATGTCTACGGCAATATAACGTCTAGGCCATCTTAATGTATCGACAACTAAAAAACCCGCCCGAAGGCGGATTTTTTAGTATCTTTCGAAAGATATGCGCGAACTAGGCGGACTTCTTCAACATTGGAAGACCAGTTCGGGAGTTCTCCATAACTTCGTAACCTGCGGGGACGGAATCGAGCGAGCCATCACGGACGTCCTGAGCAAAGAAGAAAATTCTCTGTTCACGACCACCACGCAACGTGACTAGTCTAGAGTGCAAGTAATAAGTCTTACCGGACTTTTTTGATTGTACGCTATATGCCATTTGATTCACCTCCTCCCCCACAGTTTTTATATTCATTTACTTTTGGTAGCACACCTGTGCCGTACCTATTACATTAGTAAAGAGCTTCAATATAGCTGTCAAGGGCTGTTCTCGTTTTACACCTGTTAATCTGGTAAAATATATGTATGAAAAATACAAGATTTTTCTCTTATCTCCTGAAGTCGTTAAGATGTATTTCGATTTAATTACAGATAAGAAACCAGCTGGCGACCAGCCACAAGCTATCGAAAAACTGGTTAAGGGCCTAAAAACAGGCCTCCGTGACCAGGTACTTTTAGGTGTCACTGGCTCTGGTAAGACCTTTACCGTGGCCAATATTATTAAAGAGGTTAACCGCCCTACGCTTGTTATAGCCCATAACAAAACATTAGCCGCCCAGCTTACCAGTGAGTTTCGCCAGTTGTTCCCAAAGAATGCTGTTGAATACTTTGTAAGCTACTACGATTACTACCAACCAGAGGCTTACATGCCCAATTCTGACACTTATATTGAGAAAGAGGCCCAGATCAACGACGAGATCGATAGATTGCGCCACGCGGCAACACAAGCTGTCCTGAGCAGGCGTGACGTGATTATCGTCGCCTCAGTTTCATGTATTTATGGCTTAGGCTCGGCCGAAGAGTATCAAAAAGCCACTTTAGTTGTTCGTAAAGGTGAGAAAATCGACCGTGACCTACTTATAGACAAGTTGGTTTTCCTTCAATACCAACGAAATGATGTCGAGCTAGCTCGCGGTGATTTCCGTGTGAGAGGTGAAATTATCGAGATAATGCCATCAAACTCCCAGAGAATTATCCGATTATCCCTAAATGGTGACATCATCGAGAAAATCCAAGAGATAGACCAAGTTACCAACACTGTCGTAGATGATGTTCGGATGACAGTTATATATCCTTCACGTCACTTCGTAACTCCACCAGAGAAGATTGAAGCGGCTGTTAACTCGATAAAAACCGAGCTCGAACACCAATTAAAACGCTTAAATGAACGTGGCAAAATTCTTGAGGCCGAACGTTTAAAACAAAGAACAAACTACGATCTAGAGATGATTCAAGAGATTGGCTACTGCAACGGAATTGAAAACTACTCCCGACATTTCGATGGTCGAGCTCCTGGAGACACCCCAAACACCCTAATGGATTATTTTCCTGAGGATTTCTTTGTTGTTATTGATGAATCACATGTAACCGTTCCGCAAATCAACGGGATGTACAACGGAGATGCCGCTCGTAAAGACGTTTTGGTTGAGCACGGCTTTCGATTACCTTCCGCTCGCGACAATCGCCCTCTAAGATTTGCTGAGTTTGAGAAAAAAGTAAAACAAGTTATTTATACATCGGCCACACCCGGAAACTATGAACTCGAAAAAGCCGAGCAAACCGTAGAGATGGTTATTCGCCCAACTGGCCTATTGGACCCAGAATTGATTATTCAGCCTGCTGGAACCCAAGTTAAAGACCTGATGGAACGTATTAAAGACCGTGTCGAGAAAGAAGAACGCGTTCTTGTTACCACTCTTACAAAGAAAATGGCCGAAGATTTGGCTGATTATATGCAAGAGCAGAATATTAAGGTCCGCTACTTGCATAGCGATATCGAGACTATGCAACGTGTTGAGATACTTCGCGATCTAAGACTAGGAAAATTTGATGTTTTAATCGGTGTTAACTTGCTACGTGAAGGCTTAGACTTACCAGAAGTTTCCTTAGTGGCAATTTTGGATGCTGACAAGGAAGGCTTCTTGCGTAGCGAAAGATCACTAATTCAAACAATCGGTCGCGCTGCCCGTAACGTTCAAGGTCAAGTTATTTTATACGCCGACAAAATTACCGACTCGATGGAGAAGGCCATTAGCGTCACCAATAAACGCCGTCAGATACAACTAGACTACAACACCAAGCATGGCATAACTCCAACAACAATCTCGAAAGAGATCACCAGCATCATCGAACGCGAACTAGAGACATCAGTCGGCCTGGATGATATCGAAAAACAGCTCGCCAAGGGCAATATCGACGCCATGATTAAAGATAAAGAACGTCAGATGAAACAAGCAGCTAATGAATTACAGTTTGAATTGGCTGCAATTCTCCGTGACGAGATAATCCGCTTAAAAAAGATCCAAAAGGACCGAACAAAACTTTCAGAGCTTAGTTAGTTGTTTAGATATTGATAAGATTAGATTAATAAGTAAAATGTAGGTGCTCAACAGATTGCCCGTATCGCGGGCAAGGAGGTGCACCTAAAATGATCGGTAATATCGAGGATCTAGAAACTCTAAAAACACGGCTAAGTAAAACTGGCCGAAACGCCAACTCAATATTTGGCTTCGGAAGCCAGGAGATAAGTGAGTTACACGACACACTTTCACACTGCTTTCAACTTATTGATGACTATGAAGAGGGGTTGACGGACGAGAATGTGATTGCGTTTGCCGAAGACGTAATTAACAACTTGCGAGACGATTTGGATCTAAAAACCGAAAATGGAAAGATTCTTGCAGCTTTGCTTGATGACATTTGGGGACAAGAGACCGATGTCAGCAAAAAAAGCGTAGCCTAAGTCCCGTCCTGCCCAAGGACGGGCTTTTTTATTTAAGGAAATATATATACTAATAGAGCATGGACCAAGAAAATTTTCATATTTCAGATGAGCAAATTTCACCACCAGAAATAACTGAGAGCCGATACGGTGACAAAGAGCTAATTACTGAGACATTTAAGCAATCATCACCAG
The DNA here is from genome assembly GCA_903839975.1 of uncultured Candidatus Berkelbacteria bacterium. GTDB lineage: Bacteria > Patescibacteriota > UBA1384 > 2-12-FULL-50-11 > 2-12-FULL-50-11 > CAIMEH01. Next base: position 30,344 of record CAIMEH010000021.1, read on the forward strand.
AGCATTTTCATACTTTTGGAAAAATTGATGACGTTTACTCACAATACAACGAAGAATATGGCCAAATAATCCAACCTCATGATAACTTTGTGGAATTATTAAAAATACTTGAAACAACTGGTGCTTCTTCAGAAATAATTCCCGTGGAACTTGAAGAAAGTAATGTCCATTATTTCGGCATATTTAAGCCAATTTCGGGAGAGAATGAGAAAAAGAAAGGCGAATATGGCTTCACTTCTTTTGCCCCAAATGAGAGACTTGCATATCAAGTTTCAGAACATTTTGGTTTTGA
>CAIMEH010000022.1 GCA_903839975.1 uncultured Candidatus Berkelbacteria bacterium
CCAAATAAATAGTTAAAAGTAGCTAACGACTGGCTTTCAATTCTTTCCCATGCCTCAACAATTAGTTTTAACTCGCCATCTATATAAATATTATTCTCCGAGACGTAATTATTGCAGAAAGCTACTACTTCTTCTCTATTTTTAGGATCTATACCAGCTTCTAGTATCTTTTCAGTAAACCTGGAATTTTTGCCACCATGATTCAGTGACGCCATTCCCCCGAGTACATTCTCGAATTCCTTTTCTAAGTCGTAAGTGATAGACAGTGTCATAATATCCAAATACTAGCAAAAAATGAGTTCTATTTCTCGATACAAGGGTATATAATTTCGAGTATTATGAAGATTGAGAAAGAAGTGCGATATTATTTTCCGCAATCATATAAGAATGGGGTCTTGGAACGACTCAAGAAATCACACGAATACGGTTATTCTTGCCACGAAATTACTGAGATGTACGACAACCCAAACCCAGAGTTCACTTTTTACAGCCCGGAAATCGATGGCCGGCTCAGACTGCGCACAATATTGCCCTGCGAACAGTTATTCGGTAAGGACAAATCAAATAAGGTTCAGCACCTATTGACCTGGAAACGCAGAATACCAAAGAGCGCAAATGACGGAATGAGAAGAGAAGAGGAGATAGAAGTCGATTTCTTACCAGACGATATTAGCGTCAACCCATTAAAGGAGCTTCTGGAAAACGTATTAAAATGCCCTAGAATATCTAGCTACGAGAGGCTACGCCATAACTTTAGTAATAGTAATATCCTGGTCACTTTAGACGAATTTCCGTTTGGTTTAATGTTAGAATTTGAGCTAAAAAAAGGTGACGAGAAGTCATTACAAAATTGTGTGGAGGCATTTGGGCTGAAATTAAAAGATTCATCGAATCTATCATGTGACGACATGTATAAGGAGCTATGTATCGGTGCTAACACCCCAATAAAATCCGAGATACTGTTTGGCGACGAAGCTATGCCAAAGGTTAGCTAACTATTATTCTTAACTGCGTTGTCGCTTTTGGGATCTATGGGTTCGGCAACAATAGAGGCTGGTTGAGCAGGAGCGGCTGGAACTGGAGATATAGGAGCTGACGCTGGCGCTACTACAGAAACTGGTGCAGCTTGGTTAGGAACCGGGGCGATTGATGGGACGGGAGCTGGGGCAGGTGAAACAGTGGGTACCACTGGAGCAGGTGCTGGGGTGGCAACAGGAGCAGATGGCACGGTTTTTTCGCCGGCGGAGTTAGTTTCGGCCGGGTTTACGTCGTTACGCCAAGCATTAGCAATGTAGTCTGGAATTTTATCGTCTTGAAGCTCCACTTGTGGAGCTGAGACATTGGCTGTTGGGATATACGTGTTGCCAACAGGTGATGCGTCAGTTGCCGGAGCTGTCATAGGAGCCTGTGTAACATTACTTGCTGGCGCAGGTTCACCTGCCGGGGCAACAACTGGCGACGCAGTAGCAGTAGCGACAACTTGCGGGCTACCTGCAGGTGGCTGAACGCCTTCCAAAACAGCGCCCTTAACCTCAAGTGGTGGCTTGTCCAAAATTGGCAGCTCAAAGCTAAAGTTAGCGCCCTTGCCCTCTTCGCTCTCAACCCATAGCTTACCGTTGTGCAAATCGACGTAATTCTTGGAGATATACAGTCCCAAACCAGTTCCCTGCTGCTCGTCGGTATCGCGATTAACCTGCGAGAACTTCTGGAACAATTTCTCTTGGCCTTCTTTGGAAATTCCCTTTCCAGTATCAGAAACAGTCACTCGGACAACTTTCGGATCGCTGGAAATTTTAATCGTCACGCCACCGGTGGTGGTAAATTTAATAGCGTTGCCGGTTAAGTTTGTAATAACCTCGCGAATTCTATCTGGGTCGCACCAAACCAACGGAGTTTTGGCTTTGTCGCCCTCAACTTTTAGATAAATCTTCTTGGCCGTGGCCTTAATTTCCAACTCATGAATTACACTCTCGGACAGATCAACCATATTGGTTTGAGCAAACTTCATCTTCAACCTGCCTTGCTCGATACGAGAGACGTTCAAAAGATCCAAAATAAGGTTAGCCAAACGTTTAGAGCTATCGTAGGCCCGAGTTAAGTACTCCTTACTCTTGGCATCAACCTTGCCCATACCTTCGTCCAGAATCATCGACAAATAACCCTCTATGGCCGCCAGCGGCGTATTTAGCTCGTGTGAGGCCATAGAGATAAACTCGTCTTTCATCTTGTCGAGCTGGGTCAAGTACTCGTTGGCTTCCTTTAATTTTTCAAAAGCCTGAGCACGCTGAATGGCCAAGCTCATCTCGTCAGCAATCGAGTCGGCAATATCCAAATTCTTGGAATGGATCTCTTCTTTTGGCGATTTAAAGACAAAAGTCATAACGCCGAAAGGTTCACCACCGGCATAAAGCGGGATAGCTTCAATGTGTTTAGCGCCAATCATCCGCTGCAGATTCATAGCAATTGGTTTTTGAATTGGTGGCGAAAGAAATTCAGACAAATCGTCCGAATGATAAGTTTTCTTGTCCAGCAAAGCGTCGTGCATCTTGTTAAAGCCTCGAGTAATTGGATTGTCGTACTTGGCCAAATCTTGCCCAACCAAAGCAGTAACTTTGTCGGTATAACCGTCGGCAGAAAATGCAAATGCAACCAAGTGCCCTTCTTTGACTATCGCCAGCAGCGCCCCAATACAACCTTCCAGCTGATCTGGCAGCCCGTCCATAATATGCTGTGCCATGCTCTTCATATCCGTCTCGTTCAAAACAATGTCAGATATCTTCTGCAGCGTGGCCAAGTTCTTGTTTCGCTGCTCCAGCTCCCCCAACGCCGCCGTCTTTTCCTCTGCAAGTTTTTCAACTTCCTCACGACGATCAACCTCTTCACGAACAGATCTGATTAGCAGATAGCCGAACCAAGACACCACAAGTAATATTAAAGATCTATATAACAACTGAGAGTAGCTAGGGGAAGACAAGACCTGTGCACCATTTATAAGTATAAGGCCTACGGCAGCAAATTCAGCCAAGACGGTCTTAGTGTTAAAAAGCCCCCCCATATTAATTGCATAGGACGTAAATCCTATAAAAAAGACTGTCCCTAGTGGCGCATAATTAGATGCGATGTCGACATGAAATACAAGTGGCAAAATCGCGCTTAGAATAAGTGAAGCTGCAGCAGTTGAGCCCAGGCCAAATAAAATATACCTTATTTGCCCCCTGGTAGCTTTGTCCGACTTAATATATTTACCAGAAAGCAAAACAATTGAAGCTACTATGGTAGCTATTAAATAGCCTAAGTGTAGGTATACAGCCCCACCAAGAGTCAAGCTGTAGTTGCCGGCGCTTCCCATTAACCCAGAAATGAATAATTTTGTATATATAAGTATCGATAGCGTTATTGGAAAAATTAAAGACAGGTATGCAATTCTTTTTGCCCCAGATGACGAATCCTCCGGAAAAAACAATGCAAGCAACAAAAATAAATAAACTGCCCAAGTTGCGAACATATTTGTTGTCCTTGACCAAAAAATTACAAGATCAGAGCCTATAAATACACTGGAAAGTAGATTAGCTATTAGCCAAAGTCCAATAGATAGGGTGAGCAAGAAGAAAACAACACTTGTTTTGCTTCTTTTCCCTTTGTAGAGTGCTAGTAATCCGAGTATTACATTAGTCAGTGCTATAACTATCGAGAAAGACTGCAAGGATGACATTAGCTATATCCAATTTCCGGCACTGAAAGATCTATGAACATTATTTCTGGGAACACAGTAACGCTCTTATTAAAAATCACTTTTGTAATAACCTGCTCAGTTAATAGAGCACCACCAAAGGGAGGAGGAGTCGCGTGTGAGGAAATATGGACATCGCTACCTGTTTTAAGCTCACTCAATGCCTCTTCTGTCGCTATCTTTGGAAGCTTAGGAAAGAACACTGATATGAGGTTCCTTATATTAAAGTTCTCCATATCTAATTTTTCTACCAATGCAGTACCCTTAGGATCAAATGAAGTAAATGTAAGTATCTCCGCTGCAGCTTGACTGGTAAATATCCACAAACCCTTATCTCTGCATTTCTTATGCAAGAGTAGCTCAACTTCGACCTCAAAAAAATCTATCCCATCTATAACTAGATCGACTCCTTCCAAGAACTCATCTATATTCTCAGCATTTATTCCATTATTCCAAGTCTTCACGTCCAGCTCGGGGTTAATACGTTTGAGTTCATTCGATATTGCGTCAGTCTTAAACTCACCAACTGTATCGACGTAGGCACCAAACTGCCTATTAATATTCGAGACTTCAAACTTATCCGGATCAGCAATTTTTATCGAACCTACTCCTAGTCTTGCTATGTTATACGCAACCGGGCCTCCTAACCCACCAGCACCAGCAATTGCCACTTTTAGATTACGAATTTTATCTTGTTGTTCTTGAGTAAAAACACCAATGTTTCTCTGAAATAGCTCATCGTAAGTATAGTTTGTCATATTCCAATAGTACCACAGCAAAGCCCCCAACCTCAGACCCTCCTACGATCATAATTGAAAAGTTAGGAGCAGGCGATCACATAAAACCCTCTTAAGGTGCCATCAGCTTTATCCGAAGTTGCGTAAAGCAATTTATCTAGATTTTCCGGCCTGAAGTGAGGCATCTCTGGGTTGCCAATCGTCACCACTCCCGTCTTTTCGTTATATTCAGTAATTACAGAAAAATGGCCATAGCCATCTCCACCATTTGGAAACCATATTCCTGTATGGTACCTAATGATTATATCGTTCTGTTTGCAAATGTTGTCTTTTAAAAAATTCGCCAACTTTACTTTATCACTAAACTTAGTTATTAAAAAAGGCAGAAATTTGGCAGAATCGGGTATTGACAAAAATGACGTTTGCTGTAAGCTATTGAAACAGTAAG
>CAIMEH010000023.1 GCA_903839975.1 uncultured Candidatus Berkelbacteria bacterium
CAATAAAAGATAATATTTTAGTAAAAGGTTGGCAGGCGACCGCCGCTTCGAAGATTCTCGAGGGATTTGTGGCACCGTACGATGCAACTGTAATCAAAAAACTCCGCGCGGCTGGAGCTAATTTCCTGGGAAAGACCAACCTTGATGAATTTGCCATGGGTTCTTCAACCGAGAACTCGGCCTTTGGGGCGACCAAGAACCCTTGGGGCAAAGGCTTGGTTCCAGGTGGCTCTAGTGGTGGTTCAGCGGCAGCGGTAGCCGCAGATTTGTGCGACGTTGCCCTTGGTTCGGACACTGGGGGTTCGATTCGTCAGCCAGCCGCCTTCTGTGGCGTAACAGGTTTGAAGCCAACATATGGCAGCGTCTCCAGGTACGGTTTGATCGCCATGGCTTCATCACTCGATGTTATTGGGCCGCTTGCCAGAAAAGCCGAAGACATAGAGCGAGTATTCGCCGTAATTTCAGGTAAAGACGATTTTGACCAAACTACCATAGATTACAAATACGAACCTGCTAAATTAGATTTCAAAAAAATAAAAATTGGATTGCCAAAAGAACTTTGGGACTTGAAGATTGATCCAGAGATTAAAGCTGCAACAGAATCGTTTCTGGAGTGGCTCAAGGCTAAGGGCGCATCTGTTAAAGAGATATCCTTGCCGTCTTTGCCGTTTGCTTTGCCTGCCTACTATGTTATTCAGCCTGCCGAAGTATCTGCCAACTTATCTCGCTTTGACGGTGTTCGCTACCAAAAAAGTGTTTCGGCTGGGAAATTACTCGATCAGTACAAAAATACCCGAGCATTATTTGGCCAAGAGACGAAGCGCCGTATTCTATTAGGGACGTTTGCCTTATCGGTTGGCCATTACGATGATTACTACCAGCAGGCAACAAATGTTCGCGAACAGATTGAGCATGAATACGCTGAGGCGTTTAAAGATGTCGATTTAATGATTTCGGCCACCACGCCAACCCTACCGTTTGCCATTGGCGCTAAATCGCAAGATCCGTTGGCGATGTATCAATCTGACCTATTGACTGTGGCCGTAAACCTAGCTGGCGTACCTGCGATATCTTTACCGATTGGTTTTTCCAAAAATAACTTACCAATAGGCGGTCAAATAACCGCCGCCAAGAAGAACGACAACCTGTTGATTGCTATTGCCAAGGAGTATCAAAAAGACACGGATTACCATGAAAGGAAACCATGAGTAGAAAAGAACGAGAACGCAAAGAGATGCGACTAGAAGAGATTGCAGCTGAAAAATTGGCTGCCAAGCAGCGACGTGAAGAACGAATGGCGCCGATTTATAAGGCAACAAAAAAGGCTTTGTTTACGTTCTTTGGCACAGTAGTGCTTCTTGTAATTGGCTACTATGTCAGCGGACATTTACACGAAATTGGGCAAAAACTTTTACACCGATGAGCGAATTCTTCAAAAAATTCTTTGGCATAAATCCTCGAATCTCCTTCAAGAAGGTTGATTGGTTAGCCGTTGAAGGCAAGGTTCGTCAATTAGACATGTTTGCCAATTCAACGGATCAGGCCAGTGCCAAACAGCTAATAATTCAGAGCGATGTTCTGGTGGACTCGATCCTTAAAGAGGCAGAAGTTCCAGGCAAAACCATGGGTGAGCGCTTGAAAAATCTGCGCGACAAGATGCCACGAACAGCTTATAACGGCCTATGGCAAGCACACATTAAACGAAACGAGCTGGTTCATGATGCCGGTAGCTTTGTGGCTGACTGGGAGAAAACTAAGTATTTTGAATCATTTAAGGCTGGGATATCGGCCATTAGGAGCATCAGATGAGTGAGTGGCGATTAACCGTGGGCATGGAAATCCATGTCGAACTTGAAACTAAGACCAAGATGTTCTGTGGTTGCGCCAACGACCCGTTTCACTCAGATGCCAACACTAATGTTTGTCCGGTTTGCTACGGTTTGCCAGGTGCGTTGCCGCTGATAAATAAAGAGGCAGTGGCGATGGTAATAAGGTTTGGCCGAGCAATAAAGGCCGATATCGCGCCAAAAACTTTCTGGGCCCGAAAGAACTATTTTTACCCCGATCTGCCAAAAGGCTACCAGATATCTCAGTCTACTTTGCCATTAGTTGATGGTGGCCAGATTACAATCGACGGCGAAACTTATCATTTAAATCATGCACACCTTGAAGAAGACGCCGGCAAGCTTTCGCACTCTGCCGATAAAACTCACTCGTTAGTAGACTACAACAGAGCAGGCGTGCCGCTATTAGAAATCGTAACCGAGCCTGATTTTCACACCGCTGAAGCGGCTAAAAAGTTCTGCCAGGAGCTACAAAGAATCTTCCGAACTCTAAAAATCTCCAGTGCCGATATGGAAAAAGGCCAAATGCGCTGCGAGGCCAACATCTCGGTTTCAAAAACTGACGTGCTCGGTACTAAGGTTGAGGTTAAGAATATCGGTTCGTTCCGTATGGTGGAGAAGGCAATTTTATACGAGTACGACCGCCAAATCGAGGCGTTGGAAGGCGGCGAAAAACTGCGCCAGGAAACCAGAGGTTGGGACGACGTTAAGGGAAAAACCGTTGTTATGCGAACCAAGGAAACTAGTGCTGATTACCGTTACTTCCCAGAGCCAGATCTGCCGATGGTGGCCACAAGTTTAGATGCTGTTGAAACGACCCATATTTTGCCTGACGAGCAGCGTGCCAAGTTAGCAGAGCTTGGTCTGCACAAAGAAGTTATCGGTGCCGTTGTTGATAAAAACGGCTTTGCACTTGTTATGGAGCTGGCCGGTAAGGATAAAGATATGGCAATCGAAGCCGGAAAACTATTCTTGGCTATCCCTAAGTTTGCCGAATTAGACCAAGAGAATCAGGAAGCTTTACTAAATTTGCGTAAGCAAAACGGCTGGCCAAAAGATACGGTTGCTGAAATTGTTGAAAAAGCTGTTACCGAAGGCAAATCAATCGAGAAAATCGCCCCTGAATTTGCCCAAAACGAAGATTTGAGTGGTGTGGTCAAAGACGTAATAAATAAAAACCAGAAACAGGTTGAAGAGTATAAAGCCGGCAAAGAAGTTGTATTCCAGTATTTAGTTGGTCAAGTTATGGCCGCAACCAAGGGTCGCGCCAACATCCAACAGGTTCGCGACGAGTTGAAAAAGGCTCTTGGCAATACAAACAGCTAAAAATGAGGCTAATATAATAATATGGAAAGAGAAGGCTCGGATTTTTTGAAGGAGAAATATAATCTGCATAACACTCCAGAAGTCCAGGCAGCGGCTGAGCGAACCAACTACCGGAATGAACAAGCTACTGAAGAAGGCGAAGATCCGGAAACTATTGGCCAAGATCCAAATTCCAGAATTGAAAACTACCTACATCGTTTCACGGAAATTAACGACCGCGAAGATCGGGAGAAACGCCAGCGTGGAATCGAAGCACTAAAAAAGGTATTACACAGTAATTTTGTGATTAAGCCCGAAGAAGTCCCTGAATCGGCCTTTATTTTAGAGCAAAGAATTGCTCGTGAGCTAGGCTATGGTGATGTTGAAATCACAGATGAGTTTCGCGAAAGGAAAACCAACCAGATTATTAGTGATCAAGTAACCAGCTTAGATAAGTGGGTTAAATACGTCTCATCTCCCGATGCCCAATATCCGGACTGGGCTAAGTATTGGGCTATGCGTTCAGTGCTGGAGATGGGCAAGCTGCAAAAGCAAGAAGATGAGAACGGTAAAGTTACCGCCCGTTTTGCCAAGCGTGAAAAAGGCAAGGGCACAACAGCTGCCTTTCCTCTGCTTAACCCCCGAGCCCTAGCTCTAACTGTCAGTGTCTTAGGTCAGAGGCTAGATGAAAAATCTAAACCAAAAATTGAACGACAAGATGTGCCGAATCAAAGCCTTAAGCTAGTTGACCCTGACTTCCAAAGTCTACTATCTACTGAAAACTTTTCAAAAATTTATGCCCAATTCTTAATCGAGATGCCTCAGTATTCTGAAGCTGGTCTACAAGAAACACGGGGACGTTGGGTTAAATACGATCAAGGCTCTGATCCGCACCCGCTCGTTGACTCACTCGACGGCTATCCTTTGGAGTGGTGCACGGCTAACCTAGATACCGCCCAAACTCAGTTGGATGAGGGCGATTTCTTTGTTTACTACTCGATTGACGATAATAATGAGGCTAAGATTCCTCGGGCGGCTATCCGTATGCAAGGCGACTCGATTGCAGAAGTTAGAGGTATCGCCGGCGACCAGAACCTTGATCCTTATATTGCCGAGGTGGTGCGAGGAAAAATGGAGGAATTTCCCGATGGCAAGGTCTACGAGAGGAAAGCGTATGACATGCAAATGTTGTCGTACATAGAGAAGAAAATCCAGGGCGATCAAGAACTTACTAAGGGCGACTTAACCTTCCTGTACGAGATAGATAATCCTATACAAGGTTTTGGCTACGAGCGAGATCCTAGAATCACTGAGCTTCGCGCAACTCGTAACACAGATAAGGACATTCTAGTAGTGTTTGAATGTGAACCGAACCAAATTGCTCGTTCGGTCACCGAAATTAACGAAACAACCAAGGCTTTTGTCGGTAAACTCGAACCAGGAATATTTACCAAGATTGCCGAGTTTAATATCGAACATATTTTTACTAAGTTTCCCGAAGGCAAAGTTTCTCTAAGCGAGTTAGAGATTGGCGGCAAAACCAAAGACGAGCTGGTGGCGGAGATTGAAGAAAAAGGCATGAAAATTTACGACTATGCCAGGGACATGCTCAATAGTCCAGATTTTACCACTCTGGAGAATCCCGAGGAAATCAGCCTGGTCAGGTTAAAAGTTGGTGATTTGGGCTTTACCAAGAACCCGACTACTGACGAAATCTATGCTCGAGCCGCCGAACTGGGGCTAGAACTATGTCCGGCCGAAACCGGCCCGCATCAAAGATTAAAAGATTCAGAGCAGCCATTAGGCGATTATTATCGCATTGCGATGAAACAGCTGACTGTCCGGCACGGCCGTCCGAACGTCTTCTACGTTTACTCGAACGACGATGGCTTGTGGCTCAACTACCGTTGGGCGAAGCCAGACAGCAAGTGGTTTCTGGGCGGTCAGTTTGTCTTCCGTCTACGCCAAGTTTCTCCGGATACTGAGGCTCCTAAACCCTTTGTGCCTCAGTCTGAAACTTAATTTCTTCGATACTTTGACCCTTCGCGGCGTAGCCGCCGAACGTAATTTTTTGTAAGCTGGTTCTGGATTGGTTGTGTCGAACGGTTACGACTTTTCGAGACCTTTCTGGCGGTTGCCAGTTGAGGGTGCCAGTGGCCACGGCTCCCGGCAGTGGATTGGTAATTAGTGTACATAAAAAGAGAAACTTGGTGTGGTGTGCTGGTGGATTTTAGATCCCAAATAAGATACAGCTTAATGCCTTTCGTGAACTGACGAACTGCATGGGCGGTGGTTAAGACGGCACGTTACACACTAACTGACCGGAACGGCAATCCGAACGTCTTCAACGTTAACTCGAACGACAATGGCTTGTGGCTCAACAACAATTGGGCGAAGCCAGACAACAAGTGGAATCTGGACGGTCAGTTTGTCTTCCGTCTACGAAAGTCTTTCTTTTCCGTGTCACTAGCTGGCGCGGTTTTTCTTGTCCGGGTTATTGAGGGAGTTTCGCCAACCGCCGAGCATCTTCCCGATTTCGTCTAATTTTAGCGCAATTTCCTGATATTGGTTTTGAGAAATTAACTTCCCCTCCCAGGCTACTGATATCAGAAATTTCAAAGCATCAAGCTGGATTATGCAAGCCGAAACCCTGGGCGGTTTTTCACTTTTTTCGCTAAAATAAGCAATATAGATGGCTTCAAGTATGTCTAGAAATTTATTCTCAATTCTCTGGCCGAGTGTATATCTGTTGTTCTTTGGGATATGAACCGCAATCTTAATCCAAAGCAGATACCCATCTTTTATTCGGCTAACAATGGAAGCGGATCCGAGAGAGAGAGAGAGAGAGAGAGAGAGTAGGTGGCTTCGCCATTCTTACAACAATATCACGTCTTTCGAGAATTTACTTATCTCGTGGCAAGAGTTTCTGTGCGGCAAACGCGGGCGAAAAGATGTGGCCGAGTTCTCTCTTCGCTTAACAGATAATATTCTAAAACTTCACCATGACCTCGTCGACAAAACTTATCGTCATAGTTCTTATCAGCCATTCAAGATTAATGACCCAAAACCAAGGGATATTCACAAGGCAACTGTTCGTGATCGGTTAGCTCATCATGCGATTTACCGGATTTTATATCCGTATTTTGATCGGCAATTTATCTTCGATTCGTATTCGTGTCGAATCGACAAGGGTACTCATAAAGCCATTAATCGTTTTAGAGACTTTGGTTGTAAAGTTTCTCGTAACCACACCAGAACAGCTTGGATACTAAAGTGTGATATTCGGAAATTTTTTGCCAATATTGACCATCAAATTCTAAAAAATATCTTAGCTAAACATATTGGTGATGACGAAACACGCTGGCTTCTAGGGCAAGTTATTGACAGCTTTTGTACCGAAGGAAAGGTTGGTGTTGGTCTACCGTTGGGTAATTTAACGAGTCAGCTTCTGGTAAACATTTATATGAACGAGTTCGATCAATTTGTGAAACGAGTTTTAAAAGTTAAGTATTATATTCGGTATGCCGATGATTTTATTGTTTTATCGGCTGATAGGGCGGAGCTGGTAACTCTCCAACTAAAAATAGAGAGCTTCTTGACTCAAAGCTTGAAACTGAAACTTCATCCTGACAAAGTTTACATTAAGGCCTTGGCGTCGGGCGTAGATTTTCTTGGCTGGGTGAATTTTCCCAATTACCGGGTACTAAGAACGGCAACAAAAAGAAGGATGTATAGAAAGATGTTGGCTAACCAGAAAGACGGCACTTACCAGTCTTATTTAGGAATAATAAAACACGGCAACTGCGGAAAAATTAGAAAGACACTAGAGGGCCTGGTTGACTCGGCTAGTAGCCAATAATGGGTAATAGAATTAATTAATTTTGCTATGATAGACTTATGTCGTTTACTTCTTTTGGGGATCAAATCTTCAGCATCTTGAAGCTTGCTTGGGATAAAGCACCGCAGATAATTTTAACCCTAGTTTTGGGTACCATTCTAATAAAAGTAATCAGTTTGGTAATTGGCGGCGCCATAAGAGTTTCTAGGGCAAACGAGGCGATGAAAGGGATCCTCATGACAGTTATTAATATTGCCCTATGGCTATTCTTGTTGGCGGCAATTATGCAACAAGTAGGCCTTACTCAGATAGCACTAGCCTTGTCTGGCGGAACAGTTATTCTTGGCTTGGCTATCTCGAGCGGCTCTTCAGCCTTCGTTCAGGATCTGGTGTCAGGCTTATTCTTAGCAGAAGATCCGGACTTTAAAGTTGGCGATCGCCTAAAAATAGAGGATGTTGAAGGGGTAATCGAACGAATGGACGCCCGCAAAATTCGTTTGCGAGATGATAAGGGCCTGCTTCATATTTTCCCAAACTCAACTTTCGATAAAGCGGCATGGATAGTAATACAAAAAAGAGTGAGGGGGTAGATGAGCACAGTTGATGTAATTAATTATCTTTCAATTACAGTTCTGATAGGGTTTATTATTGCCCTTGGATTCTTGATCTCATTACTATATCGAGCCAATAAACTTGTTTATAAACTCGATCACCTGCAAGAAACTTTTAAAAAATTTGTTGAAGAAATTGTGCCAGCAATCGTTAATATCGGTACGGTAACGACCGCCGTACACGGCGTGTTGCGGGCGATGACAGATCATAAGAAGGAGAAAAAAGACTAATGCCAAAACCAGAAATTAAAATTAAATTAGACGGTAAAAAGTTGGGAATATGGGCTGCCAAAGGGTTGTCCGTTATTTTAATTAGCGCAATTGGGGTGCTTTTTGTTTTATATTTTTTGTCGGCTACTCAAACAGGTGAAAGAATCCGAACCAGCTTAGGTCTAAACAATTTAAAAACCTTCACAATAAATACGACCAATAATGAGACGATAAATGTTCAAGAGTCGTCGGCTGTTATTGATGCCAGTAAAGCGGTGTCGCCGGCAGTAGTTAGTGTTACCAGTAAAGCTACCTCGGTTCAAAACGTTTTTGGATTCGGCGTTATTCAAGCACCAACAGTCTCTGGTACCGGTATGATTTTAACCAGCGATGGCCTGATTGCTACTAATAAACACGTAGTCACTGGTAACACGAATTTTGTAGTTACTACTTCTGACGGTACTAACTACGACGCTACGGTTGTGGCAACTGACCCAGTAACGGACATTGCTTTCTTGAAGGTAACCGCCCATGGCTTGCCAGTTGCTAACCTTGGAGACTCTGGCTCATTGCAGGTTGGTCAGTGGGTAATTGCTATCGGTAACGCGCTTGGCCAGTTCCAGAATACCGTTACTTCCGGTGTAGTTTCTGGTTTGAATAGAACCGCCACCCCAAGTGACGGCAACGGCAATACCGAGACTTTGGAAGGCTTAATTCAGACGGACGCAGCCATCAACCCAGGTAACTCTGGTGGTCCGTTGTTGAATTTGCAGGGTCAAGTCGTTGGAATTAATACCGCCATTGCTGGCGATGCTCAGAACCTAGGCTTCGTTATTCCGTCAAACGTTCTAAAACAGTCGCTCGATTCCTACACCAAGAACGGAAAAATTTTGCGTCCTTACATTGGCGTTCAATACGAAACTATCACTAGCACGGTTGCTAAGTCGTTAAGCTTGCCAGCAAATAACGGCGCCTTAGTTACAGCTTCTGGTGGTGGCTCGGCTATCTCTGCTAATTCGCCAGCTGCTACGGCCGGACTACAAAACAACGACATTATAACCAAGGTTAATAGCACGAATATTGACCAGAATAATCCGTTGTCGATTGTAATCCAGAGTTTTAATCCTGGTGACAAGATTTCCATCACGATTCTTCGTGGTGGTAAAAGCCAGACTCTTAGCCTGACGCTGGGAACGCTAGGGAACTAAATTTAATTTGCAGGGAGGCCCGCACCCTTTTTGTGAGGGTCAGGGGCCTTTTTGCGAGCCGGCCCCTAGGCCCTCACACTCCCTACCCCGAAACGCTGCCACGGGCGTGAGGAGAAAATCCAGGCGAAATCGCAAAGCCTAATCGGCACGTTACATCACAATTTCTGGGATTTTCTAATTAAAAATAAGGCCCATCAAAACTGATTGAAAATCGGTTTTGATGGGCCAGGTGCTAGTTTTTGATATTCCCCGCCGTGAAATAGCGTCTCAAAAGGGGGCGTCTCGCTATGTTAATCATCCAAACCACTAGGGAGACGATAAGTATGCCTATGACATCAGCATAAAACGGGTAATTAAATGTACGATAATACGTTTGTGCTGCGCAAGCACCAGTCATAGCTATTACTAAAAGCTTTGTCGCACCTAGTAATAGCGACTCGCATAGCTCAAAGCAATGACCTCTAGCTTTATCGATCGCACCCGTAGTATCTACAATGACACAAAGCATGAGTAGCATAACAACGTTCATTCTTTGCCTCCTCGGCCGAAGATTTGAAGAAATTATGGCAGGAATCTACTAATAATCAATGGAAATCCGAGAAATTTTTAGTTGGCCGTCAGTTCAATGTTTAAAAATTTCGTTAAGGATTTTCTCCATACCTCTGTGAGGGCGAGTGGGGGTAGGGTCGCAAGGGCCTAGGGGGCGACTTCGCAAATCAGCCCCCTGGCCTTTGCACATGGTGCTTGTACGAAAAATAAATTTCTAGTTTGGTAAAAAGAAAGCGTAACGGTCGAAGCCAGCTAGGTCTTTGCGGACGTCTATTTCGTAGCCTGGCAGAGTTTTTTCGGCGATATCTTTTACTGGGTCGCCGTGAGTGTGCCAGAATTCGATAGCAGCGATACCGTCTTTCTTGAGATATTTACCGATCTGCTCGAGGAATGGCTTGATGTAAAGCATACCGTCTTCGCCTGCCTCGATAGCAATCATTGGCTCCCAATCTAAAATCTGTTCTGAAACAAAAGCTAGTTTCTGGGTTGGAACATAAGGTAAGTTGGCGACGATAAGGTCGTATTTTTTTTCTGGGACGTTCTCGAATAAATCGCTCTGAATAAATTCAACATCGACTTTCAATTTTTTAGCGTTCTCGGCGGCTAGATCTAAAGCATCCTCAGAGATATCGGTGGCAGTGATAGTTGCGCCAGGGAAATATTTTTTTAGGGCTAAGGCAATTGGGCCGGCGCCAGTACCGATTTCAAGAAAGTCGCCGTGCTCTAATTTGTAATCCTTAATCTCATGGATAAGTTGTTCAACTAGCTGCTCGGTTTCTGGACGGGGGATAAGCGCACGTTCGTCGCTTTTCAGTTTCCAGCCCATAAAGGCCTGATCGCCGACGATATAGGCAACTGGGGCGCCGTTGAGGCGTTTGGCCACAGCTTCCATTAGGGTGTCGAAGGTGGCGTCGTCGAGCTGGTCGTCGTATTTGCCAACCAGCGAACCGGTATCGGCTTTTAAAATTTCAGATAAAAATATCTCGGCTTCGCGAGCGCCATGAATATATCCGGCATCCTCAAGTCGAGAAGCTGCCTGTTTAACGGCCTCTTCAACTGTTCTCATCTGTAGATATACCAAGATTAGCTTCTTGTAGGGCTTCCGTTACTTTTTCTAAATCTCCGTCCAAAATCGCGTCCATATTATGCCAAGATTTGTTAATACGGTGGTCAGTGATACGGCTTTGCGGGAAATTATAGGTTCGGATTTTGTCGGAGCGGTCGCCAGATTTAATCATATCGCGACGCATTGAGCCGACAGAATCGTTCTGTTCGCCCTGTTGACGCTCCCACAGACGAGCACGCAAAACGTTCATAGCTTTGTCTTTGTTTTTGAGCTGAGAGCGCTCATCCTGACAGGTAACAACAATTCCGGTTGGAATATGGGTAATGCGAACGGCTGAGTCGGTGGTGTTAACACCCTGACCACCGTGACCACCGGAGCGGTAGACATCTACGCGAAGATCGCTTGGATTTATTTGGGCGTCGACTTCTTTAACTTCTGGTAGCACGGCAACAGAAGCGGCGGAGGTGTGAATACGACCAGATTTCTCGGTTTTTGGTACGCGCTGAACTCGGTGAACACCGCCCTCAAAACGAAGTTTCGAGTAGGCGCCATCACCTTTGATGATAGCCACGGCCGATTTAATGCCGCCAAGTTCGGAGAGACTGCTTTCAACCAATTCCATTCTCCAGCCCATGCGCTCGGCGTAACGCTGATACATACGTAACAGCTCGCGAGCAAATAGCTCAGCCTCATCGCCACCTGTACCGGCACGAATTTCAAGAATGGCGTTACGCTGGTTGAGTGGATTGGCGGCGTCAAGTTGACGCTTGAGTTTGTTGATCTCGTCTTGGGCCAAATCGCGGATATCGCGGTCGTCCGTACTTGCGTACAGCTCTTCGGCTTCTTTAAGTTGTTCGAGCAATGTCGAGTCCGCAGGGCGAGAGCTCCGAGGCGTAGCCGACGATTCCTTCTCGTTCATAGGTACATTTTACCAGAGAACAGGTTGAATTACACGTATAAAAATGTTTAAATTGCCCCATTGGAGGTGAGATCTTTGTTCTTTGGTACTGTAGAATATAAAAAATCTCGACGTAAGGCGAGGTTTCTCAAGATGAAATATAAAATATTTGAGAAACTATATTTCTGGCAACTTAAAAGACTTCCTGAAAAGGAGTGGTCTGAGCCTACGTTACGAGGCAGAATCTTCCGTTGGACTATGCTCAGATACATTATGCTCGGCGGCCGATTTCTCGGGGAAGAACTAGGACAAGTGGAGGCTGGATTCCGTGAGTTGGAAAGAAGACGTTCGGTTCGAGCAACTTGAGCTTATAGCTTTTTAAGCTACTTTCGCCACCCGGTTCCCGGGTGGCCTTTTCTCTTGATGACCTGTTAGCAATCTGATACAATTTCCTAGTAAATGAAGAAAGACATCCATCCACAATATTTTCAGGCAAAGGCCGTTTGTTCGTGCGGCAACACTTTTGAGATTGGCGCAACTGTGCCAGAGTATCGTCTTGAAGTTTGTTCCGCTTGCCACCCGCTTTATACCGGTAAGATGAAGATTATGGACACCGCTGGACGTCTTGACCGCTTCAAAGCTCGTCTCGATAAAACAGAAGCCACTAAAGCTGCTAAACCAGCCAAGAAAGGTGCTAAGTAATTATGGCATTGCCAACACTTATTGAACTCGCCGAATCCGGCGCCCACTTCGGACATCACCGTTCATTGACCTATCCTAAAGCCAAAGGTTTTGTATTTATGGTTAAGAGCAACGTTGCTTTAATCGATTTAGAGCAGACTCAGAACGCAATTGAAAACGCTCAGAAAATTATTGATGCTCACCGAAAGAGCGGTAAAAGCATTCTTTTTGTTGGCACCAAGCGTTCCATTCGTGGCGTTGTTCGTGAAGTTGCCGAAAGTATCGGTGCCTCGTTTATCAACGAGCGCTGGTTCGGTGGCACTTTAACCAACTTTGCTACCATCGAAGAGAGCATAAAGCGCATGACAGATATCGAAGAGTTTTTGGCCGGTCCAAAAGCCGCTAAATTAACCAAGAAAGACCGTCTTATGACCGAGCGTAAATTAGCTCGTTATCATCGTTTCTTGCAAGGTTTGGCCGGTTTGAAAGCTATGCCAGATCTAATTATTCTTGCTAGCGCCAGCGAAGATGGCATTGCCATCGCCGAGGCTAACCAGCTCGATATTCCGGTTATGGCTATCACCGACACCGACATGAACCCAGACAAGGTTACTTACCCAATTCCAGCTAACGACGACGCTCCAAAAGCTGTCGAGTTAATCTTGCGCGCCATGGTTGAAGTTCCTGGTTCAAAGAAAGCCAAAGTTGAGGCCGAGGTTGAAGAAGTTTCCGAGGAAACTCCAGAAGAACCAAAAGCCGAGAAAAAAGCTTCAACCAAGAAAACTGCTGCCAAAGAAGTTAAAGAACCAAAAAAGGCTGCTAAAAAAGCCGAACCAAAAGCTGCTAAAAAGCCAGCTGCCAAAAAAGCTACCAAGAAAACTAAGTAAGAAGGAGGACGAATGGCCATCTCAGTTGACCAGATTAAAGAACTACGCGCCGAAACCGGACTCGGTATTCACGATGTTAAAAAAGCCCTTGAAGACGCAAACGGTGACAAGAAAAAGGCTTTAGAACTTCTTAAAGAGAAGGGTTTGTCTGTTGTTGCCAAAAGAGCCGATCGTGCTACCTCACAAGGTTTGGTCGAGGTTTACGCTCACGGCGGCCGTATCGGGGCCATGGCTGAGGTTAACTGCGAGACCGACTTTGTTTCTCGTAACGACGATTTCAAAACTTTTGCTCACGACGTCGTTCTACAGATTGCTTCGATGAATCCAGAGAGCGTTGAAGAGCTGCTGAAACAGGAATTCTTCAAAGACCCAAGCAAAACCATAAGCGAGTATCTTACCGAGATCGTTGCTAAAACAGGAGAAAATATCAAGATTTCCAGATTCTCTAGGTTTGAACTTGGTGTCGACTAATATTCTTCGGACTGATTTCCTCCTATCGCTGTGCTCAGTCGTAAATGGTCGCAAAACAGGTGAGAACATTAAGATCTCCCGCATCTCTCGCTTCGAACTCGGCCAGGACTAATCGCCAATCGTTTCTAGATTTTTGGCTAATTTTCAGGCTATACTTGCTTTAATGAAGCCAATTCGGGTGGTTCAGGTAGTAACTGATAGTAATCAAACTGGCGCACCTAGTCAGGTTTTATTCCTATTACAAGGCCTAAAAGGCAAACTCGATAATCATATTATCTGTACCGAGGGCTGGCTAACTGAAGAAGTTCGTAAAAGCACCGACGCTACTATTCATCTGATCGATGATAATCTTTCACGCGACAAACAAATAAAGAAGATTAAATCTCTGTATAAAGTGATTCAACCAGACATTATTCACTGTCATGGTGTTAGATCTACCTACGTTGGCAGATTTGCCGCAGCCGACAGTGTCGCCAAGGTTGTTTTTACCGAACATCTTTGGACAAACGATTTTCACTTACCACAAAGATTCCGTGAGATTGTTCAGGTTGCAATGATGCGACGTTTATCAAGTCGGGCCGACGTTGTTATTGCGGTTTCCGAAGCTGTTAAAGCATTTCTAATTAAGAGAAGGATTGTTGATAAGAATAAAATCCGTATAGTTAGTGGAGCTATTTTGCCGCAAGAACAGACCGCTCTTCCACTGAAGAATACCATCGGTACTCTTGGCACCCTAACTTTCATTAAGGGCACCGACGTTCTGCTTGGGGCTGTGGCGATTACTAAAACTACGATCCCAGACATCCGATGTCTAATTGGAGGCGACGGTCCAGATCGAAAGATGTTGGAAAAACTGGCTGAAACGTTGGAGATCGCACAAAATGTTGAATTTCTTGGTGCTCAGGACGGTTCTAAGGAATTTATTAAGCAACTAGATTGCTACATACAGGCTTCGCTAAGCGAGTCTTTCGGGATGGTAATTCTTGAAGCGATGTCGGCCGGCCGGCCAGTAATCGTCAACGACGCTGGTGGAATGCCAGAACTGGTTAAAGATGGCGGTGGCCTGGTATTCAAAAAGAACTCGGCTGAATCGTTGGCCAAGAATATTATTGAGCTACTTGGCGATAAAAAACTGACAGCTAAGCTCTCGAATGAGGCTGCCAAGATTGCTCGTAAATATGATATAAAAACAATGGCGGATAAAAATTTAGAAATTTACCAGGAGCTAATGAACAAATGAGCAAAATGAAAAATCTCGGCCAGATGGCGCGCTCGGTTCGAACGGTGCTTCAGCTACAAAACTTTAAAGGGGCGGCTAATATGGTTGGAAGTATTGAAGGTCGCGAGGTCATAGCAATAAATAACTCGGTTAAAAAAGTGGCAGTTATTGCGCCGCATCCTGATGACGACATTTTTGGCTGTGGCGGAGCAATTGCCGAGCATGTCCGCGCCGGCGCCGAGGTAAAAGTATTGTTTCTAACCAGCGGCGACAAAGGCAATAAAGAAGGCTCAGAAGATAAAAATCTGGTTAGTATAAGAGAAAAAGAAGCCATCGAGGCTCTGGAGTGTTTGGGCAAAGTTGAGTCAACTTTCTGGAGAATTCCAGATGCTGATATTGCGCCAAGCAAGAAAATGGCCGAGAAACTAAATATCTTTATGCGGTTAGGCAAGTTCGACCGAATATACATTCCGTGGTTTGGCGAGGAAAATGCCGATCATGAACAAGCTTTTCAGCTGTGTACTAAAGCGATCACGGATTCACCAATTACGGCCGAAATCTGGCAGTACGAGGTTTGGACGCCGTTGGTACCAAATAAAATATTACCAATTAGCTCGGTACTAGACATGAAGAAACGGGCGATCGCTTGCCATAAAAGCCAGTTAACTTCTCGCGGCTACGCCGATGGAATTATCGGATTAAATACTTACCGCGGAGCAATGATCGGTCTTGATGGTCCGGCAGAGGCTTTTCTGGTGTTGAAACCAGAGGTTTTGGCAAAAATCTAACTACACATTCCGGTCTATTCTTGATACATTGCAGTTATGCAAACAATCTCACAGATTAAACAAAGTATGCAGCAGGCACTCGCACTGCTGGAAGATGATTTACGAACGCTCCGACCCGGTCGAGCTTCTTCTGATTTAGTTGCATCTCTTCCAGTATCGGCTTACGGCAGTAACGCGCCGCTTAGTAGCGTAGCTTCAATCTCAGCCAACGATCAAGGCCAGCTAATTATCGCTCCATGGGACAAGGCTGTAACAGGTGCAGTTGAAACAGCTATCCGCAACAGTCAGCTCGGTTTCTCAGTCATAAATGAAGGCGCTCAACTAAGACTAGCTCTGCCGCCACTTTCCCAGGAACGACGTCAAGAATTTGTGAAAATTGCCGGTCAAAAAGGTGAAGCGGCTCGAATCAAACTTCGACAGATTCGCGAGGACGCAATTCAGGTTGCCAAGCGCGAAAAAGCGGCCGGCACTGTTCGCGAAGACGAACTTACTCGGTTAACCAAAGATCTAAACGAACAGATCGACGAATTCAACGGCAAGGTGAAAAGCGTTGTCGAACAGAAGGAAAAAGAACTTCTGAGTATCTAATGGTAGTAACTTTCCTCGTATTCCTGGCAATACTGCTGGTATTGGTGTTAGTTCACGAGTTGGGCCATTTTTTGGCCGCCAAACGGGTAGGAGTGCGGGTAGACGAGTTTGCCTTCGGTTTTAAACCTCGTATCTGGGGAAAACAGGTTGGCGAGACTATGTATGCCATCAACGCGGTACCTCTGGGCGGCTACGTTAAGCTGTACGGCGAGGAAGCGGGCGAGGAGGGAGATAGAGCGCTAGGCAACAAAACTATCGGCCAGAGGGCTCTAGTGATGGTTGCAGGGGCTTTCATGAACGTGCTTCTCGGTTGGATTATATTAACAGTGTTGTTTATTGTCGGTTTTCAGCCAATTTACCCTGGTGTAGAGAAGGATCCGTTCGTTAACACTCAACCTGTTACGGCCTTGGATAGTGTTGCAACAGGTTCACCTGCAGCAGCTGCTGGTCTGGTTGCTGGCGACACGGTGCTAAGTATCGACGGTCAGAATATCGATTCAACAGATACGGCTTTATACATCTCTAACCATAAAGGCCAGAACGTTTCAATTTCAATTAAACACACAGATGGCACTCAAGCAGTTGTCTCGGTTGTTCCAAGGGTAAATCCACCAGCAGGCGAGGGCTCACTTGGTGTCTCTTTGGCGAGCGTTGGCGATGTTAAAACCTCGGTTTGGAAAGCGCCGCTAGCCGCTATTTATGAATCTGGCCGAATCGTAGGCTTGTCAGTTGCTGGCTTCGGTACGTTTGTCGGCAATCTAGTGGTTCATCAACAGGTTTCCAATGATGTCACGGGTCTAATTGGCATCGGTGCTCTAACGGGTACAGCTAGACGGCTAGGTTTTGCCTACCTAATGCAGCTAGTAATGGTAATTACTATTGGCTTAGGAGTTATTAATCTAATGCCGATTCTGCCACTTGATGGCGGTCATATTGCCGCTCTAGCTTACGAGAAGATTAAGGGCCAAAAATTATCTGATAAACAGCTCGGTTGGCTCTCAACCGCAGGTCTAGCTTTTGTGCTACTGCTCTTTGTGCTTGTTACTTACAAAGATATAATAAGGTTTGACGTGATCGGACGTCTATTTTAACCATGAAGTACAGCCAATTTTACGCCCCAACCAAGAAAGATGTCGCCAAAACCGACAGCATTAATGCCTACCTTTTAACCAAGGCAGGCTATGTCTCGCAGGTTGCGGCTGGTGTTTACGCTTTACTGCCGCTCGGTTTGCGCTCGATAAAAAAGATTGAACAGATTGTTCGCGAAGAGATGGACGCTATCGGCGGTAACGAGGTTTCTTTTACTGCCTTGCAGAGCGAAAAACTTTGGCAAGATTCCGGCCGCTGGGACGATGAGAATTTCAGAAGCATCCTTTATAAAGACCAAGAATCAGGTATGACATTGGCACCAACCCATGAAGAGCCGATGGTAGTGGCTGTGAAAGAGGCAATTCAGTCTTACCGCGACTTGCCAGTGCTTTTATACCAGTTCCAGACTAAATTCCGCAAAGAACTAAGGCCAAAATCTGGGTTGCTGCGTGGTCGCGAATTTCGCATGAAAGATTTGTACAGTTTTCACTTGAACGACGAAGACCATC
The DNA here is from genome assembly GCA_903839975.1 of uncultured Candidatus Berkelbacteria bacterium. GTDB lineage: Bacteria > Patescibacteriota > UBA1384 > 2-12-FULL-50-11 > 2-12-FULL-50-11 > CAIMEH01. The sequence goes on from CAIMEH010000023.1 coordinate 17,762, forward strand.
AGAAATTTTACGAGATAATTGCCGGTGCTTACACCAAGTCCTACGACAGAATTGGTCTTGAATCATACCGAGTGAAAGCTAGCGGCGGTTTCTTCACTAAGCAATTCTCCGACGAGTTTCAGGTAATTTGCGAGACCGGTGAAGACGAAATTTTAGTTAACCACGACAAAAAAACAGGTTACAACAAAGAAGTTGAAGATCAGATTCCAGCGAGCGAGAAAGATAAACTCGAACGGGTTAAGGGTATCGAAGTTGGTAATATTTTCCACCTGGAAACTAAGTATTCCAAGCCGCTTGGCCTAGAAGTTTTGGACGAAAAAGGTGAGCGCCAAACAGTAATTATGGGTAGCTACGGCATCGGAATCAGTCGACTTTTGGGAACTTTAGCTGAAGTGTTTAACGATGAGAACGGACTTAAGATGCCAAAACAGGTGGCACCGTTCCATATTTATATAATTGATATGACCGATACCGGCAAGGGCGAAGAGCTGGCTGAACTGTTGGAAAAAGAAGGATACGAAGTTTTGCTAGACGACCGCGAGACATCAAACGGTGGCAAAATGGTTGATGCCGATCTGTTGGGTATGCCAATTCGCCTGGTTTACAGCAAGAAAACAGCCGAAGCCGATTCGATTGAAGTTAAGGTCCGAGAGACAGGTGAAGTGAGCTTGGTTAAGGAAAAAGATTTGTTAAATCACCTCAAGAAATTGCTCTCTTGACGAAACTGTTATTCACCTGTTACGCTCGGGGTATATAAGTGGCCCAAAAGGGCGCCCTTTTCCGCATCCGGAATTGGGGTAAGTAAATAGGAGGTCCATATGGAACCAGAAGAGAAAAAAGACGATATGCCAGTAGTTGAAGGCGAAGAGACACCAGCAGAAGTTAAGCCAGAGGGTGAAGAAACACCAGAGGCACCTGTAGAGGAAACTCCAGCAGTCTAATATCCTTTAGGATTTAAAAGAGACCCGTTCGCGGGTCTTTTTTGTTAAGGCAAAAAAAGTTACGGTAATAATATGACCAAACTAATTGTTGGCAACTGGAAGATGTACCCGACACTATCAGATTCTATGGTTATGGCAGCTACCTTCAAGGGAAGCCTGGAGGATATTAAGGGTGTTGAAGTCGTTATCGCTCCACCAACCAGTTGGATTGTTAGTATTGCCGAAGAGTGGCATCACAAGCTACCACATCTCAAATTAGCGGCTCAGAACGTCTGGGCAGAGGATCAAGGTGCCTACACCGGTGAAGTCTCGGCCTACATGCTAAAAAATATTATTCAGTACGCCATCATCGGCCATTCCGAGCGCCGTTCGTATAACAAAGAAGATAACGAGTTGATTTCCAAGAAGGCCCATGCTTGCTTGAAGTGGGGAATTAAACCAATAATCTGTGTTGGTGAACGTAAAAAAGTCTTGCACGAGGACGGCACGCTAGATGAAAACGAGTGGCAGAAATTATCAGATCAGTTAACCGACGCACTCGAAGGAATTAGTAAGGAAAAAGTTGCTGACGTAACTATTGCCTACGAACCTGTTTGGGCGATTGGCTCCGGCAATCCTGCAAAGCCAGATTATGCCGTGGCTATAATTGAAAGACTAAAGGAAAAGGTCGTGGAAAAATTTGGTCGCGAGATCGGATTCAACTTGAGGTTTCTGTACGGTGGCAGCGTTAGCGCCAGTAACGTGGTTGATTATCTGCGTTATCCTGAAATCGCTGGCTTGCTGGTTGGAAGCGCCTCGGTGAAAGCAAAAGACTTTATTCTAATCTGTAAACACGCAGCCGAGGTGGCTTAGTATGAGTAAGGTGACTGTTGTAGGCAATACGGTTGTCGACATTCTTTTTGACTTGCCGCGGAAATATCTGCACCGTGAACTGCACGGCGAAGCCCTAGCTTTGCCTTTTGGCAGTAAGCTGCCAGCAGATTCTTACGTCATTGAAGCTGGTGGATCTGGCGCAAACGTGGCTGTCGGGCTGAAAAGATTAGGCTTAACGACTAAATTTATCTCCGGTGTTAGTAACGACACGCTTGGCGATTACCTAAAAAGCAGACTAGGCAAGGAAGAATTAGATCTATCGCTGACAACCGACAAAGATCCGACGCCGCTCTCGATTGTTCTGCGAGTTGGCTCAGATCGAACAATTATTACTGCTCACGCTCGTAATTACGATTATCTGAAACAAGAACTACCTACTTTCGGCTGGATTCACGTTGGTCCACTTTCTGAAACCGAGGATAACTTTTACCAAAAATTATTAAGTCATGCCGTCAAAAATGATTTATCTTACAGCTTAAATCCGAGTATCGACGCCATCAACGAACGCGGCCGCAATTTTATTACATTACTTCGAACAGCTAAAGTGCTGTTTGTAAACCTGGAAGAAGGTATTCGCCTATCACGGCTTACCGCTAAGAGCGAGCCGAAAGATATTTTAGTGGCGCTGCATAGGCTTGGGCCAACAATCGTTTGTTTAACAGCGGGCGATAAGGGTGCGTACGTTTACGACGGCGAAACAATCCTGAATGCTCGGGCTCTAATGCATCATTTCGATGAAGTTGACGCTACCGGCGCTGGCGACTCGTTTACGGCTGCATTCTTGGCTTCATATATCGAATCAAAGCAAGACGGGCGAGAACGTCTGGATGAGGCCTTGCGGTACGGCATCGTCAACTCGGCTTCGGTGGTGGCCCACGTCGGGGCGCAGCCAGGCTTGCTGACAGCTGATAAGATAGTAAAGGACCTGAAAGCTGTAACCGTGAAAGGACTTGCCTAATGCGACACCGAATTGTACTGGTTGGAAACTCGCCGCTGATGTATTTTTTGGCCAAGATCTTAGATAAAGACGTGGCCAATCAGGTGCACTACTCGGTTATCTGGCTAACTGACGATAACTTACGGCCAGAACTTTTTGACAAGCGTTTCAAAGGTGAATCGCGGGAAAAAGTAGAGCTTGACCATGTGAAATTGGTTAAGGCGACGATAAAAAGCTTAAGTTTGCGCGACAAAAGAATCCTGACGGCCAAAGGCGAGATCGGTTATGACTTTCTCTGTACTGACCAGGCGGCAAGTTATACCAACGCCGAGCTGAAAACTATCAAGAAAGCTGTCGACCAGTTGGCGATGGCCGTTCAAGGTCAGCTGAATTTAGGTAAGAAAGCTTCGGCTCAGATTTATTGCAAAGGCGAAGGCGCTGAAGTGGTGCAGCTAGCCTGTTCAATTAAACATTTTTTACAGACCGAACATAGAACGGCGCAGCAACATATTGAATTAAAGCTTGAGGAAGCAGTTGATCCGTCGGTGGGCGAGTTCTTGCGCAAGTACAGTGTTAGTCCAGAGAAGTGCAGTAGCGTTGTTGGCAAGATGACCATTGAGGCGCCACAACAGGTATTACCAACCTCTAAACTTCGCGGCTTGAAGGTTGGCGCAAAAGGCTATGTAATTAACAATTCCGATCTCACAGTTCACGGCTATCCTGGCGTTTTCGTTATTGATGGTCGGGTAAGGCGCTGGCAGACGCTGCTTCGGTTCCAGAAAACAATTGCCAAAGTAGTTGCCGATAATTTAGTGGCTGCCGCCGAAAGAAAATCTACTCGATATGTGGAGCTTAGCTCCAAAGCTTACTTGCTGGAATTCGGCCAGGAGAAATATCTTCAGTTAGGCGAGTTGGAAACTGGTGGCGTTAGGGCAACGATTGTTCGAGGTCTTGAAACAAGAACTACTTAGCAGCGATATCGCTTACTTTCTTAAATTTGTAGAAGATTCCCAGTATCAGCGATAATCCACCGGCCGACAGAGTAATAATGCTCAAATTGCCAAGAATAGTTTTCATAATATCTAATACGGCGGCGACCAAATCTGTTATGGCGCCGGCGGTGGCTTGGTTCATGGTTGTGAGCGAGTCGGAGATAGTTCGGCCCAGCCAATCCCAGCCGATGTAGCTAAAACCAACCTCAAGCAATCCGGCAAGTAAGAAGATAAAGGCCAGCGACAGGAAAGCTCTTGAGCGGAATATTAAGAGATATAACAGGATAAAGCCGAAGGTGGCTGCCCAGATAAGTTCGATAATTTTAACGCCTTCGGTAACGTAACCTCGCTGTTTGACCAGGCCGTCATTTGGTTGCGATAAGGTCCAACTGTCTGGCAGCTGGTTGGCGACGCTGGCGGCCTGCTGAGCGAATAAGGTATTAACCTGAGTGGAGAGAATGTTGTTGGTCGGCAGTTGGCAAGCTGGAATGCCATTTGTTGCTTGCCAGCCCTTGAGTTGAGTGGTTTTACAGGTTGGTTCAGAAGCATATTGAGCTACCATGGCGTTGGTAATGGCGGTCTGGAGGTTTGTTTTTATGGTTGCCAACGGGTAGGTGAAATTCAATGAATCGGAACGGCTGGTTAGATAGCCGGTATATGTGTCGGTCACTTTGGTTTCTATATCGTAGAAAGTGTTGGCATCGATTGTCGTTGTTACGATATCTTTAATCTCGGCATCGGTGAAAGGAATATTTTTCTTGGCGTCTGTTGGCAGTAAGCTGCCAAGCTCGCCGGAAAGCCTTTCGTAAAGGCGAACATCACGAGATTGAGTGCCGATAAAGCCCGGTCGCTGAACCTGATATACTGCAAAGCCAATTGAAGAAAACAAAACCAGCCAAGCTAGAAAGAAGTTAAAGATGGCCTTGATCATGTATCCATAATAGCAGAAGCATTAAGTGGCAAGCATATGGTAAAGTAAATACATGAAGTCAATTGAAGAGGCGGCGCTATCTGGTAAAAAAGTCTTGGTTCGGGTTGATCTGAATGTGCCATTAGAAGATGGCAAGATTCGTGACACATATAGATTGCAGGCAGTTATCCCAACATTAGAATTCCTGACCAACAGAGGGGCGAAAGTTATTTTGATGTCCCACTTGGGTCGCCCGATGGGAATTATTGAGCCAGCCGAGAGTCTAAAACCAGTTTACGAAGAACTCTCAAAACTTATCGATAAGCCTGTTATTTTTGCACCAGAGCTCTTTGGCGATGCCACCAAGAAATTGGTGGATGATTTGCAGGAGGGTCAGATTCTGGGCTTGGAAAACCTGAGATTCGATAAGGCTGAGGATGACAACTCCCGAACCTTTGCCCAGAAGTTAGCGGCCTACGGTGACGTTTACGTTAACGACGCTTTCAGTGTCTCGCACCGAGAAGCCGCATCGTTAGTAGCAATAACCGAATTTTTGCCGTCATACGCTGGGTTATTGCTTGAGCGCGAATACCACATTCTAACTAATTTGCTTCGCCATCCGGCCGATCCGTTTGTGGTGGTTATTGGTGGAGCCAAGATCGAAGACAAGCTACCAGTTATTAAACGTTTACTCGATAAAGCCGACCGTATTCTGCTTGGCGGTGGCGTGGCCAGTACCTTTCTCGCTTCCCAAGGAGTTGATGTTAAAAAATCACTAATCAATAAGGATTTATTAGACGAAGCCAAAGACATCTTTAAGCGCGGACGTGGGCGAATTCTGTTGCCGACAGATTATGTCTGGGACGGCGACGCTATTGTCGATATCGGCATTAAAACGCAGCTACAATACAAACGTTATCTGTCGTCAGCTAACACTATTTTCTGGAACGGTAATATGGGTAAAAGTGAGATCGCTAAGTTCGCCGATGGTTCGGCGGCGATAGCCCAAGAGATGGTTAACTCTGGTGCCACAACTATTATTGCTGGCGGCAACACTATAGATCTCTGTAATAGCCTAAAACTGCTCAAGAAGATGTCGTTTGTCTCTTCTGGTGGCGGAGCCACGCTTTCCTTACTCTCCGGCGAAAAAATGCCGGGTATTGAAGCATTGAAATAGGGTTCACTCTGGTTTGATTTTCAGGTAGAATTGAGTTCATGGAAATTACTCACAAACACCTCCCAAATAGTCGTATGCAATACACCGCCGAGCTCTCGGCGCTAGAAGTTGACGAATATTACGCTCGCGCACTTTCAGCATTAGCCAAAGAAATTAAAATTTCTGGTTTTCGTCCCGGTAAAGCTCCAGCCAATTTGGTTCGCGATAATATCAAAACAGAAGCACTGCGCGAAGAAGCTTATACATTGGCTGTTCAAGGAACTTGGTCGGGAATTATAAAAGATTTAGAACATGGACCAATCCAGGATCCCGAGGTTGGCGTAGCTGATTTTATCGAAAACAAACCGGCTAAGATTGAGTTTGAATTCGATATTCGCCCAGAAGTTACTTTAAAAAATGTCGACAAGATTAAAATAAATGACATTAAAAAAGATCCAATCGACGATGCGCAGATTGACGATGTTCTTAATACTTTGCGCAAAGCTCATGCTAAAACCGTTATTACCTTGGATAAATCTAAAAAAGGCGATAAAGTCGAGGTCGATTTTGTCGGTAGCCTTAAGGGCGTAACTAAAGACAAACTTACCAGCAAACACTTCCCGGTCGTGATCGGTGAAGATTCCGTTATTCCTGGTTTTGCCGAAGAGCTTATAGGTTTGAAGAAAAACGACATCAAAAAGTTCAGCTTAGATTTTCCAAAAGATCATTTCGATAAAGAATTAGCCGGGCAGAAAATAGATTTTGATGTGACGGTTGAAGAAGTTTATAACGTAGAGCTTCCTGAAATCGATGACAAACTAGCCCATAGTTTCGGTCACGACAAAGTTGAGCAGCTAAAAGCCGCTGTCAAAGAGGACTTGGAACATCGCGCCGAGGAGGAAAAATTCTATCAGTACAAAGCCTCGTGGTTGGCTGAGTTCGAGAAGTGCGTCAAAACCGAACTGCCAATAAGTCTAGTCGAAGCCGAAGTTGAGCGTGCCAAAGGATCGTGGGAAGAATTTTTGGAGCGTCGTAACCTGAAAGCCGACGAATGGCTGGCTCGCCAGAAGACAACTTTGGAAGAAATGGAAAAGGACTGGAAAAAGGCCGCCACCGCTTCCGTCACCATCGGCCTTGGTTTGGCTAAATTAGCCACAGAGAAGAATAAGAAGCTGGAAACTAACGAAGAGTATCAACAGTTCTTGGACGACCTGGTAAAAACCACAATTACAAAGTCCAAAAATTAAGTTAGGTTAGTTATTAACTAACTATGGCAGCGATTAAATCTTTTGAAGGGCGTTTTTTCGTCAACCAAGCACAGAGAGCACAGCTTGAGGAGAAGTCCGATGCGTTTGTGGCGAAGCAGATTGTCGATTATATTCTGGCGGTGGTTGAAGTCTTGCTGGCCTTTAGATTCATTTTGGAGATATTCAAGGTGGGGCAGTACTCGTTCATGGGCTTTATCTATTCATTGACCAATCCGCTGATGATGCCTTTTACTAGCGCCTTTAATCAGACTGCGACATCTGGGATTTGGGTTAGCTTGATTGCTGCTGCGGTTTACTCATTGGTAGCTTGGGGGATAATCAGGATGATAAAGGGCTACGCCAGTAAAACCTTCGATAGATTTTAGTTAGCTTCTTTTACGTTGACATAATGTAAAGGGCGCTTTACACTCTTGATATGAATACTGAAGTTAAAAATCAGATACTGATTCCTATGGTTATTGAAAAAACCTCATATGGCGAGAGATCATATGATATTTACTCACGTCTACTGAAAGACCGAATTATTTTCTTGGGCGGTGGAATCGACGACAACGTAGCCAATCTAGTTATGGCGCAGTTATTATTCCTGGAATCAGAGAATGACACCAAAGACATTCAGATGTATATCAACAGCCCCGGCGGCTCCGTCTCGGCTGGTTTGGCGATCTACGACACCATGAATCACGTTAAGCCAAACGTCTCCACGATTTGTATGGGTATGGCCGCATCAATGGGCGCATTTCTGCTAGCTGGAGGCGAGAAGGGCAAGCGTTTCGCGCTACCAAATTCCCGCATTATGCTTCACCAGGTTGCTGGTGGTACCGAAGGTCAGGCAACTGACATCGAGATTGAGGCCAAAGAAATCCTTCGAATCAAGAAATTGATGAACGAGATTTTGGCCAAGAATACTGGTCAGAAGTTTGATAAAGTTGATCGCGATACTGAACGTAACTTTTGGTTCAGCCCAACTGAAGCTAAGGACTATGGCATTATAGATAAAGTCCTGGGATAAGTAGTATTTCAGTGCTTGACTTGTATAGGAAAAAACTGGTAGTATTACAGAGTACTTTTGTCGCCTTAATAACAAGGCTCTCTTTCTTCGACCCCAAATTAAAGAAAGAGATGTAAGTCCATCGTTTACCAATCACGATGGCAGCAATGTTATCGTTCATAACGATAACGAAAAGCCGCGAATATTTCGCGGTTGTAAGAATGTCAGTTAATTATGAGTCTGTAAAACTTACTCGGGAGACGCAAGTCGAACGTTTAAGTCAAAACACATACCCATTTCGGTTAAACGAGATGGTGAACATAAATTTCGCTGGAAGCGGAAGTTATTGCTTCTCTCCTCGTTAGGCTTACGAGTTCTAACGACGAACAGTGCTGCGCACTGCGAAGCAATGATGACCGGTAATCTCTGCGCAAGTAGAGTGAGAGTTTGACGACGAGAATATTTCAACTGAAATATTCGAGGCGCAAACCTCAGAAAAATTTCAACGAAATTTTTATGAGAGTTTGATCCTGGCTCAGGATTAATGCTGGCGGCGTGCCTAATACATGCAAGTCGAGCGGGTTTAGACCCGCGGCGAACGGGTGAGTAACGCGTAGGTAGTTGCTTTGAAGCTCGGGATAACCAGCCGAAAGGTTGAGTAATACCGAATAGTCTCGCAAGAGTAAAGATTTATCACTTCAAAAGACGCCTGCGTCCTATCAGCTAGTTGGTGAGGTAATGGCTCACCAAGGCGATGACGGGTAGCTGGTCTGAGAGGATGATCAGCCACAGTGGAACTGAGACACGGTCCACACTCCTACGGGAGGCAGCAGTAGGGAATTGTCGGCAATGGGCGAAAGCCTGACCGCGCGACGCCGCGTGAAGGAAGAAGGCCTTCGGGTTGTAAACTTCTTTTATGGGGGATGATTATGACAGTACCCCAAGAATAAGGGCCTGCTAACTACGTGCCAGCAGCAGCGGTAATACGTAGGGCCCGAGCATTATCCGGAATTATTGGGCGTAAAGAGTGTGTAGGTTTCTTTACAAGTCGGTCGTTAAATCTCAGAGCTCAACTCTGAGACCGCGAGCGAAACTGTAGGGATAGAGGTTTGCAGGGGTGAACAGAATTTCTGGAGTAGGGGTGAAATCCGTTGATACCAGAAGGAATACCAATGGCGAAGGCAGTTCACTAGGCAATACCTGACACTGAGACACGAAAGCGTGGGGAGCAAACGGGATTAGATACCCCGGTAGTCCACGCCGTAAACTTTGTCAACTAGCAATTAGAAGAGTCGACCCTTTTAGTTGCGAAGCTAACGCGTCAAGTTGACCGCCTGGGAAGTACGATCGCAAGATTAAAACTCAAAGGAATTGGCGGGGGCTCGCACAAGTGGTGGAGCATGTGGTTTAATTCGACAATAACCGAAGAACCTTATCCAGGGCTTGACATCTTGGGAACCTCTCAGAAACGAGAGGGTGCCGCAAGGAGCCCAAAGACAGGTACTGCACGGTCGTCGTCAGTTCGTGGCGTGAGCTGTGAGGTTAAGTCCTTGAACGAACGAAACCCTTGTCCTATGTTGAATGTTCATAGGAGACTGCCCTGGTAACAGGGAGGAAGGTGGGGATGACGTCAGATCCGCGTGGTCTTTATGCCCTGGGCAACACACGTGCTACAATCCAACATACAAAGGGTCGCCAAACCGTAAGGTGGAGCTAATCCCATAAAATGTTGGCTAATTCGGATTGAGGGCTGCAACTCGCCCTCATGAAGCCGGAATCACTAGTAATCGTGAATCAGAATGTCACGGTGAATACGTTCTCGAGCCTTGCACACACCGCCCGTCAAGTTGGCCGAGTCGGTAACACCAGAAGCGTCGGGATTGCCCGGCACCAAGGTGGGATCGGTAAGGAAAGCTAAGTCGTAACAAGGTATCCGTAGGGGAATCTGCGGATGGATCACCTCCTTTCTAGAGGAACTAGTCTGTATTAGGTTCGCCTAATGCTTTCTAGAATCGACAATGTCTGGTTTATCCAGAGATTGAGTTGGCTAGCTACTAAGCTAGCAAAAACAAACAGCAATGTTTGAAAATTGTTCTTACAACCGCGAAGTATTTGGGAAACAAAAAAGACACCTGTTTGAGGTGTCTTTTTTGTATTCTGTGCGAGTACCTGGACTCGAACCAGGGACCTCGTCATTATCAGTGACGCGCTCTAACCAGCTGAGCTATACTCGCATAATTTTAAGGACTATTACTCATATATTTTACAGGAAAATATCGTTATCTTCCAGACTGACGTTAGCTTTTTACTCTCATATCTCGTACAATAGTTGGTAGCAAATGGTTGAAGATGTAACTTCTGAAGCGCCGCAATTATCGCGAGAAAATCTTATTAAGATAGGGGCTTTTATCTTGCTCTTCACTATTTTTGTCGTGGGAGTTTCAGCGTTAATGACTCACTACTTCAGCCCTGGGAATCAAGAGTTTGTAAAAAGATTTGTTCATAGTCGCAATGAGGCGATGTGGATCTATTTTATTTATGTCACCATCGCATGCGTAATTGTGCCGCTCCCAACCTTGCCAGCTGATGTAATCTTCCTGAAACTGGCTAATCCTGTTGCGGTTATCGGTTTAAGATTATTGGCAGATATTGCAGGTTCGAGTATCGACTTTTTCTTGGCCAGGAAATACGGCCGCCCACTTCTAAGGCGTTGGTTCTCGGATAAAAATTATAAGTTTATCGAAAGAGCTTCTGAACATGTTACTTGGCAGCAATATTTTATAGTTGCCATGATTCCATTGTTTAACACAGAGCTTCTGGCTTACGCCGGTGGTATCAGCAAGCTAAAATTTCGCCAGGTTATCGGCTCATTAATACTAGCTGTCGGTTACCGCTTGGTTTTTGTCTATTTAGTGCTTAAGATTTAATTAATGCTACAAATACGGGACAACGTCCCGCTTGCCCCGCTTACCACCTTTAAGGTCGGTGGCCCTGCTAAGAAATATGTTTGTGTTAGCACGGTTGAAGAACTTCAGGAAGCCTTAGCTTTGGCCAAAAAAGGCGGCTGGAAATTCTTTATTCTTGGTGGTGGCAGTAATCTAATTGTTTCGAGTAAGGGTTTTGATGGCTTGGTCATTCACTTAAATATTTCAACAATTATTACAGCTAATCGAAAAATTATTGCTGGAGCTGGAGCAGTATTAGCAGATGTTGTGAAGGTTGCCATAGAAGAAGGGTTCTCTGGTCTTGAGTGGGCCGGTGGGTTACCAGGTACTTTCGGCGGCGCCATTCGCGGCAACGCTGGGGCTTTTGGTGGCGAGATGAAAGATAATATCGAGTCGGTAAGTTCTATCGATCCTGACACTGGCGAACTTTCTACATATTCGAATGCGGCGTGCAATTTTGAGTACCGCGGCAGTCGCTTCAAGAAAAATGAAGGCGAAATAATTGTTACTGGCACGATTAAATTGAGTAAAGGGAATCCGGAAACTATTAAAGCAGGAGTTGATAGTCATATTGAGTACAGGCACAAAAATCACCCGATGGAGTTCCCATGCGCAGGCTCGGTTTTTAAAAATGTTCCAATCGAGGATTTTCCCAGGGAGTACCTAAAACCATTCGAGACTTTTATTAAAAACGATCCATTTCCAATTATTCCCGTTGCAAGAATTATTTTAGCGGCCGGTCTATCTGGAACCAAACAGGGCGGTGCCGAACTTAGCACTAAGCACTGCAATTTTATTATTAATAAAGATAAAGCTAAACCAGAAGATATTACTGCATTAATCCGCCAAATCCGTCAGGCTGTTATGAAAAAATACGGCATTGAGCTGGAGATTGAACAAGAATTAGTTGGGTTTTAGACAAATCTATTTCCTTGCGACACGCAGTTAATTTTTCCGGCGAAAATTACTGCTCTTACTCGGCTATTCTACGGCCTATCGGTAGACCGAGCTAGAATAGCCTCCGTACGGTCGCAAAGAAACATATTTATCTAAAACCCTTGTAGGGAGAGGGAAGTTATGGATTAATGGAATTATGTTAGTTGTTCCGCATTTAATTTTTGGGGCGGCCTTGGGGCAAGCGGTTAACGATTTGCCTGGTGCAACGGTATTAGCTTTTGGTTTGGGCGTTGCCTCTCATTATTTTCTAGATTCATTGCCGCACTGGGAGAGATTAGTTGGTTACAAAGGTTCGGATTTCGATCCTGCCCGGCCTGCTAGTGAGTGGCCAAGAGGGTATTTAATTCATGCGACTATCGACGTGATTCTTGCAGCGTTATTATTGGTTTATTTAATGTGGCGAGTGCCTCACGGGCAATTTTACCAAAATCCTGTTTTTTGGGGCGCTTTAGGCGCAGTTCTGCCAGATTTGCTTGATAATGTGCCATTCTGGAGCGGCAAAATTGCCAATTGGCCAATTTTCAAGCAAGAGCGATATATCCACAGATATTTCCATATTACCGATGAATCACAGCAACACATGCCAAAATATTTGGGCCTAGTCACTCAGATAGCAGTCTTTCTTTTCGGCGCCTGGATAATTTTAATGTCTTAAATGGGATTTTTTGCTCGATTATTTATAAGTATTCTAATGTTTGGCGGCGGAGTGGTTTCTGTAAAATATAGCTACCAGATTGTGCAGATGTTCGGCCATGCCGACCTAGCCGAGAAATACCTCGGTACCGCCGGCACTTACACTATGTGGAAGCTGCTCGGAATCGCCCTGATGATTGGCGCCATTTGGTACTTGTTTAGCTAATTTTTCGGTTTTTGTTCGTGATTGACGAACACTCCTTCACTGTTAGTATGACGACAGTGCTCGTTGCACATAATTTACAGGAGGAAGGTCTTTGAAAAGAACTGATGGTAGAAAATTGGTGATGTCGAGAGATGGTATTGAAATGTCGATGGAGATATTCAAAACCAACGATCAATCACTTAATCCTTATATGAAGAAGATAATCAACGACTACGAGACAATCTTCAAAATCGTTGAAGGGCATAGAGCTCAAGGACACAGAATTGTTGCCACTATCGGCAGCTGGGACGGAGTCCACGAAGGACAGTTCCGCTATTTGTTGAAGGCATCACAACTTGGAGATTTCTTAGTTGTTGGTGTCGACTCCGATCGTTCAATCAAGCTCTACAAGACAGCAGACTGGCGGCCAGTTAGGAATCAGGAGCGACGCTCAGAACTGGTGGCTTATCCGGAATACGTCGACGTTGTTACTTTGGTGGATGACGTTGATGATGCCGGTATCTGGCAGTTGGGTCTGCTTAAGCTTATTAGGCCAGATACGTACGTAGCCGTCACCGACAGCTATCCGAAAGGACAGCTTGAAGAGATTGCGAAGATCTGCGGTGAGCTTGTCGTGTTAGAGCCACAGAGCATCGGCATCTCCTCAACAAAGGAGGTTGAAGAAGTGCTCTTGAAGCGTTTGGATAAGGGCTACAGGCTAATGGTTGAAGACATTAAGGCGGGGAAGATATGAGCAACCAAATTGTCATCGCTTACTTTCCAGTGTTCCATGGCGGCGTTCGAGACTTCATTCGGCGAACTTGTCAGAATCCAGGCACCAGGCTGATGCTGGTTGACGAAGGTCTGGCTAAACAGTTGAGTGGGATCGACGAGCCCTATATGGTCTCAGCTTGGGATATGGCCAGAGGTCTTGGAAAGCTACTTTCTATGGACGATCTTGACGTGAGAGTTCTCGACATGACCAACCTAAGGCTACTGCCGAATTGGGATCTTGTCGTGGCCCAAAGTCGCGTTTGCCGATTGTTAGTTGAAAAATACTTAAGCAACTGGCAAGTGACTTTTGACTCTGCGTTTGTCCATTGGGATCACGACAACGTAATGGCCGAGAGCACGTTCCCGACCGATAGGGTGGTGACCCTTGACGAGTTTGTTACCGGGATCGTTGAACGAGCCTACGCCGAAGCGGCTAAATCCCCGTGCTATTGGCGACAAGTTGGTGCCGTAGCTTACCGAGACGGGAAAATATTGGGGGCTGCAGATGCTTACAATACCTACTGTCCGACAGACGATACTGGTTACGCCGAAGGTGACGTTAGAACCTATGTTGAGGCTGGAACGAAGAGCGAAATTTGCAATTCAATCCATGCTGAAGCGAAACTGACGGCGATCGTTGCGAAAAACGGTGACAATCTTGTCGGTGCCTCCGTCTATGTAACTTGCGCTCCTTGTATTGGTTGCGCTCAACTCTTAATTGAGCACGGCGTCAAACAAATCGCCTTCAGTACTGGTGGCGCCTACGTTGGCGTCGATCGGCTACTTAAGGATGCTGGCGTTGAAACTGTCAAGGTACAACTACCAGACGACTACTTTGTCTAAACTTTACAAAAACCCCCAGGCTTGCGCCTAGGGGGATTTTTTTTGGCTATTACTAGCCGATGGGGAAGTAGTAAGGTATTGCCCTACCTGTTTCTTTGTCGATCTTAGGGACGATCATTGGCCAGTGGATGTGTTTGCAGGTAGCACCGGTACGCTTAGTGTTGCCACTTCGTAGGGTTAGCCCAAAACCATCCAAATTAAATTCTTCGGTTGCCCAAGTGACAAGCCGATGAATTGCCTCATAATCACCTAAGGTGAGCTGAAACTGATTTTCAATGTGCCGGGTCGGGAGGATTAACCAGTAATGTTCGACATTTTCCGGAATCTCGAATCTCTCAGTGATGATCCATTCGTGATCAGTGCCTTCGCAAGCTCTTGCCAGAATTGGTTTGGGATGAACACTGAGTGTGCACAGCCCACACTCTTCATCCGCAAGCTTGCTAAGCATAGTCTCGTACTGTTTATCGCCCCGGGTATAGTGTGGGTCGTGATGAATAGGCTCGGTCATGTTTGCCTCTCGTAAACCTTCCAATTGAATGGATAGGAATTTCGGTCGTCAGTATCCCAATGCCAATCGCTGACAAGCTGCCATTGATTTGGATCGAGATCTGGAAAAAAAGTATCGCCTTCGAATTCGGCGTCGATCTGGGTTATGTAAACCCGGTCAACTAAACCTAGTCTTAGGGCAAGTTCGTAGATCTGACCGCCACCGAGAATAAATATCTCGGGGTTGTCTGTCTTGTCTTTTATTGAGGCCAGCCGTACTGCTTCTTTAAGATTTCTCCTTAGGGCGGTGATACGGCGATGTTTCTGCTTGTCCCAGCCCGGATGGCTATCGAGGCGATAGCCAGGAGTCTGTGACAATACCACGTTTTGCCGACCCTTTAATGGGCCAGCTAACGACTGATAAGTTCGTCGTCCCATTATGACCGGATGGCTGTAGGTGGTTCGCAAGAAATAAATCATGTCCTCCTTCAGTTTTCCCATCCAGGGAATGGTATTATTGGCACCGATTACCCCGTTACGGGAGCGGGCCACGATGATCGATACGTTGGGTTTGTTTTTCATTGTAGTACCGGAATCCCTTTTATCGCGGGGTGAGGGTAGTAACCACTCAACATTATGTCTTGTGGCTTAAAGCCAAAGATGTCCGTCTTCTGAGGATGGAGTTTTATCGTAGGTAGAGGACGTCGATCCCGACCTAGGAAATCTCTTAGCTCTTGGCCTCGACGATTCTGCTCGGGCAGTTTACTGTCGAAAGTGTAAAGCTCCTCAATCTGTCGTTCATTTTTTAGCGCCCAATCTGTCACACGCTCATCGATCTCCATAATCTGCTCGCCTTTCTCGTCGAATCTACCGGTAGGGTAGAGTAGGTCGAGAAGCATAGCGACTTGATTGAGGTAGATGTGGCAATCATGAATAGTATGTTCCATGCCAGTTACTTTGTAGCCGGCGCACTGGCCAACCATCTCAGTAAACATAGCGTACTGAAACATATTAAACGGACCGCCGACGAGCAGGTCGCAAGCTCGTTGTACGTGGTGCGTCCGGAGCCGTCCGCCTTCAATAAAGAAGTGAACGTCGCCGTGGCAGCAAGTTATGAACTGGTGAGGAAGATCCTTGGGGTTGAAGGTAGTGATCTGAAGTCGCCGATCGTATGGATTGTTTTTCATGTCCTCCATTAATCGGGCGATTTGATCAACACCATCACTCTTATATCTTCCGGTTTTCATACGAGTGGCGCCGTAGTTGCGGAATTGGTGACCGTAGATCGGACCAAGGTTTCCCTTGGGGCGTCGCCATTGAGGAAGCGCTCTGGTATTGGGCAAATCCCATTGATCCCAGATATGGACGTCTTGATCGAGCAACGGTTTCAAGTCCGTACTGCCAGACAACATCCAGAGAAATTCTACCTGTGCCGCTCTGACAGAGCCGCGCAGATCGCGGGAAGTAAGTAGCGGGTGACCGACAGAAAAGTCGAATGTCATTTTTGGTACACGACGAAGTCGTAGGCAACTAACGCCTTGAACGCTTGGGACAGCTGTTCCTTGCGTCAGCACCTCTTTCACTAAATCGAGATACTGTTTCATCTATTTTCTCCTAATTGGAAATGTGCTGAACGCACTGGAGACAGTATATTAAAATATCAGCTAAGTTCAACCAGTAAATAATCAATAAGAAACAGCCCCGCAATGCGGGGCTGTGGATGACACTTGCTTGTTTAGTGCCTTGAAAGCATGTATCTCGAGGTTAGGACGTAGTTCTTGTCCTCGCAGATGACTCTGAACGAGAGTCCGTCACGGGTTCTCTTCCAGCAAATGTACTTTGGCGGGCTGCCGATGCTCATATCGCCAGGGTAGAGCTCGCCGTTGTACATAACTTGCCAGATGTTCAGTTCGTAGGTGTATTTGCCGACCTTGCCAGTAATAATGGCGACGACTTCAACATCCATCTCTGAATTCGGGAAGTATGAGAAGGTGATATCATCACCAATTCTTACCTCCGGAACTGGCTGGTAGGCTTTTTTCTCTCCAGGCACCTTACATGCCTTCTCGATCATAAGCCTTGCTTGATCCATTTTTAACATTGCGACTACCATTCACATTCTCCTTGAGACAAGTTATGAGTATTATAATTGGTTGTTGGATAACTTTCAATCATGTATCCACTGACTTTTGGGTAAATAACTGGTAAAATTAGTTAGTAATTTGGGTATTAGGCTTTTTGCAGCCCTCGTTACACTTGGGCTGCTAGCTCATTTGGTAGAGCACCGCCTTTGCATGGCGGGGGTGCGGGGTTCGAATCCCCGGCAGTCCACAATGATTTAGTCACTAGGGAGCGCAAATTAATTGAGTAGTGATAGTCGGGAATGGACGGTTGGCTTAATAAAAGGCAGAGCCGTTGAGGATGGCTTTTGGGTGGACATTCTCAAGCAAATTGAGGATAAAACCTATCTGGAAGTTGCGCAGTTGTGCATGTTCTACGCCGATGAGGCTTTTGCTAGGAGGTTCTACTCGGAGCATAGCCAGGAACCAAACTTTGAGCTGATTATTCCTCAGATTGCTAACAAGACCATTATCGCAATGAAGCTTGTTGGAGACGACGCCATCGAGGTTTGGCGCAAGCTAATGGGCAGCTACAAGTTCGGCGAACGCGAGCCTGGAACGATTCGGCATAAGTATATGGGGTATAGTAATATTCCCTACGAAGATTCGATTGTTCACGGATCAGTTTCGCCGGTTGCGGCAAACAACGAGTATGGGGTTTGTCCTTTAAGAGACCTGCCCCAAAAACCATGAAACTACTTTGGCCGTTTGTCCTTCGGGACGAGCGGCTATTATTTACCGAGATATTTAACGATTACGTCCAGATATAGGCCAGCAATCAGAGCTAGAGCTGAGCAAACAAAAATAAAAATATAATTCCACTTCTCTTTAGTGGATTGCAGTGTCGTGAAAATATAGCCAATAGCTTCTTTATCCTCCGAACTTAGTTCGGAGATATTATTAACTTTTTCCGACAGTTTATTTTCTTTAATTAAGTTTGAGCGCAATTCAGATATCTGATAGCGATGGGCGAAATAGAGAATAAAGCCAACTGTGCCGATATACCACGATATTTTTAGCCAGATTGGGTCAACGTGGGTGAGCACAACCACGATTCTGTAGGCTAACGTAGAGATAATACCGACCCAGAAATAAAACGAACGTACAAACGGTGAGTGAACTACTGGTTTCATAAACTAACTATATCAAATTGAGATGTCGCGTTTCTGAAAAATAAATAGGGCTAGACCAGTAGTAATTACAATAACTAGGCCAAAAACCAAGTACGACCAATGGTCATAGATACCTTTCTGCAAAATATCGGTTGAATTAAAGTAGTAGAAGAAAGAGCCGTACTTAAGGTTGATTAAACTATCTTTTAGGCCGGAGACTATCTTTAACACGTACATGACAACAAGAACCCCGGCCATAATTCCGTTGACCCGACCCTTGTCGGAGAACATCACCGAGAGAAGTGTAGACAAACTAAGGATAGATAAACCAAGTAAAAGTCCGTAAACGCTTAACATCGCAAACCTGCCAAAGTGGAAACTAAGATTAAACATTTTGGCGAAGACCGGCGTAGACATAACAGTCAATATGGTAAAAACGCCAATAACATAAACGCCAGCCAAGTATTTTTCCCAGAATATTTTGGTTCGAGAGATTGGCTGGGCCAAAATTAGACCCATACTGCCTTTATCTATTTCGCCGGCGATAGCACCGGCACCCAGTGAGACGCCCAGAAACATTAGCATTATCGGCCAGATTAGGCCGAAGTTTTCCGTACTTAGGTAGCCTTCAAGGGTGTTGAAGGCGTCCATCGAAAAGTTAAATGCTTTTAATACGCCTTGAGGGTAAGCAGCGAGCAAGCTGTTCATCACCGATATCTGGCTTTGAATCGTTGGGTAAAGCCCAACGTACAGCAGAATTAGGCCCATTCCACCTAAGGTGAAGGCTAAAATCGAGGTTCGGCGTTCTCTGACGGTTGTGCGGAAAATTGTAAACATTACCTGTAAACCTCCATAAATATCTCTTCCAAACTGGCGTGACTAACTTCAATGTCTTTAATCGGCAACTTGGCGATTACTGCTAGCAGCTCAGTCGGCTCGCCTTTGGCTTCTAGGACAACACTTGATGGCGAGAAAGTCACAATTTTTACATCCTTAATATTAAACAAACTTCTTTCCACTGGTTCGGAGAATAAAAGTGAGAACTTATGGAGGCTTTTCTCTCGCAAGCTTTCAAGTGTTTCTTCGGCGGCTAATTTGCCTTGGCGAATAATAGCAACACTGTCACAGATTCGTTCTACTTCTGGCAGATTGTGCGATGACATAAAAACGGTACCGCCACTCTGTTTGTACTCGTGAATTAGCTCGTAGAAACTATTCTGCAACAGTGGATCCAGGCCTTGTGTTGGTTCATCGAGCACTAGGATTTTTGGTTTGCCTAGCATGGCTAAAATAATGCCTAATTTCTGCTTGTTGCCGCTAGATAGGGTTCGGACTTTTACCTTTGGGTTAAAATCTAATTTTTTAATTAGTTCGTCGGGATATTCGTTGATACCGCGCAGTTTGCTGACGAATTTAATATGATCACGGCCATTCCAGTTTTCATAATAGTGATGGTCGGCTGGCAGGTAACCAATAATACTTTTTATCTCAACCGTGTCTATTTGTGAATCTTTACCAAATACGGTCACTTTCCCTGAGTTGGCGCGAATGAAATCCATCATGCAACGGATAGCGGTGGTCTTGCCAGCGCCGTTTGGCCCCAAAAAACCAAAAATCTGACCTTCCTTAACTGAAAAGGTCACGTCATTAACAGCCACTAATTTACCAAATGATTTTGTTAGGTTGGTGAAAGTTATTGCCGACATCTTGTCACTATAGTAGCACTGTGGCATAACTTATTTAAATGGCAGAGTCGCAATATCTTCACGAGGTAGCAATCACGGCCATTATTTTAGATGGCGACAAATACTTAATTACCCGTCGTTCGCCGAACAAAAAAAGATTTCCGGGCATGTGGACAGTTCCGGGCGGCAAGCTAGAATCAAAAGATTATCTAGAGCTACCGAAAGATAGCGAATTTTACTGGTACAACGTGCTGGAGCGAACTTTGGCTCGTGAAGTGAAGGAAGAAGTGGGGATTAAGGTTAAAAATGTGAAATATCTAACTTCTTTGGCAACCGTACATAAAGACGGCAGTCCATCGATTGTCATCTCCTGCACTGCCGAATATGTCTCGGGCGACGTGAAACTTCAGGAAGAAGAAACCGACAAATTCGCTTGGGTCACAATTAGTGAAGCTAAAAACTACGAACTTATCGACGGAATCTATGAAGAACTGGTGATGGTAAAGAAGATTAAGGCTGGCGAGCAGAACGTGCTCTGGCAGAAATAGTTGACTAATTAGCGCGATTCTAAATTAATGCTATCTTTGATGAACAACGGCTGTTTTGGACGTTAATATTCAAGGAGGATTGTTGTGCTTTTTACATCACTGGTATTTGGAATACTCTGCAATAGTGGCACTTTTGCCACCCCGACCGCTTCCAGACACCCGGTTAAGGTTGTGAGGAAGCATAAGAAAATCGTCATCGATTCGCATCGGACAGCGCTCCATTCTGGTCCGAAACCACCAACTATTTATCCCAAGAAGACCTTTTGGCTCTTTGTTTGGAAAGGCAAGAATAAAGTTTTTCTATTCAGGGGTTCGAAGCCGCTTAAGGCTTACTGGGTATCCGTTGGAATATCAATTTTCCACCCAACTCCAATTGGTTGGTTTTCGGTGAAAGAGATCGACTGGTGGTGCGACTGGAATCCGTCGTATCAAACACGGATGAAGCTGGCGAAGGTACAAAAAGGCTTTCCGATGTCTGGGGCGATTCCTGGTGGGAGTCGGTTCAATGCCCTAGGTGCTGGTAAACTAGTTCTTAACGATAAGGGCTGGTTCCTCTGTCACGGAAACAATAACCCAAACATTATTGGATCAGAGCAGACGCTGGGTTGTGTGGAGTTCGGCAATGCCGATATTGCCGAGATTGTGGCCAAAGGAATTCATGTCGGTTCGAAAGTCTTTGTTAGAGATTAAACATTGCCCGGTGGTTTTACCACCGGGCATATCTTTATTGCAAGAAAGGTGAATACCACGTGCTCCGCCCGTGGGTATCGATATAAAGGGGCCGTAAGCATCATTGCTTACGGCCGATCTTTGCGAATGGTGCGAAAATTCATCGCATCAAGGATAGTTTCTATGCGGCAAGGACTGTTCCGGTAGAACCAATTAAGAAACTTCTCGGCGTGCCGGATAACTCTTTGGTTTCTTTTTCGGAGCTTGTTTCGGATTTTTTTATCTCCGATTCGCTCGTAACATTCTTCCAATGTCATCGCCCGTTTAAGTATTCTTTCGACATGTTCTTCAAGATAAACCTGCCCGTACCTTGAAAGGTTGCTCATGCATGCAAGTAACTCCTTCTTGTTGTAGAACAATAGCTCGGTAATTATCTCCGACACATCATCTTGTTTAGAGATGATAGATAGCTGCTCTATGGTCGTAAGCCGAGCTTGTAGTAGTTGGTCGCCAAGTATGGCTTCGTCGAAAAGTCTGGTTGTGGGTATTCTTATCGAGCGAATCCGCTCAATAAACTTACCTTTTTCTTTAAAGAGCATAATTCGCCTCCGTTATTGAGAATTATATAACAAAAGAGTTCGAATGTCAGTGACTAAACAACTAATTCTGGCACTTAGGGCAATAAGCAGATGTTCGGGCGGCAATCTTTTTCGATTCGATTGGCGTGCCACAGACTTTGCAGGGTTGTTTGGCGCGGCCGTATACATTGGCGACGACCAAATATGTTCCCATACTGCCGTCACTTTTTCGATAATCTTTAGCGCTGGTGCCGCCGTGCTTCAAAGATAAATTCAAAACTTTTGGGATATTTTTATAAATTTCAGTAATCTCTTTATCTGAAAGACTGGCAATTTTGCGATCGGGGAGTACTTTGGCTAGGAAAAGTACTTCATCGGAGTATATATTACCGAGTCCGGCGATTATTGTTTGGTCGAGCAGAGCCTGTTTAATGGTTGTTTTTGGTCGGCGATTGAGGGCTTTTTTAAAGTATTCCAAAGTAAACTCTGGCCAATCGTACTCCGGGCCAAACTTCTCAACGTGTGGCTTAATCTCTTCTTCGGAATCGATTACCTTAATCCAACCGAATTTTCGTAGATCATTATAATATAGTGTGCCGTGATCGAACTCGATAATCACGTGACTGTGTTTGTGCGGGAGATCGAGCGAGTAGTTCTTGTCTGGATGACCGCCGACAATGTAGTGCTTGCCTTCTTTAGGGATGAAAATTAACTGGCCGGTCATTTTTAGGTGAATGAGCAAGAACTGCTTGGATAATTTCCAGACCATAATTTTGGCTCGGCGTTCAATCTCCAGAACGGTTTGGCCAACTAGTCTCTCGCTATCTCCGATGAAAAGTTTCGGGGCGCGAACTTCGACAGATAAAATTTTGTGGCCGACCAAAGATTCTTTCAGGCCCCGGCGAATTGTTTCAACTTCTGGTAACTCAGGCATTTGTTAGATACTGCCAGAAAAAATAGGGTAAAAAAAGAGCGGCGGGTCCCCGATTGGGGATTCGCCGCATGAACAAACTAGTTTCCAATCTACGGACTACTTCTTTGTAGCGGCTAGATGCTCTGTGTAGGCATCGATAGCTTGCTTAACGAGATTTGGGTTGGCATTTGCCGTGGTCGCTCGACCATCATGTCCGCAAATCATCCATTGCCCGTTGACCTTATGAAAGTACTCGTATCCGGAGATGTCCCTATAGGTTCCATCAGTATAGTTGCATCTTAGACTTGTGGTAATCGTTGACCATTGATAGTCGGATGTGAAGGCATAGGCACTAGTGTCGTAGTTGGTAACTGTAAATCTAGCAACTTTAACCCAAGCGGCTATCCAATCGTAGGTCAAGGTTCCATCCAGATAGTCCATGGAGACATACTGCATTGCACCATCGACATTTCCCTTCCCGGCGTTTACCCAGTAATTGTAGTAACGAGTGTTGATCTGTTCCTCGTTTGTTAGACCTCCGTTAACACTTCCTCCACCGCCGCAACCAGACAGAACGATAGCGGACATTGCCGCCATGACTACGAAATTTTTAAAGTTAAGTTTCAACGTAACCCTCCGTCCATCTTCGCAATGGAACATATGCATTTTACAGCAATATCACAGTTTTGTGAATACTCTGAGGGCTTTTTTTAGAAAAGAAAAAGCGGCGGCTCCCCGATTGGGGATCCGCCGCGTGTGCGTTATTTCGGTTGTGAAGCCATATCGTCCCACCACTGCAGGACGTAGTCACTTGATGAATCTACTGCCGAGTAGATCTTTCCGTTGACGACATTAACACCGGCACCTCGGCTGGCTTCGTAGGCAACCTTTCCTTGATAGAAAACGCTGCCGATTGTTATGCCGATTTGCCCATCGTCCGAGACATGTCCAGTGACTTTGATGCCTGCGGGCAAGTCGGTGGGTGGCGGAGGCGTAACAGACTCAGTGGTCGTACCGGTAATTTCACCGAACTTATCGATATTCATCGACATCGTACCGTAGGCCACCTGATTCCTCATGATCTCGGCATGGTGGTTCCCTTCGAAAAGGGAGCGAGTTTCGACTCCGCCGCCGGAACAGCCGGCGAGCAAGACGAGGGCAGCTAGGGCTGCTGCGATGACGAAATAGTTGATTCGATTTTTCATGTTCGTTTCCACCCTCCAATTTGGTGTTGCGGCAACTATACCTGTTATAAGGGTAAAAGTCAAGGGATTTGACCCATATTTCTAATTAACGTAGTAATAAGTTATGGAAGTTGAAATAAGCAAAAATCACCCTGATGCGAGGTTGCCAGAGTATAAGACTGAAGGGGCTGCCTGTTTCGATATCGAGGCTCTCGAGGAGACTGTTGTAGCTTCTGGCGAGATTGCTGACCTGAGAACTGGTTTGATTTTTCAGATTCCCCGAGAACATGTTTTAATACTCCAACCGAGGTCAAGTTCGCCAAAATTGGGCTATACCATGCCTCATTCGGTGGGAATTATCGATTCCGACTACTGCGGTCCAGAAGATGAGCTATTTATCAGAATTAAGAACGTAATCGATAAGCCGATAACAATCGAAAAATATCAAAGAATCGTTCAGGGCTATATTGCGCCGCTGCCAAGAATCGTTTGGAAAGAGAAGTCACATAAAAGTTTAAAAACAAAAACTCGCGGTGGTTTCGGCTCCACGGGCAAACATTAATCTGTTGACACCACTTTTTAATCAGGGTAAAATCGGAGAGTACATGTTAAGGAAAACACAAGGAGGAGCCGGTTAAACGCAGCGGATTTTTCATCCGACGTTGTAGCCGCCTCTAGGCGGTTTTTTAATTAGCAGGGCGCGCTTGTAAACGAGCCCCTAGTGCGAAATCTTAACAACTCGTTCCAAGCTGAAGTTGAAGATATTTCAACTAAAGCAAAAGTCCTAACACTTAAGATAAGAAGGGTGAAAAACCCCCGTCTATCAGTCGCACTCCCAAGTGCGGCAAGTGTTAGGCACAAGTAAACTGCCGTATAAATTTTGTGATTTTTGGTCTCTGACCAAAAAAATTCATCATTGAGATGAATTATTATACGGTTGTAAGTAATTCACAAAAGTGCACACAGAGGATGTCTTGGCAGATATGGCTGATGAAGGACGTAGTAGTCTGCGATAAGCTTCGGGGAGCTGACAAACGAGCTTTGATCCGGAGATTTCCGAATGGGGAAACCCACGACGATGAAGTCGTCGTACTCCATTGCTGTAATGCAATCGAGAGGGAACCCGCTGAACTGAAACATCTTAGTAAGCGGAGGAAAAGAAAACAGTAGTGATTCCCTTAGTAGTGGCGAGCGAAAAGGGAACAGCCTAAACTTTCTCAGTAACCAGATTCTGGG
>CAIMEH010000024.1 GCA_903839975.1 uncultured Candidatus Berkelbacteria bacterium
AACAACATCAGTTTTGATTGAAAATTCAATAAAAGATACCGGTAAAAATCCCAAGATAACTCACCTTGCAAAAGGGATTCCTGTCGGAGGAGAATTAGAATACGCCGACGAAGAAACCCTGGAGTCGGCGCTTGAAGGGAGGAAATAGAATATCCGTATTTTTTGCGGTCGCAAAAAATACGGCCACTATTAAGGGCAGAAAAAGAGACCTTTGGTGCGGACCATTGGTCTTTTGCTAAATAGAAGAAGTTTTTCGCTACGGGAGTTTAACTCCGAAAATTCTCTCAAATTCCTGAGGAATCATCATCGTTTTATAAGAATTCCCAAGAGAGCTGACTATGGCTAACTCATTCATGCGTTCCAAAAACCACGATGCGTGGTATTCATGAAGCCTACAGTCTGGACTCAACTGCATCGCATGGGCCAAACTACGATCATACCAATAAAGTTCTCCAGATAATAAAATAACCTTTGCGACCTGCAAGAAAAGTGACAACTCTTTTCCACTAAGCGGCAACTTGGGTTTGCAGTCGATTCCAAACCGAACCGGCGAGAAAGTTATTTCCTTACCATGGTTAGGATCGTCATTGAGATCAAGTACCAAAATGGCGAATACGTCTTTGTCGCTTGCCGCGCATTTCCCTTCTAGCCAAAGTGTAGCCTTCTTGAACGGAGATCTCTCCGAATCATCGAAAACTAATCCATAGACCTTGAAATCACCCCGCCAGTTATTAGATCCGTCCGGGATAGTCTCGGAGTAACTTACGCCGAGATGAAGCTTTTTGCTAACCGGTAGTCCTTTCCACCGCAAGGGAAGGTGAAACTGGGTGATAGCTTCAAGATTACTAATACCAACTGGTCCAACTGGTCCAACTGGTTCATAGAACTTCATAACTACTTTCCTCTTTACCTGTGAACACGGCCTTTATTAATGATTTCTACCAACGGCAGTTATCAAAAACAGTCGACCGCCATCGAGGCCCCAGGCAGGCTGATGGAACCACACTTTTCAAAGAACCGAACGAACATTTTTACCTTACTTCACAAAATTATTTTTGTCAACGTATTGTCGCACAATAAAATTATCCTCTTTTTTTCTCAGCTTGACGGACTTGTTTTTCGTCCATGCCGAAATGGTGGGCTATCTCGTGCCAAACAGTATCTTTAACAGCTTTCTTTATGTCCTCCGGTCTAAAATAAACTTGTTCGATTGGATTTTTAAATATGGTTATTTTATCGGGCAAAACTTGGCCGTAACCCTCTCTTTTAGTTTGCGGGATTCCCTCGTATAAACCAAAAAGCAAAGCTCCTCTGAGTTTTAATTTTTCTAACTGAAAAGGAGTTGGGTTGTCTTCTACAACGATTTCCACATTCTTTAACTTCTGCAAAAACCTTTCGTCTACTGCATCAATCCCTTCCCTTACTAATTGCTCAAACTGTTCATTTGTAAGCATATTAATATGTTATACGCAAAAAGCCGCTTTTTCAACGGCTTTTTGTTTTATCTATTTATCTACCGAACTTCTTAATTGTTTCAATTCTACTTGAAAGCTCTTTTTCTGTTTTGTAGCCTCTTCGAATTTTCTTTCTGTTGTCAAACCACTTCTCTACTCCAAAGAATACTCCGGCTCTTATCATCCAAATACCAATTAAGGCTATTAATAGTGGCAAGAAGAAGGAATCAACCCAGAAGTTGTTGGTCAAACCTGTTGAGACGGTGCTGGCGCCCAATACCGTTGATCTTGTCACAATGGCTGACGCGGTAGCCGTAGGGGCGTTGGCGTTAGAACTTGTTACGGAAACAAGGTTGTTTAAGGTTGTAGTTCCATAAGAAAAGTTTAAGGCCGATGCTACCTGTGCCTGATAAGTTATTGTCACAATTTGTCCGGCGGAGATTGTATTTAAATTTAACCCGTAAATAATGTCTCCAGAATAATTATTGTAAGTGTTATTAGATCTTGCAACAACTAACTGATTCCTATAGATAAGATTTGCTGGAAGGGTATCTCTGACTATCACGTTTTGAACATCCTGATTTCCAGTTGCCTGCAAAGTTATCATAAACATGAGCATGTCTGAAGGGTTGGCGTAAGTTGAATTTGCAAACGCGTTGCCCGTAGTAAGATCTCTGACCGTTTTAGTCATTGTTAAGCTGGCATTGGTGTAAGTCTGACCACATGATCCAACGTAGCTTCCCTGAGCTCCACAAGAGTCGTACCAGTACATACTGGTTCCAACACATCTTTGCTGGTAGTTAGGTGTACAAGTGTTACCGCACGACCCGACATAGTTTCCTTGTGCTCCACAAGAGTCGTACCAGTACATGCTTGTTCCAACACATCTTTGCTG
>CAIMEH010000025.1 GCA_903839975.1 uncultured Candidatus Berkelbacteria bacterium
ATCGATATTATTTTCTTTTAGTATCTCAATAATTCCTGCTGGGGTTGGGGCCGTAAATTTTGAGTTCTGCGTTAATCCATCGATATCTTTTTCTGGATTTATTTTGGCGATGAATTTATCGACATTTAAATTTGGCAAAGGTAACTGTAGAACAATACCGTTAATTTCTTTTTTATTATTTAAATTTTCTATTACAGACATCAAATGACGCTCATCGATCTGATCGAAATGATGCAAGAAAAATTCACAACCCAAAGTTTTGGCCATCTCTTTTTTGGCGTTAATAAATTTTTCAGTCTGCTTGTCTTTACCTACCCAAATTAAGGCAATTCCCGGTGGTTTTTTCCACTGATCGCGCTTATTCTTTAGCTCCTCCAAGCGTTTTTCTAATAAATCCTTGGCTTGTAACTGCATCTACTTTCGTGCTGCAGCTAAAGCTGTGTTCCACTGATCTTCGGTCATGCCGCCAGTGTATTTCATACCGTTAACAATAAAAGTTGGCGTCTCGTTCATGCCCAGAGAAAGAGCATAGTTATAGTCGTCCTGAACAGAATTTTTTATGGCGTCAGAATTCATGTCAGTAGTAAATTGATCGCCGTTCATACCAAGATTAGTAGCATAGGCAACAAAATGTGCCGTTGGGTCAGAGTTACCTTCCCACTCGCTCTGAGAGGCATATAGCTTGTCGTACATATCCCAAAACTTGCCTTGCTTAGCAGCGGCATCACCGGCAGCAGCTGCCTGGGCTGTGTTCTTGTGAATAGTTAATAGTGGGAAATTTTTAAAGACTAACTGGACGTCTGGATTTTCTTGCTGAATTTTTCGAACCTCTGGAGCTGCGGCAGCACACGCTGGACATTGAAAGTCGGCAAATTCTATAATTTGAACTTTTGCATTATCTGGCCCAAGCTTTTGACCGTCGGTTATATCTATATTACTGAGCTTAGAATTAGAATGACGACTGGAATAAAATACAATTCCGCCAATAACCAAAATTACTGCGACTATTACGCCTAAGAAAAATTTGCCGTCGCTACTCATTGTTGCTCCTTTGTAAAAAATATTATGCCGTTTATTAGTAAGATAATTGTTAGCGAAATTAGGCACCAAGTGCAATACGAGTGAATTTTTAATGCCTCTAAACCGAATAAATATCCGCTAAAGAGCAATGCGCCAATTGACCAAAGTTTAAAATAATATTCGGTGATTGTTTTCTGGAAATATGTGAACCAAATTCCAACGATTGCTACAAAATACCAAAGCAAACCGTAGCCAGCGACTGGCAATCCAAATAGTTTTGAGTACTGGCTACTTAATACTTTTTCACAGCCTCCACCAAGTGAACAGGTGACCGTACTTGGACTCCCTGCCTTTATTACCAAATAGACAGAAATGGCTATTCCAATAACTGATAATACTAATAGGGCTCTTTTTCGCCACATCTGTTGTATATTACCTACTTGCAACCATTTTGGAAATGCGCAATGGTAGTGTTGAATGCGGTTGAACAAATTTCTCTCAAATTCCGGAGTAACTTCGCGAAGAAACGCCGACGAGCTAATAAAAAATGGTCAAGTTAAGGTCAATGGTCACGTCGTGACCGAAATGGGCGTTAAGATCGAAGAAGGTAAAGATGTTGTGGAAGTAAATGGTAAAAAGATTGAAGTCGAAACAAAATATGTTGTTTACCTATTAAATAAACCGCGCGGCGTCATTACCACTGTTAGCGATCCAGAACACCGCAAAACGGTCATGGACTTTGTACCAAAAGAACCACGAGTCTTTCCTTGTGGTCGTTTGGATGAGAACACCCAAGGCCTAGTTGTTCTTACTAACGATGGCAATCTTTGTTTTCAACTAACTCACCCAAAGTTTGAGCACAAGAAAGAATACTACGTTGAAGGAATCGCTAAAAACCCCGAAGCCGCCAAAGGCAGACTGGCTAAACCGGTTAAACTCAAAGACGGCTCGGTTGAGATCGACGACTTAAAATTTACAAAAGTTGAAGAAAAGAAAATTTATTTCTTTATTACTATTCACGACGGCCGAAACAGAATTGTTCGCAGGATCTGCGACGCTTGTGGGATAGAAGTAAAAAGTTTAACTCGAACAAAGCTTGGCAACTACAAGCTAGAGGGCATCGAGCCAGGCAAATTTGTTGTCATTGAGCTATAAGTTTCCGGACCGATTCTTCCTGTTAACTCCTTATACTTAGGGGGAGATTGTATTATACACGACCTTACGGTCGTGGTTTCTTGATTTACGAATAAGGTGTTCAATAAGTATTAATTTTACTCGTAAATCAAGGTATAATTAACTGGCTCGATAAAGACTTGGGGCATTAGTTCAGCGGTAGAACAACGGACTCTTAATCCGTGTGTCACTGGTTCGATCCCAGTATGCCCCACAGAATTCACGAGGAGCTTGCGATAGGTCTCGACTATGCCAATCCGATATTCTCGTCTACAATAGACCAATGGTCATATTTGGTGTCGACTTTCAACAGTTTCTAACAACCTACGGTCCATGGGCAATATTCTTTGTTATGTTTGCCGAATCGGCACTAATTTTCTTCCTGCCTGGCGACAGCTTCTTGTTTGTAGCCGGCGTTCTTGTTGCCCAAGGAATTCTTGGGTTCTGGCCAGCGGCATTACTTGGAATAGTCGGCGCCATACTAGGAAATACATTAGGTTATTACATCGGTAAAAAATTCGGTGAAGCGATGTTTGCCGTCGAAAGACAATGGCTATTCAAGAAAAAACATGTCGACAAAGTTCAGGAATATTACGAAAAATACGGTCCACTAACAATCGTGCTTGCAAGATTTGTCCCGGGTATAAGGACAATTGCCCCAATCGCGGCCGGCGTAGGTAAAATGAACTACTTTACCTTCTTTATATATAACGTTGGTGGCGCTGTGTTATGGCTAATGTCTATTTTGACAGCTGGCTATTTCCTTGGCTCAGTTATTCCAAAAGAATCTATCGATAAATATATATTAATTATTATTTTCGGGGTTATCTTTTTATCACTTATTCCTGGCCTATTTGCCTACTTTAGAAGCAAGAAAAAGAAGATCGAAGATATTATTATTTCTTAGCTGGTATTACTCTGCCAAGCTCGGTAATCCATTGACCAACAACTGGTAGTCCACCGAATTCTTTTATTATTAGTCCTATTAACGCCAATACTACTGCCACTCCTATGGTAGCGCCAAGACCGGAGAATATCCCCATAAAAAATGCTCGGGCAAAAAGTTTTTTTGGCCTAAGATAGACCGTATTTACTGCAAGTGCTAGCCGATTCAACATCTCGGCTTTTTCTTCTTCGGTATAAGTCGTAACTTGTTTAATCTCGTCCATTTTCCCCTCCCAAGGTAATGCACTGGTGTACATAATCTATCTTAACTAAAATTTTTACATAAGCAAAAGCCCCGCACCCCTTACGGGGGCAGGGCGAGTTCGAATTGTGATACTTGATGGTACTTACCGTGACCGTGCTCGTTGTCCCAGGGTATGCCCTGTAGACATTTTTCGCATGGTGGATCAAAGACCGGGACTTCTTCCCAAACGAAACGAACAAGTTCAGTTGCAACCCTTGGCTGGCCCGGACTTCTCCTGTCAACAAGAACTGCCGCCAAAAAGACGTTTGCGCCCTTATTACGCAAAAGTGCGATCACGTCATTCAAAGAACCGCTCGTAGAAGTGTTATCTTCCACAACCAAGATGTCTTTGCCCTTCAGAGCAGCAATATTCTCGCCTTTTTTAAAGCAGAAAGATTTGCCGCACTTCTCGAGCTTAAGAAGTGGAATCTCGCGACCAGTCATATTTCTATACTGGCGGATAATCTCTTCTGCTAAATATGTACCGCCGCTTGGTACGCCTGCGATAATCTGAACGTCATCAAGCCGTAGCTTGTTTATAAAAAGACTCACCACCCTTTCTAAGGTTTCCTTCGGAAACTCGCTGGGTTTAAGGTAGTAAACATTTGTGCACATGCCAGCTTTTGTTCGGAAGTGTCCGTCCTCAAGCCTTGCGCCACCTTCTCGTAAGATATTAAGGTTCCCTTGATTCTTATCCAACATATCCGCCTCCAAACTTCCGACTCAATCTAATTTGAATGTATATTAAAAAACAAAAAATACCCAGCGATTGCTGGGTATTTTGTCACTTCGTGCCCCCAGTAGGAATATCCTTGCGTCATTCCTACCCAAAACACAAAAAAGAAACGACTGTTTGAGTCGTTTTCTTTTTTTGTGCCCCCAGTAGGAATCGAACCTACATCACCAGTTCCGAAGACTGGTACTTTATCCGTTAAGCTATAGGGGCAATACAATCAAATATATTCTACCTGTAAAAGTGCCTTAAAAAAAGTTTTGAGGGTGGACGTCGTTGTCCACCCTCGTTGGGTTAAACTTTTGCCATATCCTTCCTGGCAGGTTTCTTGCCAGTTAGAGCGGCGTAGTATTCTGTCCCACGAATATCCACAATTGAAAGCGGGTACTCGTTGCCCTCAACAGACAGAACTATCTCCATTAGCCACCTATCGGATAGGCCAACGCAGACCATTCTTGTTCCCAAGAGAATCCTCTTCGGCTCGTTGACTGAGAAGATGAAGTTTGCCCCATCTTTCGTCGCCAAGCAGTTAAGTAACTCTTGCGCCCTCTGCTTCTCGGTGTGAATAGAGGCCACATTGCCCATAATCCCACCGAGACAAATCTTCGCCCTCTCCGGACAGTCCTGCTTTGAGATCAGCAGTTCGGAGTCGCATCTGCGAGAGGCACACTTCTCCAGTTCATCGAGAAAGCTTACTAGCTTCTTGAGTCCAGAGATAACTGCTGCCTTGCATAGAGACCAGTCCGTTTCCGTAGTTTGATTAGCCCTTTCCTCTTCGGTTGTTGACGTAGTTGTTTTTGCTACCTCAAGCAACCTTCCCTTACTGACTTTAGAGAAATCAGTGTTTGATTTTCGCATCTTTCACTTCCTTATGTACAAGATTCCTAAAAAACAAAGGCTCTGCTCTTCAGGAAGACAAAGATACCATATTCAAGACAATAAATCCATACATTTCCGATAACTTAGCATATGGTTTTTAACAAGGTTGTGCACAAACGTACGCTGTGATATTTTGAGAATATGCCAATCTTAAACTGTCGGATTTGCAGTAATGAATTCTATGTAAAGCCCTGTCATCAAAAATTAGGCCAT
>CAIMEH010000026.1 GCA_903839975.1 uncultured Candidatus Berkelbacteria bacterium
ATGGTTTCATATATCGAACAGTCACTTACCACTATTGCTGGCCAGAAACCTGTTAAAACTCACGCCAAAAAGGCTATTGCCGGCTTCAAGATTCGCACTGGCGACTTAGTTGGTATTAAAGTAACCCTTCGTGGTGCCAAAATGAACGATTTTATCGGCCGTTTACTAAATATTACCTTGCCACGCATTCGTGATTTCCGCGGTATCGCCGACACTCAGTTCGACAAACAAGGTAACCTAACTCTCGGCTTCAAAGATCAGGTTCCGTTTGCCGAGATGGGTCACGATGTTCTAGATAAGCCTTTTGGCCTATCTATGACTATTACAATTAAAAACTCAGACGTCGAAAAAAGTAACAAGCTACTTCACGCTCTTGGTTTTCCCCTGAAAACAAAGTAAAATACCTAAAGACACATGGCAAGCAAGAAATATATGACCGGCAAAAAAGAGAAGTTTTCCACTCGAGAAGTGAATCGATGCGCTTTGTGCGGCCGCCCACACGGTTACCTGCGTAAATTCGGTATCTGCCGTATTTGTTTCCGCGAACGTGCCTCAACCGGTCAGATTCCAGGCATCAGAAAGGCTAGTTGGTAATAATATGTACAACGATTCAGTCTCCGACTTTTTAACCCGTATTCGCAACGCCTCAATGTCCGGCAAGAAAATTGCCCGAGTTCGTGGTACCAAAATGGTAGAAGAGCTTATTAAACTCTTAAAGAGCGAAGGCTTTATCCTTTCTATGGAAAAAGATGGCTACCACCTAGACGTAGAATTAAACCCAGATATGCCAGTTACCCACTTAAAACGCCTAAGCAGACCAAGTTTGCGCCGTTATGTTGGTTACGGCGAGATTCCACGCCCACGCAGCGGTTTTGGCACAATAATTATTTCAACACCAAAAGGTATTTTGACTGGCAATCAAGCTCACAAACAAAAAGTTGGCGGTGAGTTAATCTGTGAGGTTTGGTAAATAAAATGAGCAGAATTGGCATTAAACCAGTTGCGATAACCGACGGCGCTACCGTCGAGATTACCCCAATCCAGATTACCGTTAAAGGATCATTGGGCGAGTTGGAAGTTGCTATTCCACACGGCATTAAAATTACCCAAAAAGAAGACAAGTTGTTCGTTGAACGGATGAGTGACGCTAAACAGTATCGGGCTCTGCATGGCACAGTTCGTGCTCTTTTGCAGAACGCTATCACTGGCGTAACTAAAGGTTTTGAGAAGAAACTCGAATTAGTAGGTATCGGTTACCGAGCTGCTGTTGAGGGTGAAGATCTAATCCTTCAGGTTGGCTTTACTCACCCAGTCAAGGTCACAGCACCTGCTGGAATTACTACCAAGGTAGAGAAGAACGTTATTACCATCAGCGGCCGCGACAAGCACCGCGTTGGTCAGTTCTCGGCCGAGATCCGCGCTATCCGCAAACCAGAGCCTTACAAGGGCAAAGGAATTCGTTACCAAGGCGAGATTGTTCGTATGAAACAAGGTAAGGCAGCCGCTAAGGCATCAGGTTAAATAAAATGCAAAACAGAATTAAACTACATACTAAAATCCGTTTCAAACTCTCTGGCACACCTGAGCGACCACGCTTGGCCGTCTACCGCAGCCTTAAAAACGTTACCTTACAGCTAATCGACGACACCAAAGGCCTAACCCTAGCTTCCGCCACTTCTATTAAAGAAAAAGGTAGCCTAACCCAGAAAGCCAAGATCGTCGGCAAACAGATCGCCGAGAAAGCCAAAGAATTAAAAATTAAAGAAGCAGTTTACGACCGCGCCGGTTTCCAGTACCACGGTGTTGTAAAAATCGCCTGTGAATCCGCTCGCGAAGCAGGGCTAAAGATTTAATCATGGAAAGTAATTTAATTAAAAATAAAGAAGTTGTTGAGGAAATTATCGTTTCCGAGCGCGCCGAGATGGAAGATCGCGTCGTTTCAATTGACCGTATCTCCCGTACCGTTAAAGGTGGTCGCCGTATCCGTTTCCGCGCCCTTATCGTAATCGGTGATCGCGCCGGTCATGTTGGCGTTGGTGTTGCCAAAGCTACTGATGTTCAGACCGCTATCGCCAAGGCTAAAAACGATGCCAAAAAAACCATGATTACCGTGCCAATCATTAAAGACAGTATCAAACACGAAGTTATGCAGGTTTTCGGTACTTCACGCGTTCTCTTAAAGCCAGCTCCACAAGGTCACTCCATTATTGCTGGTGGTCCAGTTCGCGCCGTGGTTGAGCTTGCTGGTATTAAAAACATCGTCAGCAAGTCCATCGGCAGCAGCAATATGATCAACAACGCTACCGCTACCTACTTAGCCCTCAAACAATTAGCCGACGCAGAGAAGAAAGGAAAGAAGTAATATGGCAATTACAGATATTTTTACAGACACAGCCCACAAACGCGGCAAACGTGCTGGTCGTGGTATCTCCGCCGGTTTAGGTAAAACTGCCGGTCGTGGAACCAAAGGTCAGAAAGCCCGTGCCGGCGCTGGTCGCAAGATCAAGCCATGGTTTGAAGGTGGTCAGACACCTGTTTTCCGCAAACTCGCTAAAAAGCGTGGCTTTAGACGTCTCGGCGACAAGCCAATCACAGTTACCACCGACCTTATAAACCGCTTCTACAAAGATGGCGAAGTAGTTTCACTAGCAACTCTAGTTGAGAAAAAAGTCTTGCGCAAAGTTTCTTTGAAAAAAGAAGTGAAGATTGTTAAGCGCAACGACCTAGCCGTTAAAGTTACTTTTGACGGCGTCAAAACCTCCAAATCCCTCGTCGCGTAAGTTTTACAGCTCGAGTGCATTATTACTGATTGATTTATTGTTCATTCTTGGGTATAATTCTCGTTGATCATTATTGGTCATTAAAATCTAATCGCTCGATCCACTGGAGGTGGAAAAGCTATGTGGAAAAATCCAGAAACCGTTCTCAGAAAGATCCGGGGAATAATTTTTCCGATCTTATTCAAAGAAAGCTTTCAGACCAAGCCGTTTCCGTCTTTTCCAGAGGAGAATTCGGATGTTAACTCATTTATGGAAGCGCATCGTGTTATAGCCAAAGCCTATGATACGATTTGCCATTCCATCATCGACAACATTGACGCAAGTCCAGATGAACGTCGACAGGTAACGCGCACTGTTTTCGACCGAACATGTATCGATATAGCCCATCAGGTAGAAAAAACTCGAGACTGGCTATTAATTCACCGTATGTGGCTTGCTTCACTTTATAGTGCCAATCTCGTCGATTTTGCTGACAATAGAGAGGATGCCCGCCCAATTATTGCGTTCTATATTACTGAAGCAGTACACCTACTTGTTGGGAATGAGATGCAGTATCTTGTTGGACTTCGTCACTCACAACCAGCTTGGAAAAAACTTGCCAGTCAATTGACTTCCTACGATCTTCCAAAAGCAAATGACATCGGACCTGATTTAATCTATATCGGCGCAGAGGACGTTGATATTCTTCCCGATGTCCGGGCATGGGCCATGAATGAAGATATTGAAAGCTTAAATCTGCCAGAGATTGAGAATGTCTGGAAAGAGGTTGCAGACATTCTTGAAGATGCTTATTACAACCAACAATACCTTCCCCATCCGGATGGCTCACTTGTTCGGGTATTAGGTATCGCAGGAATCGAATCTGTCGTTGTTAAAGCTAAGCGTAGCATCTCCGATCCTAACTACCTGGACTTTATGGGTGTTTACAATCTAGGAGACAAAAAGTGGCCAGTTATCTTCAGCGGAACTCGAGCTATGGAACGGCCTGGAGATGAGTCCTATATGAGCAATCCTGGTTCTCCCTTTATACAGAAGAACTTCTTGAGCTGGTTACTTGCTAGGATTTACCATGATCTGGTTACCGCCAAAGACGTAGATCCGGGTGTCGTGAGAAAGGTTAGCCAAAAAGGAGGGCTACCTAAATCACCTGAAGGATTGGAGGGATTGAGTTGGATCTATATCCCCCGCAAGCGCAAGAAGGAAACGCTAGAGATACGTAGGCCCAGCTCGTCTCCACGTTCAATGACTCCCCATCGTGTCCGTGGTCATAAACGCAAAGCTAATATGACAGAACAACAGCGTCAAGCGATTCAAGAGCTTGAGCGAGAAACTGGCCTGGACATCTTGAAGTGGGTTCCGGACGGCTATACTTTCGTACGACCACACGTTGCGCCAAAAGACGGATCGGAAAGCCTAGACAAACTTCCCCGATTCATTAGAACGCGCATTCAGGACGACATCAAGCAGTTGCTTGAGTCCTGAGACTACCCGACAACGCCCTGTTTGCATATGCGAACAGGGCCATTTTTATTACAGGCATATGGTAATTTACCTCATATAATGCTAAAAATATATGTAATGCTCCAAACTTTGCAGGACATTTGGAAAAGCAAAGATCTCCGCTCGCGGATACTTTTTACTATTGGAGTATTAATCCTTATCCGTTTTGTCGCGCATATCCCACTACCACAGATAGACAAAACTCAGCTAGCTAATTTCTTAGGTCAATCACAAAACCAAATTTTCGGTGTTTTAAGCCTATTTACCGGTGGTTCACTTTCTAAACTTTCAATCGACTTAATGGGCGTCGGCCCTTACATTACTGCCTCTATCGTCGTTCAGTTACTTACTAAAGCCATTCCGTCTTGGGACGCCATTAGTAAAGAGGGAACTGCTGGACGCGAAAAACTCAACCAATATACCCGTTATCTGACGATTCCGATGGCCTTTATTCAAGGTTACGGCACCTTGGCGCTTCTTAGAAGCCAGAACATTTTAGTCGGCCTTGGGACGCTAGATATCGTAAAAATACTGGTAATAATTACTGCCGCTACCATCTTTGTAATGTGGTTGGGTGAGCTTATCTCCGAGCGCGGTATCGGTAACGGTATCTCAATGATTATCGCCCTAGGTATCATCTCCGGCTTGCCACAGCAGATTACCAACACCGCCAACACGCTCCAGTCTGGTAATTATTTAAATATTATTTTAGTTATCGCCTTACTTCTTGCCACCTTAATTGTGGTTGTGTTTATGAACGATGCTGAACGCAAGGTGCCTATTACTTATGCCCGGCGTGCCATCGGCAGCGGTTCGGCCGTAGATAGTTATCTACCAATTAAAGTTAATACCGCCGGCGTAGTGCCAATTATCTTTGCCTTGTCGTTCTTAACTTTCCCGGCCGTTATCGCTAGATTCTTAACCGCCGCCAAATCACAGGCGATTGTTAGTTTTGCCAACCATATGACCTTACTATTAAATAATCAGCTATTTTACGGCATCGCTTACTTTATCTTGGTTTTTGTTTTTACTTTCTTCTACACCTACTTTATTTTCCAGCCGGAGCAGATTGCCGAGAACTTGCAGCAGCAAGGTAGCTTCATTCCTGGAGTTCGCCCTGGCAATGAAACTATTAAATTCTTGAAGTTTATTATCACTCGCCTTACGGTTATCGGTGCTATTTTCTTGGCCGTAATCGCTGTGTTGCCAAACATTATTCAGAACGCCATTAACGTGACCACCTTAACTTTGGGCGGCACAAGTATCTTGATTGTTATTTCGGTTATTATTGAAACCAGCCGTCAGTTCAACTCGCTGATGATTATGCATAGATATGACAATATCTAGTGATAAGATAGGTATATGAAGGTTCCGTCATATTTCTTAGTCATAATTATCGTTATCTTTGGCTTCCTCTGCGGTTCAACCGCTTATTTCTATAATAAATCGCGCACCAACACGGCTGTTTCTTCTGGCAAAAATATAACCACCTTTAACGGCGACATCGCCCAAAGTTCACAGCCAGACACTTCTAGTTTAGTTGATGCTAACACCAAACCAGCCACACCACACGGACGACTAAGCTATCCGGCCAATGTTGTTACGATTGCAGCAGGGGATTCGCTAGCATCAATTGCCAAGAAAATGAGAATTACCGGTACGATTTTAGCTCAGGCCAACAATATTACCAACGTTAATAGCATCGAAGCCGGCCAAGAATTAGCAGTACCAAAGGTCAATAAAAATACCGATTATTATCGTCTTAATTTTGTGGTCAACGACGATCAAGCTACCGCGCTAAATTTGCAGCTGCGCACCGTTACCTCCAGTGATTCTTTCGACCCAGTAAAGGTCGCCCAAACAAGCACGGCACCATATTTCAGCATTAAAAAAACTGATACTTTTATTCTCGCTGAACAGGACTTAAGCAAAGGCACCGCTGTAGTTACCGATAAGATGGCCGACCACACCGCCGTTATCGGGCTAATTCAGCCCAAAATCACTGGAAAAAATGGCTTCTGGGCGGTAGTATACATTGAGCAGCAAGATAACCCACAGTAACATGACAAAAATATATTTAATTTTTGGCCCACAAGGTTCTGGAAAAAGCACACAAGCAGAAAGAATTGCAGAGAAACTGAATCTGCCATATTTTAATTCAGGCTCAAAGCTTCGTGAAATTGCCGCCACTGGCAGCGAACTTGGTAATATCGTCAAAGAACAAATGAATTCGGGTCGCTTAATTGATAGCGAAATTATCGACAAAGTTTTCGAACAATATGTTACTGAAAATAACGGCGCCAGTTTTGTTGCCGACGGCTATCCACGTTTAATCGAAGAGTTAGATTTTACTCTTGAGCTAGGTAAAAAATACGACTGGGAAATACTTGCTGTTGATATTGAAATATGCGAAGAGACCACCTTAAAACGTCTGGACGGCAGAACTACTATCGTTAACGGCGTAGAAGTGAAACGCGAAGACGACACACCAGAGATAATTAAAAAACGACTCGAAGCTTACCACAACGAAACATCTCCAGTCGTGAAAGCGCTTAAAGATAGAGGCGAACTAATTGAAATTGACGGCGAGCCGACCAAAGACGAAGTCACTAAGGCCGTATTCGAGGCGTTGAAAATATA
>CAIMEH010000027.1 GCA_903839975.1 uncultured Candidatus Berkelbacteria bacterium
AGAAGGTCCCAAGGGTTTGGCTGTTCGCCAATTAAAAGGGTACGCGAGCTGGGTTCAGAACGTCGCGAGACAGTAGAATGTGCTGTCTAACGCAGCTAGTTTTAGAACTAGTTGCTCTAACTGCTTGAACAACAGTTAGCTAAATTTGGCTAAATGCTGGAAACTCTGAGTATCTTGTACTACTTGTGTTACGATGGTCCTAATGACCATCTTTCGCAGTGAAAATGTACCAAGTGCAGACAATCAGCAGGAAAGGCCTCAAGGCATTAATCCATGGTATATTTCGGGATTTGTTGACGGCGAAGGAACGTTTCACGTTTCTTTTGCCAGACGCACAGATCTGCCCAAAAAGTGGGCAATAATTCCGGAATTCCACGTATCGCAAGACTTTGCTCGGTCGTCTGTGCTCGAAGAGATTAAAACTTCCTTTGATTGCGGGCAGATTAAGCAAAATCACCGCGGTAAATCTAACGATTCAACCTACGTTTTCGTAGTGCGAAATCGCCAAGATCTGATAAATAAAATAATTCCATTTTTCGACCGATATCCGATGCGCTCATCAAAGCAGAAAGACTTTTTAGTCTTTGCCCAGATTGTGGCG
The DNA here is from genome assembly GCA_903839975.1 of uncultured Candidatus Berkelbacteria bacterium. Lineage (GTDB taxonomy): Bacteria > Patescibacteriota > UBA1384 > 2-12-FULL-50-11 > 2-12-FULL-50-11 > CAIMEH01. The sequence goes on from CAIMEH010000027.1 coordinate 602, forward strand.
CTGATGGAGAATGGTTATCACCGCTCGGAAAAGGGCTTCAGGGAAATTACCTGGAAAGCTTTTCAAATGAACGGTGGTGGCAAGTATCGTAAACGAAAGATGGCGGAAATTCTTGAGGAATCCTCAGAGACTATATGCCAGAATGTGCAGGATTAAAACACGCACATAAGATATAGTCCGGACTGCATGGCGACATGCAGACCCCACAGAAATGTTGGGGCGCCACGAAACTAATTTTGTGGTTTTCTCGGCCGTTGCCGAGACGAAAGGTTACAATCACGTAGCAGTGATCATGTGCCTGGTAAGTAACAGATCGTCGGTCCTAATCTGCTACAAGCGTGGAAGATTGAGGGAGGTGGCTCCTAGTATGAGAAGACCGGAGCGAACGATCCGCTGGTGTATCGGCTGTCCCGCCAGGGGCACTGTCGAGTAGCTACGATCGTAACTGATAACCGCTGAAAGCATCTAAGCGGGAAGCAGGTCCCAAGATTAATCTTCATTACGAGACTCCCGGAAGACTACCGGGTTGATAGGTTCTAGATGTAAGGCCAGTAATGGTTTGAGTCGAGGAATACTAATAAGTCCATGAATTACTTTCTCTTTTTTGCCAACCTACGTGTTCGCACGTAGATTTCTAGGCAGAAAAGAGAAGACAAAAAATGCTGAGGAAGAGATATCTTCAACTGCGGCTTGGAACAACAAAATTTACTTAGAGATAAGAGGTGAATCATGCCACTATTCGTCGTCGTTAGTAACCAGAATTCAAATCTTGTTACGAATCCGAACTCGTTAACCAAAGACGACCTTGCTTCGTCTGTTTACGTCGCTGATACGCCAGATGATGCGTATCGACAGTATATAGAATCTATGGGATTTCGACACCGTACCGGGTCGCCTGAGTATGAAAGCCAGAGGATTTGGATTGAAGTTTATGAATTCGTTTCTAGGCTCTCACTTTCTCGAGTTGGTACGCCTGCCGAACTCTATGAGGCCAGCGTCCCCGACAAGTCTCCCGCATGAACTATTGGCCGTTTGTGAGAGAAACGGCCCTTCATCTCTGAGTAAATTTATATTTTGTGTTTTGTGCGTTGGTGCTTTATGCGAGCATCGATGCAATTTGCAGTTTTAATGTTGGTGTCTTATGCGAAATGGGTACACCTCTTCCCATACCGAACAGAGCAGTTAAGCGTTTCAGCACCTAGGATACTCGAGGCTAACAGCCTCCGGGAAAGCGGGCCGACGCCAACATTAAGTCTACAAATGCACACCTCTTCACATCGCGACGTAACGCAGTGTAGGAGCGAACGACCGAAGGAAGATACCGAACAGAGCAGTTAAGCGTCTCAGCACCTAGGATACTCGAGGCTAACAGCCTCCGGGAAAGCGGGCCGGCGCCAACACTTAGAACACAAAGAAAAAGTCCCATTAACTTGGGGCTTTTTTTGTTGGCGCAAAAAGCTAATATAAGTGTATGGGAAAACGAACACGAGTTATTACGGCCACCATCGTTGGAATTATTGGTATCGTTACAGTTGCTTTACCGGCTATAGGTGGCAATAGCCTTAACGCCGCCGGCTTACAAGGAACAGGTTTCGACATCTCGAAATATCTTGTCTGGGGCGGAATTGCCATCCTAGTTTTTAGCGCCTTACTATTTGTTTCGGCCTCTTCAGATTAACGGCTGCTGCCACCTTTAATTGTGTAGTTTAGCACTAGGCCTGCGTCTATTTCTGCCGGTGTACCAAGGCTAACAGGTATTCTGTCAGGATCTTTTTTATTCTCCAGGGCGGCCATTAGTATATAATTGCTATTAGTATTCTCGGCGTAAACGTATCTATTTATTTGTGGTGTGTTAGTTAAATCAGTATCAGTGCAGGCAGATTTTGTAAAATCTTTACTCTGCTTGGGGTCATCAGGAATTGTGCTCATGTAGTTAGGAGAGAATGTTGGATTGGATGATGGATGTTGACAAGCAAGGAGGCTATTACTACTCAATTGCCAAGCGGCGTCGAAGACTACTTTGGTGCTTCCGGGAGTAGTGGCGAAAGGAGTGGGGTCGAAGGCCGGGTACGATCTTTGGTCGGCGTAGTATTGACCTAGAACTGTTTGTATATGTTGCAAGTCAGTTTTGCGGGTGTTATCGCGCGATCTGGCCGAAACAGATGCCCAAGTGAAACTACCAAGGGCGATTAATATTCCCATAATCGAGATTACTATCAACAGCTCAATTAGTGTGTAAGCCCTTGTCTTCATACATCCACATTAACAGTCTCTTGGGCTGGAAGGAATACTATATAAGTGATTTACTGTTGGTGCGATGCAAAAAACTCTAGCTTTGATTCTAAAAAAACAGAATTTGGGCGAAACCGACCGAATTATGACTATATTCTCGCCGACTCTCGGAAAAAAAAGAGTAATTGCTAGGGCAGCCAGAAAACCGCTTTCAAAATTGGCTGGCCACTTAGATACCTTTATGGTTTCGCAGATTATGCTAACCGACCACGAAGACCTACCAAAAATTACCAGCGCCGTGTTGGTGGAATCGTTTGAAAATATCCGTGGCACATATTCGAATTTAGAGAAAGCTTTTGCAATATCGAAAATTATTGAACGGGTAATTATCGAAGACGTATCGCAGCAAACAATTTTTCAGATTTCGGTTGATGCACTTGCTAGGCTAAACGACGAAGAGCCGTGGCACAATGTTTGGTTGGCGTTCTTGTCGACGCTTACCAGAAATCTTGGCTTAACAACTTCTAATTTTGAGTGCTTGAAATGCCACGAAAAATTGGCCGGCAAAGGCTATTGGTTAGTAGACGATAGGGGATTTCATTGTCAAAATTGCGGTGCGCCCAGAGCCGACTATGTAACACTGCAGGAAAATTCTATGAAGATGCTGTATCTAATGCAGAAAAAAAATTATATGATTCAAGGCCAATCAAATAAAAATAATGGCCTTGAAAGTCGACCATATGCGAACTTTCTCAATAACAGCTATGGCCAATGGTCGGCTATCCGCCAGGTAAATATTCCAGAGAGTGTTGCCAAAGAAGTTGAAGAGGTGTTTTTGCGTGAAATAACAGAGTGGTTTAACAAGCCGTGGATTGCTTATTCGGGCGTTGAGCGATGAGAGCCTGGGCAGAGATTGATCGAGCAGTTTTAGTAAGAAATGTTGGCTTCATAAAAAAGGAGGTTGGCTCAACCGTTGATATTATGGCAATCGTCGGTTCAGATGCTTACGGTCACGGAATTAATGAAGTTGTTAAGGTGATTGATGGTGGGGCTATAGATTCTTATGGCGTAATTTCGATGAAGGAGGCTTATGCCGTTCGCGAAATTAGTAGTAAGCCAATTTTGGTTATGGGCTATTTAGATACCAAGGAGATAATCGATGCAATTGAAGAGGATTTTATTGTCAGTTTGTACGACAAAGACCTATTTGCTCAATACGAACGATTTGCTGCCAGGCTGGGTAAGAAACTTCGAATTCAGTTAAAAGTTGAAACTGGCTTTAATCGGCTGGGAATCAGCGTTGAAGAGACGGTTAATTATTTGAATACGGTACATCTTTTTCCACATTTGAAATTAGAAGGAGTCTACTCTCATTTAATAAAATCGGCTGATAAAAATATGCCCAAAGAACAGCTCCAGAAACTTCAAAGTATTTTAGTTGAAGTTGGTGATAAAGTTCCCGATGTGCCAATTCATCTAGCCAGCAGCAACTCGCTTGGAAAAAATAAAGAGAGTTATTTAGATATGGTTCGGGTTGGCCAGGCAATCTATGGTTTAGATGAGGTTTTACCAGGTATTGAACAGGCAATGACCTGTAAGTCGGTAGTGGCTCAAGTTAAGCAAATTTCAAAAGGTGAAGGTGTTAGTTACGGACACTTATATATTGCGCCCAAAGATATGCAAGTTGCCATTATTTCCATCGGCTACGCTGATGGTTTGTCGCAATCGTTTTTCGAAAAAATAGAGGTCTTAATTCAAGGCAAAAAAGTGCCGATTGTTGGCCAAATCTGTATGAATAATATTATCGCTGACGTAACTGGTATAGAGGTACATCGAAGCGAAGAAGTGGTAATTACTGGTTCGCAGAAAGATAAAAGTGGTCAAGTCGCCAATATAAGATTAGCAGACTTGTCGAAGGCATGTGGAATTAGCACTTACGAGATTGCTTCTCATTTTGGTTCTTGTTTGCCAAAAATTTACAACTAGGTCATTATTAAATTATGGACGAGGGGAACCAAACAACTACACCTGTAAGCACAAATAATAACGCTTTGCCAAACGCAAACCAGCCGTTGGAAACACCGTCTGCTTTAGTTGTACCAATAACATCGGCTCCAGATCCAGCAGTGCTAGACTCATCGCCGTTGTCGATGCCACCAACCTTAGATGTACCAGTAACAACTCCAACTCCAGCAGCTCAGGCACCAGCAGTTCCGGCGACGCCAGCCGTTGTAAACCCCCTTGCAGAACCTACTTTGGTTATTCCAGAGAGCGATGTTAAGCAAGCCACTAAAGATGAAGTCTCACCAATTGAGCAAGTAGACCAAACCAAACTGTCGGAAGAAGTGGAAGTGCTTAATGGTGAGGTTAAGGCCTTAGAAGATCGAATCGACAAGATGGTCAACTCCGATAAGCCAGTTAATACCGGCGCTGACATTTTTGAAGATAAACCAGCCGAAGATTCTTCAATTGCGCCAAAAGTTCCTGAGCCAGAGAAGAAAAAAGACGCAGGTTCTAGTGTACCAATTAAAACAAGCTCGAATATGCCCTTAAACGATATCTACCCAAAACGTAACGAAGCGGCAATTCCAAATTCCACCGCCGACGTTAAAGCTGAAGTCGCCGAAGATCACGAAGAATCCGTTATTGGCATGATCGGTGAAGTTGTTGGTACTATCGGCATATTCCTGTTTATAATGTTGGCATTATCGCCGGTCTATAAAAGCGTTTTCTCCAGTTCTTCCTGGGATGCAGTTAAATTAATTGGTTGGTTAACTGCACTTGCCAGCTTATTCATTGGCTTTATTCTATCGCTTTTCAGCCGTGGCAAATGGGCGACGAAAATTTTGCTGCTTATTTTTATGCTTCTGGCTTTGGTAATGTTCTTGGGCATTAACGGCAGCGATAGTCTTAAAACTACCATCGACGGTCTCACCGGTGGATACCTTTCTTACTTACGTTAATCTTTCTAGAGTTTAAGCTGTTTTTCGGGTAACATATTCTTATGGTTGATCAGAAGGATTTAAAGGCAAATCTAGATTTCGAAAAATTTGTCTCGTGGGCTAAACGTCGAGGTGTTATCTGGCCGTCTTCTGATATCTACGGCGGCCTAAGTAACTCTTACGACTACGGTCCAGTTGGTGTGGAGATGAAAAATCGCCTCAAACAGGTTTGGTGGCGCTCGATGGTCCATGAGCGCGACGACATTGTTGGTTTAGATTCGGCAATTATTCTTAATCCCAAGGTTTGGGAGGCTTCCGGCCATACCGGCGAGGGCTTTACCGATCCGATGGTGGAAGATTTAGTTACTCACAAACGTTATCGCCAGGATCAACTCACTGACCCAACTAAAAGTCCTGACGGCAATCCGCTCTCGGAGGCTAAAAATTTCAATATATTAATGAAGACCTTTATCGGTCCGGTAGAAGATACTGCCGCCACCGCTTACCTGCGCGGCGAAACCGCCCAAGGTATTTTTATTAACTTTAAGCAGATCGTAGAGGTTTCGCGACAGAAAGTTCCGTTTGGAATTGCTCAGATCGGTAAATCTTTCCGCAACGAGATCACTCCTGGTAATTTCACTTTCCGGACTCGTGAGTTCGAACAGATGGAGCTGGAGTTCTTTGTCAAAAAAGAAGAGGCAGAGGAGTGGTATCAGAAATGGATCGAGGCACGTTTCCAGTGGTATCTAGACCTGGGCATCAATAAAGACAATCTACGTCTCTACAAGCATCCTAAGGCCAAGCTGGCTCATTACTCAAAGGGTACGACCGATATCGAATACAAATTCCCGTGGGGTTGGGGTGAGCTGGAGGGTATCGCCAACCGCTCCGACTGGGATCTAACTCAACATCAAAAACATTCCGGCAAGGACATGTCTATTTTCGACGAGGAAACCAAAGAACGATTTATTCCTTGGGTTATCGAGCCATCCGGTGGTGTCGACCGAGCCTTGCTGGCGATATTAATCGATGCTTGGCAATGTTTCGAGAAAGGTCGCAAAGAAGAAGGTGAAGAAGAAACGATACTGTCGATAACGCCCAAATTGGCTGCCTTTGATGCCGCCGTACTACCTCTAATTAAAAAAGAACCACTTATAGAAAAAGCCAGAGAGCTAGTTAAGAAACTACGTGCTGAAGGTAAAAATATTTTCTACGATGAATCCGGCTCGATTGGTCGCCGCTACCGCCGCCAAGACGAGATAGGTACCCCAGTTTGCTATACGGTAGATTTTCAATCAGTAGAAGATGGTTCCGACAAGGGCACAGTTACTGCTCGTGACCGAGATACTATGGAACAAAAGCGCGTAACGCTCTAGTTTATCTCGTTGTAATTACTTCCGGTTTCGCTATGAGAAGCGAGCTGGCGCAGCTTCGAACGGAAGGCGCAAGAAAAGTTATGATATTTTAAACTTTTTGCTGCGCCGAGCGCCTTATAATGCCAACAGGTTAAAAACCTGATTTTTCGTTGTATTGATAATAAATTTCATTGTAAACACTTTTTACCCGTTCCACGGGCAGTTTTTTGCAAAGGGTAGGGCTTCAGAGTCTTGAAGGCCAGCCCTTCCCTCTGCACTCCCACCTGGCCGTCGCCGCCACAGGCGTAAAGAGAAAATCCTGGCAAAATTTCCAACATTGAACTGTCGGCCAGTAGAAATTTTTTGGATTTTCAATTCTATAAAGCCAAACTCTTGAAATCTGCAGAGAGAGAGTTAGATGGGGTTAATCACGAGTATTAGTTAAGGAGGCTTAAATGGGAGTTGAACAAGGTGGTCCATCGATGGAAGACATGGGGCTGGATAAAGAAGCTAAGGAAATAAATCCAAAGCCCGTTGAGCTTACGCAAGATCAGAGAGACTTGCTGCTGCGCGGCGCTGAAGATCCTGATGTACAAAAATTGATCGAAGAGAAAGGGATAGCTGTTGGGGAGGGTAACCAGTTAGTTTCAGTTGACGGCAAAGAGTTCTCGATCAATACCAGCCCGGAGGATTTTGGCGTAAGGGTCGTTGAAGAAGCAAAAAATCCCAACATTCAGTAATATAGGTTGTTGGTAATACTAGACCGGCCATCTTTTTGGCCGGTTTTTTTGTTTGCGACTCGTTGTAATCATTACGGACTTCGTTGTATTGACTTGATTTAACAGGTTAAAAACCTGATTTTTTCGTTGTACTCACTTTCACTTTCGATGTAACGGCTTTTTTGGGATATGGAAAGGGCCCGGTCGATACTTCGACTCGGGCCCAAAAGGGGGATTTCGCACAGGATCATCGCCTGTCGGTCACTTACATATAAATGAGGTCTTTCCGGGTTAGTGAAGTAACAAGTTTCCCGGCCTCTTAAAGAAGATTTCGCATAGGAATCTTTCCTATCGGCTGTTTACCCAAATAATAGGATGCTCCCAGGGATTTGAAACAGCAAGTAACCCCAGGTCCTTTAAACTAACAAAAGAATTATCGCATATTTAATGCTGTTTGTCAATGGTCTAAGCCTGGTTTTTACCAACCGAAAATCCCAGAAATTTCCGTTGGCCGTCAGTTCAATGTTGGAAATTTTGCCAGGATTTTCACCACGCCCCTGCGGGAAGCGTGCAGGGTAGGGAGTGTGAGGGTGTAGGGGCTGCCTCGCAATTAAGCCCCTCACCCTCACAAAAAGGGTGCTTGCACATGAATCAATGCCTTAATCTCCAAAACATTTGATAGCGACGTAACGGAGTGAGGAGCTTTCAAAGCCCTTAATTTCGTGGGGCTTGACAAGCCTTTATTAGAACCGTAGTGTAACAACAGCAAGTGGAGAGAAGTGGTGAAATGTGGGGAAAAGTGGATAACCCCTGTGGAAAACACTCAACTGCCTGCGGAGGGAACAATGTTAGACGCAATATACAAGGAGAAGAACACAACAAATGTTAATCGGGGAGTATCAGCACAGTATCGATACCAAGGGCAGAGTCGCCGTGCCGGCCAAGTTCCGAACGGAGCTAGGCTCATCCGCGATTGTTACCAAGGGACTCGACTCGTGCCTGTTCTTATATCCTAAAGGTGAATGGGAAGTAATGGCTAACAAACTCGCAAATTTACCGGTGTCCAGTTCTAATGCTCGTTCGTTTGCTCGACTGATGTTGAGCGGAGCGATGGAAGTGGAGATCGATAAACAAGGTCGTGCCTTATTGCCAAGCTACCTGCGTGAGTACGCAGGTTTAAATGGTGAAACAATAATGGCCGGCGTCTATAATCGTGTCGAAATATGGGATAAAAAAGCGTGGAAAGACTACTCGAAGACCGCGGAAGCGAACTCTTCGGCTACGGCAGAAACGCTAACGGAGTGGGAGATATAATGCTAGACAAACTGATTATTGCCTTACTGTCTTTCTTTCAATCTGTTGCCCGACCGGAACTGGCCTTACAGCCAGCCCGGATTAATACTATTGGTACCAGCGGCGGGGGAATCTCTAAACGGGCTTCCCAAGCTAGGTTTTTGAAATTTATTTCATGAAGTGAATTTGGGTCGTTTGTTGGGATTTGTCTTAGCTTAGAAATTTGCGAGGACGCCATGCCCGGCAAACATCCGTTGAAATAGATCTCCCTGCCGTTTGGCCAAATATAATTGTAAGGAACGTACATAAAAAACAAATGTTAAAAGTCACTAAACACCAAAGCATCTTAGTTAAAGAAGTAATCGAGGCACTCAAACCAGTTTCTGGCGAGACGTATCTTGATGCAACCTTTGGCGGCGGCGGCCACACCAGGGCAATCCTGGAGGCGAGCGCGCCAGATGGCAAGGTGGTAGCACTTGATCGTGACAGTTCAACAGAGGAATTTGCAGCCGGGCTTAAGGAGGAGTTCGGGGAACGCTTCGACTATCGTGCAATTTCCTACATAGAGATGTCTAAATTGGGTGTGAAATTTGACGGAATAATGTTCGACTTGGGTCTGTCGGCTGATCAGCTTGAAGCGAGCGGGAGGGGCTTCAGCTTTCAGAAGAAGGACGAACCATTAGACTTGCGATTCGATGACTCGCACGGGCAGACGGCAGCAGAGTTTCTGCGTCAGTCGCCGTTAAACGAGCTCGAGAGAGTTTTCCGGGATTATGCCGAGGATCGTTACTGGAAAGCCCTAGCACGCAAGATTATGGAGCTAAGAAGAATTACACCTGTAAGGACCGTCAGGGACTTCATTACCCAGGTTGGCAACGAGAACCCAAAGGTTCTGGCGCCGTTATTCCAGGGTTTGCGAATCGAAGTGAACGATGAGCTTGGCGGCCTAAAAAGAGGCTTAGCCGCGGCATCGGAGTCACTCAAACCAGGTGGCAGGTTAGCAGTAATTACTTTTCACTCTTTGGAAGATCGAATAGTGAAAGAGTTTATGCGAAACGGCGAGTTCGAGCTCATAAACAAAAAGCCGATATCACCAAGCGAAGAAGAAGTTCGAAGTAACCCACGCAGTCGCAGCGCCAAGTTACGAGCCGGCAGACGGATTTAAATTCCTGATCCCAAATATTTGGGGCAAGGACATTGAATCTAAATCATTTCAGGAGGGGAATGCCATTAAGACACCAGCAAAATCTACATCGACGACAGGTCTACAAAACAGGATCCAGCTTTAGTATTGGACCAACAACCGCCCGTTATTTGATACTAATTTTGCTAGCAGTTTTTTCTTTGATGTTCTTAATCGAATCGGCACAAGGTTCAGATAGTTTAATTCAGCTACGCAATCTAAACGGTCAAAAAGACAGTATTAATAAAGACCTACAGACCCTTCAAGTTAATGCCAGTCGTTTACAGTCGCTTCAATCGCTTAGTACTTCAGCTGCCAGCCAGGGCTTAGTGCCTTTGGACAGCTCGGTCGATACAATTACAGTTGCACCTACGGCTGCTAAGTAATGGCCGGAAAGGTCCATGTTGAGCGTGTCACAGTTTTATACCTGTTGATATTCTTTGTCACTGGGCTTTTTGTTTTCTTTCTATTTCAGAAACAAATCTTGGATTACGCCCAGTATTCGGCGGCAGCCAAAGCCCAAACAACCTCAACTACGCCACAGCCTGCTGCTCGCGGCCGGATTTTAGCTCACGACAAGGCTGGCAATGTTTACACGTTGGCGGTTAGTAGCTGGGAGTATCAACTGCAAATATCACCACGACAGGTTAAGAATAAACAGAATTTGGTTAATTTATTAAAGGTAGATATTCCGACACTTGATACTAACGCTGTTCTTGCCGCTATAAATAATAATAATGTTTATATTCCGCCGGTAATGTCTGGCCTGGATGCCACAACTGCCGAAAAAATAACCAGCAAGGGTTATTCTGGAGTATTTATGGTTCCGGTTTTAGCTAGAATCTACCCAGACGGCGCCAACACGGCACCGCAGATTATCGGTTTCGTCGGTGGCGATGGCGCAGGTAAATATGGCGTAGAGGCCACCTACAACGACCAACTAGTCGGAAAATCCGGTGACACTACAGCATTACGCGACTCGTTGGGTGGGTTGATTAGTGTTCTTGGCGGAGCACAACCACAAGCTGGTGATGACGTTACCTTAACCATCGACTATAACCTGCAATTCGAGGTGGAAACGGTGCTTAAAAGCGCGATTACTAAGTTCCAAGCCGATTCCGGCTCTGTAATTGTAATGGATCCAAAAACTGGTGCGATTCTGGCCGATGCCGGTCAGCCAAATTTCGATCCAAATGATACTTCTAAGATTACTGGTGCGGATTTATATAAATTAACAGATCCGAATGCTAGTTTAACCTACGAGCCAGGAAGTGTGATTAAGCCGATTACGATGGCGATGGCTTTGGATTTAGGGGTTGTAACCACTGACACACAGCATAACGCTGGTGGCTCGGTCACAATTTTAGGGCACGAGATTAAGAACGCCTTAAACAAAAACTACGGTAATGAAACCTTGAGTGAGATTATTCAGAACTCAGATAATGTTCAGATGTCTTGGATTAGTAGTTTAATGCAGCCTGCTCAGCAGCGAGATTATCTTTCGAAGTTTGGTATCGGTAAAAAAACTGGGGTTGATTTAGTTGGTGAGCAGACCGGAAGTCTACCTGATATAAAAAACTGGAATGCTTTATTGCAGGCAACCGCTGCTTTTGGACAGGGTATCTCGACCACAGTTATGCAATTAGCCACCGACTACTCCGTCTTTGCTAACGGTGGCAAAACTGTGACGCCGCATGTAGTTGACCATTATGTTGATGCCAATGGCAGTACAACAAGTATTACCGAACCGGCTGGAACGCAAATTCTGAAACCAGAGACGGTCACGGCGGTCGATTCAATGTTGGTTAATACCGTTAATCTTGGTGAAGGTAAAAAAGCTGGCGTTGCTGGAATGCAGGTGGCTGGTAAAACTGGAACAGCCCAGGTTCCAGATCCAAAAGGTGGATATGACCCGACAAAAAGTATCGGTTCTTTCGCTGGTTATTTCCCGGCGGGTAATCCACAATTTGTGATGGTGGTGCGCTTAGACAACCCTAAAACTGTTAACTTTGCCGAATCTTCAGCTGCCCCAACTTTTGGTGAGATTGCGGCTTGGATGACGAATTACTACGGCCTTAAATAGCTAGAGTTTTCTTAGCAAGAAAGCTTAAATAAGTTCTTGAACGTGGCTTAACATTTCCTAACTCTAGTATTTGGAATTTCTCTTGCTTGAGAATTTTTTCTAGCTCGTCCACTTGATAATAACAGAACAGTCTGGTTCCGTTATCTTTAATTCCAGGAAGATTTTCCAGATACTCTTCGCCATTGCCTTCAATCATGCCCAAAACCATTGCGCCGTCATTTTTCAAAACTCGCCAGATTTCTTTTAGGGCTTTGCTAATTTCTTTTCTAGGAAGATGGAGTAGGGAGGTATAGGCCCAGACGCTATCAAAAGTTTCTTTCTCGAAAGGCAATTTCATTAAATCGGCATGCGAGGTTTCAAAGCCTTTTTCCTGACAGATTTTAAGCATGCTTGCGGAAGCATCTAAGCATATTATTTCATGACCTAGTTCTCTAAGAATCTCTGCATCTCGTCCTGGTCCCGAGCCGATATCTAATATTTTTTCGCCGGCAATACCTGAAAATTTATTGATAAAATCCCTAGGGAAGTCTCGCCAAAAGTTTGCTGTTTGGTCGTCGTACTGCTGAAAATAGGTGTCGTAAGTCGAGACTGTAAGCTGGTCCATCGCTGGTATCTTAACATATTCTTTCAGTTAGGAGACAAAGTTGTTAAACTTAAGGCATGAAAAAAATTCGGGAGAAGATACTGTGGTGGGCGGCTAAAAGGCGAATCGCCAAATATCACTGCAAGATTATTGCTGTTGGTGGTGCTATGGCCAAGACTTCGACGAAGAAGGCGATCGGCACAGTGATGGAATTGGCATATCCCGGTCAAGTAAAAGTTGGCTACGGCAATTTGAACTCGCTTTTGGGCGTGCCACTCTCGATACTGGGTTTTGAGATTGATTTTTACGAACAAAAAGTTGGGCTCTGGCAGTGGTTCGTAATTCTGATAAAAGCAATTTGGCGCGGATTATTCTTAAAGCTACCAAGATATTTAGTTCTGGAGTACGGCACCGACAAGCCAGATGATATTAAACAAATAACCGAGCAGCTGCGTCCGGATATTGGCGTAATGACGATTGTTGGCCCGGCGCATTTAGCAAACTATCCATCGGTCGAGGCTATGGTTAAGGACGAGGGCTATCTAGCCGAGTCCGTCAAAGAAGACGGTATGTTGTTAGTTAATTCTTCCGACCAATACCTAACCGAACATCATCAGCGCACCAAAGCCCGGGTGGTAAACGTGGTCTGCTCGCTCGAGGAAATTGCGATTAAATTTATGGAAGCCCTGGCGCGCGAGTTAAAAATTGACGAGGGGATAATTACTAAAGCTCGCGAGCAGTTTAGTCCGCCAGCGCGCCGATTTAACTACGAAAAACTAAATGGCATAAATCTGCTGGACGATTCGTACAACGCTTCGCCGTTAGCGATTCGGGCGGCGTTACATTTATTGAAAAAAATGCCCGGCCGTAAGGTGGCAATTCTCGGCGATATGCGTGAACTTGGCGACTACAGTGCTGGTTATCACAAAGAAATCGGTGCATATGCCAAAACCATGGCTGATTTGGTGATTGCTGTTGGTCCGGAGGCCAAAGAATACGGCGCCGAAAAATGGTTTGAAAATTCCGAGAACGCATCTAAAAAAATCTTGGCAGATCTTCGCAACGGGGATAGTGTACTTGTAAAAGGTTCAAAATCTGTTCATATGGAACTAGTGACAAAAATAATAAGGGGCGCGTATGCGCCATTATGCCTCTCGGATAAGCCGGAGGATATAAGAGAAAACTACGGAGGAATAAATGGATCTAGCAACAGCCAGTAACTTCGCACTCGCAAAAACATTTTGGTTGGCCAGCTTGGCCTTCTTGGTTGCAATTCTTTGGACGCCATTATTCACCGACTTTTTATACAAAAATCGTCTAGGCAAAAGAATTCGTCAAACCGGTTTCGACGAGAAAAAAGCCCCAATTTTCTATGCCTTGCACAAACACAAAGAGAATACGCCAACAATGGGTGGCCTATTGATATGGGTAACCGTTGCCGTAATCACCGTACTTATGAATCTATCGCGTTCCCAAACTTGGCTACCATTATTTGCCTTAGTTGCCACCGGTGTCGTTGGTGGAATTGACGATCTGTTCAATATTATGGGTATCGGACCAAACCGTGGTGGATTACGCTTCCGATCTAAGCTACTTCTATATCTTGCTATTGCCGCCATTGGAGTATACTGGTTCTACTCCAAGCTTGGGTTCAATATTATGAGCATTCCAGGTTTTGGACAGGTTCAGATTGGTGCATGGTATGTTCCACTGTTCTTATTGGTTATCGTTTACACCACTTTTGCTGCTAACGAGACAGATGGTCTGGACGGCTTGCTTGCAGGTACGATGGCCAGCTCATTTGCTGCTTTCGGCATTATCGCGCTATTACAGGGCAAAGTTGAATTAGCTGCCTTCTGTGGCACAATTCTTGGTTCGCTTTTGGCTTTCTTGTGGTTCAATATCTACCCCGCCCGATTCTTTATGGGCGATACCGGGGCGATGGCTTTAGGAATGACGCTCGGTGTATTGGCCTTTCTTACTAATACAGTGATTTTACTGCCGCTGATTGCCTTGGTGCCTTACCTTGAAGGCTTGTCGGCGATTATCCAAATTGGTTCCAAGAAACTCAGGGGAGGTAAGAAGGTATTCTTGTCGGCGCCAATCCACCATCACTTCCAGGCGATTGGTTGGCCAGAACCAAAGATTACGATGCGTTTTTGGATTATCTCCGCTGTCTCATCGATGCTAGGACTTTTTGTCTACATCATTAGTCGATAAACTTCTAAAACTGGTTTGTTTCTGGGATACTGAGGTTAATGTTGCTATCGATTTTTGCTGGCAAGAAAGTAGGACTTCTAGGTGCCGGAATGGAGAATCTGGCACTTTTACCGTTTCTTAAAGAGGCCGGGTCGGAGATTACTGTTTGTGATAAAGCCGACCAAGAAACTCTGTCCAAAAGAATTAACGATTCATCAATTTCCTTAAGATCCGGCGAAAACTATTTGGATAATCTTGGTGATTTTGACACTGTATTCCGAATTCCGGGAATGCCGGTTCGTGAAGTTCAAGCAAAAATCGCCAAATTAGACAAAAAACCAGAGACTAGCTCAGCCATCGATTTATTTATGGAAGTTTGTCCGTGCCCAATAATCGGCGTGACTGGAACAAAAGGCAAGGGAACAACAAGTACACTAATTGCCGCTGCGTTGAAGCAGGTAAATAAACACGTTTTTGTCGGTGCTAACATTGCTAGGCCTGTATTTGAATTTATCGACGAGCTTACAAAAGATAGTATCGTTATCTTGGAGCTTTCCAGTTTTCAACTAGAAGACATAAAACATAGCCCACATATTGCGGTGATTTTGCCGGTAACGGAAGACCATCTTCAGCCACTATCAGAAATCAGTCCAAATTATCATTTGAATCTTGGTGAGTATGTTAGTGCCAAAGCCCAATTAACAGCATTTCAGGGGCCGACTGACTTGTTGGTTTATGCACTCGACTCACCAACAACCAAAGAAATCGCCGACAACAGTAACGCCAGACGAATCGGCGTGGGAAGAAATCCAAAAGCGGATTTAACTGTTTCGATTGATGGCAAAATTTCGGAAAATGGTCATCAGCTTATGGATTTAGCCAAGACTGGTCTGCGCGGCGAGCACGTATTTCTTGATGCAGCTTTGGCTGTGGCTATAGGACGTGAATTCGGTGTAACCGAAGAGCAGATGGAAGAAGCTTTCTCACATTACGAAACCTTGCCTCATCGCCTCCAAACTATCGGCAAATTTAACGACGTTACATATATAGACGACTCTTACGCCACGGCGCCCGATGCGGCTATGGCTGCCATCAAGGCTTTTAATGGGCCAGTTATTTGGATTGGCGGAGGTTCTAAAAAAGGTGCTTCATTCGATGATTTAGCTAGAATTATTAAAGAAAGTCATATTAAGTTAGTCATTCTACTTGGTGAAGAAGCTGATAGGCTAAAGCAGACACTAGGAGATCACGGTTTTGATCGACCAATTATTAAAGTTAGCCAACTTGTATCTGCAGTTGAGGAGGCCAGAAGAAGGGCAGTGAAGGGCGATACGGTTTTGTTATCGCCGGCTTGTGCCAGTAAGGATATGTTTAAAAACGCAGCCGAACGTGGCGAGATTTTCACTAAGGCCGTTCTCGAGGGGAAAGATGGCGGCATTTCAGTTTAAATTACGCCGAAAAATACATTTCTACGAAAGGCTTTTTCTTCATGGAAAATAATAGATTCAAGTTGAGAAGAAAAATTGACACTAGCATCCCGACTGTCGGGCTAATTTTGTCGCTTTTTGGCTTAGTTATGGTTTTGTCTGCCTCACAATTTTCAGCGGCTGAAACTTACGGGTCGCCGTACTATTTCTTCGGACGACAGTTAGTTGCATGGTTGCTTGGGCTAGTGGTTTTTTATTATTACTTAAAAATTCCTCTGGAAAAATTATACGGTCAACGCTCCTTGTATCTCTATGTGTCGCTTTTTATGCTCGTGATTGTTATTGCTTTCAGTCCGAGAATTGCAGCAGTTCATCGATGGATTAACCTCGGATTTTTTCAATTTCAACCTGCTGAATTTGCTAAATTATTTCTAACGATATATTTTGCGGGCTGGTTTGCCGCCAAAGCGGAAAATATTCAAAGTTTTACAAAAGGCGTTTTACCGTTCTTGGCAATTTTGGCGGCAGTGGCTGGCCTAATAATTATCGAGCCAGATATGGGAACTATGTTGGTGGTAGTGGCGCTATCGATGATTATGTTTTACGCTGCCAAAGCCAAATTATTTCACATACTTGGGATTGTAATCGTCGGTGTTTTGGCAATAGTTTCGTTAATTTATATCGCCCCATATCGAGCTGCCAGACTCGAGTCTTTCTTGGGAAAGGGTAGTGGAACACAGGATACACTTGGTTCCGCCTATCAAACCAATCAAGCATTGATTGCGATCGGTAGCGGTGGTTGGTGGGGAGAGGGTTTTGGCCAGGGCTTAAGTAAATATTCGTATCTGCCTGAATCGCACACTGACTCAATTTTTGCCGTTGTAGCCGAGGAACTTGGCTTTCTTCGGACCTTGTTAGTGGTGCTAGCTTACGTTTTTATCGCCTGGCGCGGTTATCAAATTTCCCAAAAAGCCAATAGTAAATTTGCTCAACTTCTTGCGGTGGGATTGTCGTCTGCAATAATCGTACAAGCGCTTATAAATATCGGTGGGCTGCTGAGTGTTATACCACTAACCGGCGTGCCGCTACCGTTTGTAAGCTACGGTGGCTCGTCTATGGTTGTTTGTTTGGGGATGTTAGGGTTACTTACAAACGTATCTCGAGAAACAGTGGATTAAACTCCCCGAACCTGTTATATATAAATGAAATGACAGAGAATACGCAAAAACCTGTAATTCTAGTCGGTGGAGGTACCGGTGGCCATATTATGCCGCTAATTGCTATCGCCGAAGAGATGAATGCCAGAAAAATTCCATTTATCTACGTTGGTGGTAAAGAGAGTCGGGAGGAGAAAATGGTTAAGGATCTCGGTTGGCAATTTGTTGGTATCGATGCCGGCAAATGGCGTCGCGAAACTGGACTAAAAAGCATTTGGCTTAATATGGGCGACGGTTTTAAAGTTATTGCCGGATTTTTCCAATCTGTAAAAATACTTAGGCAATCAAAGGCTGAAGTCGTCTTTAGTAAGGGCGGTTTCGTTGCCTTGCCAATGGTTTATGCTGCCAAGTTTCTAAAAGTTCGTTTAATTATTCACGAATCAGATGTATATATGGGTCTGACGAACAAGCTTTCCGCCAGATTTGCTGATAAGGTTTTGACGGCATTTGATCCAAAAGTTTTTTCCAACTCTGATGAGCGTTATATTCAAGTAGGAATTCCGATAAGAAAAAGTTTGCGTGCTGCCGCTGATTTGAAGGCGCCAGCAAAAAATAGACCAGTTCTGCTGGTAATGGGCGGAATCCAGGGAGCGATGGCGATAAATAATTACATAAAACAAACTCTCCCAGAATTAGTTAAGAAATACGACGTTGTTCACAGTGTAGGCGAACAAAATTTTGCGCTTTTTAAGACTGCTCGTGAGTCATTGAAGAAAACTGATCAAGCACACTATAAGCCTTATTCGTTTATAGATCGCGAGTTATCGTATTACTACCAAACAGCAGATCTTATTATTAGTCGAGCAAGTGCCACGGTAATTGCCGAAGGGGCGTTATTCGGCAAAACAATGTATTTAATTCCGCTACCGACTTCAGCTGGCAATCACCAGGTACTAAACGCCAAGTACTTAGCCGAGGCCAATGCCGTGGAATATCGCGAACAGTACCAGCTATCTGGAGAAAAAGTTTTAGCTGATGTGAACGAGCTAATATCTAATCCAGACAAGATGAAGCAGCTCGGCAGCAATTTGCGTAACTACTTTAATGAGAATAAAACTATAGAGACAATCATGGAGATAATACTAAATGGCAAAAGCTAAACCCGAGCCAAAGTCCATATATTTTGTTGGAATCAAAGGAGTGGCAATGGCTGGTATGGCGGTTATGGCTACTCAGCTAGGTTACGAGGTAAAGGGTAGCGATACCGCCGAAACATTTCCAACCGATGAGATGCTCGATCATCATAAAATTGAATATTTCGAAGGATTTAATGCCGATCACTTAAAATACAAACCAGACCTAGTAGTTATCTCTGCGGCTTACGGTTTAACTAATCCAGAAGTGAAAGCAGCCAAAAATTTGCGACTAACAACCTTATCGCAATCGGATCTTCTAGGAAAGTTCATGGAAAAATTTGAAGGTATTGGCGTGGCTGGAGTCCATGGCAAGACAACAACATCGGCAATGCTAACATTAATTCTAAAAGACGCAGGTTTTAGCCCAAGCTATATGATTGGTACCGGATCTGTTTCCGGGCTAGAAGATGCTGCTCATATTGGCGATGGTCAATTTTTTGTGGCTGAAGCCGACGAGTATAGAAAGTCCGATTTAGTAAATACGCCAAAATTCTTAGATCTTCCACTTCAGCACGTTATTATTACCAGCATCGAACTCGATCATCCAGACGTCTATGCTACTGCCGAGCAGGTTTACAATGTTTTCTATCAGCTTTCAGCTAAAATTCCACGTGGCGGCAATATTATTGCCTGTGCCGATTGGCCGCTAGTTCGCCGGCTTATCAGTCGCCGAGCCGACCGACCTTGTTTAACATATGGTTTCGATCAAAGCGCTAACTACCAAATTGTTGATTTTGAAGAAGGTAAAGAAGTTACATTCAAACTTAAAAATGGCGAAGAAACTTATGGGCCATTTAAGCTGAAATTGCCCGGCAAGCATAATGCTCTTAATGCTGCCGCTGCTGCTTTAATGGCAAATAAACTGGGGGTTTCGTGGGAAGTAATAATTAAATCATTGTCCGACTTTGTTGGTGCGAAACGTCGTTTTGAATTTTTGGGTGAATTTAACGGTGCTGAAGTTTACGACGATTACGCCCATCATCCCACAGCCTTAACTTACCTATTAGATTCGGCTCACCGAAGGTTCGAGGGCAAAAGAATTGTATTGGTTTTCCAGCCGCATACTTATAGCCGAACTGGCAAACTTTTGAAGGAATTTGCTCAAAGTCTAAAAACAGCCGACAAATTAATTTTGCTAAATATCTGGGCCTCGGCAAGAGAGAAGAGCGGCTACGTTACAATTAAAGATCTTATCGATGAGACTAAAAAATATAATCCCCACGTTGAATATCGCCCAACTTTAACTGAAGTCGCCACCTACTTAAAAAGTTTTGTTACCGAGAAAGATGTAGTTTTACTAGTAGGAGCGGGCGATGTCTACAAAGTTTACGACCAACTCGCTTCAGAGTAATCCGCTTTCGGACAAGCTCCGAGAGATTTTTGATGAAGATCGCTATTTCCGCCACGAAAATATCGGCAAGTATTTAATTAATGGTCTCGGCGGTACGGCCGAACATTTAGTTCTGGCTCAAAATACCGGCGACTTAGTAGAGGCTGCTAAGGCGGCTATCGCTAATAAAAAACCATATATCGTTATTGCTCACGGGACTGGATCGTTAGTTAGCGAGATCGGATTTCCGGGTTTGGTAATAATCAATCAAACTACCAATATGGTATTTCCGCCCGACAAAAGTGAGGCGATTGTCGATTCCGGAGTTAGTAATTCAGAGCTGGTAAATTTATTGGCAAGTCGCGGTTACGGCGGCTTAGAATTTTTAGCTGGAATTCCTGGAACGATTGGCGGCGCAGTTGCTACCGGGGCCGAAAGGCATGGCCAAAAAGTATTGAGCTACGTTAAGGAAATAATTTTGTTTATGCCCGAAAAAGAAGATGGCAAAGTTATGACTATTAAAACCAGCGAGCTGCCAAAACGAGATAATAAATTGCTTTTTAGTTCATTTGAAAGCCCGCCGATAATCTTAGGTGTAAGGCTACAGCTGGCCAAAATTACCGAGCCGGAGATAATGCGGCGGTTAAAACTTGTTCGCAAGGAAATAGACGTCAGGAATACTTTTGGCCGATTTGGTCATTATCTCTACCCTGAAATTATTTCTCACGACATTTCTCTAAAAGACTTAATGAGATTACCGCTGCCAAAAGGAATTAAAATTGATCACAAAAATCCGGATATTCTTTATTATTCACAAATAAATACGCCGGGGGAGATTCGCCAAGCAATCGAAGCAGTTGGCGATTTCATGCGCCAAAACGGCTGCACTCTTGAACAAGCAATAGTTTATCTGGGATACTGGCCAAGCAGGGAGGAAAATTCAACAGACTCGACGGACACCGAAAGTTTTTAATTCCAACTACCGGCCACCAAAGAAGATCGATTGGAGCCAGTATAAATCGTTAATGCCTTTGGTTTGGCTACTGATAATTGTTGTTGTGGTTTACGGTATCTTCCACTTGCCATTTTTTTCTATAAAACAGGTTCAGATAATCGGCAACGCCAACAGTTCTACGGTTACTTCGCTTGATAGTTTGATAGGTACCACAATTTTCTCACACTCGGTAACTACCAATATCGATCACATAAAAAACGCCGACTTAACTATCGACACTTTGGATTGTAGAAAGGGGATACCAAGCACTCTTCGCTGTACGGTTACGTATCGCTCACCGTCGATCATTTGGAAACGTGGCGACAATCAATTTTTGGTTGATAGCGACGGCTTTGTCTACGCGCCCAAAATCGCTGATAGCACAGTACTAATGGTTGATGACCGAACTCAGCTTGATGTAAAAGTTGGCACAACGGTAGCCGATTCGGATATTATAGGCGCCTATCAAAGCATTAAAGACGAACTAACAAAACGTGGATTTACGGTCACTAATTTATTTGTAGCCGATGCCTTGCAGCAAGTTGGCGCCATCGTTACTGGTAATGACACCCTAAACTGGCATCCAGCTACGCCAATTAATTTTCTGTTGGTAACCAGCTATCCAATCTCGTCACAGGCCGATATTCTACAGACAACCGTCCAAACAAAAGCCCCACAGATCACCAATCGAGTTGACGTACGTGTGCCTGGTTACGTATACATTAAGTAATGCCAGCTAAGTGGACGGTTGCCGAGCGTCAGAGCGACGATTTACTTGAACATCTCTGTTTATTGCGTGGTTTTAATTCGAAGAATTTAGAACCCAATTATGAAACGCAGCTACATGATCCGTATCTTCTGCCGGATATGAAAAAAGCAGTTGATCTGATCAAGCAGGCCAAGAAAGAGAAGTGGCCAACGATAATATTCGGCGATTACGATGCTGATGGCACGCCGGCTTCAGTGGTCTTGTCGACGATTTGCAAGCGTTTAGAGATTCCGTTTGAAGTTGTCCTGCCGACACGCTCTGAAGGCTACGGGCTAACCAAAGAGGCGATTGAAAAATTACCAACCAATACCAAACTACTTATTACGGTGGATACTGGTGTCACCGCAGTTAATGAAATAAAGCTGGCAAAAGAAAAAGACATAAAAGTAATTGTCCTCGACCACCACCTACCCAAGGATAAATTGCCAATCGCCGATGCGCTTGTTGATCCGTTCGTTCCCGGCAGTAAGTATCCGTTCAACGGTCTCTGTGGCTGCGCCTTGGCCTACAAGTTGGCCGTAGCGCTAGCCAAAGAATTCCCGGCGGAGATAACCGAAGCCTTTCAGAAATGGCTCTTGGATCTAGTGGCAATCTCGACGGTGGCTGATATGATGCCGATCGTCGACGAGAATCGCACGCTGGTGCATTTCGGCTTGCAAGTGATGAGCCATAACCGCCGGCCAGGGCTACGGGCTTTATTTGAACAAGCGGCCCTAAAAAGCGACTCGCTCTCATCGGGAAATTTGGGTTTTGCGATTGGCCCAAGGTTAAACGCCGCTGGCCGAATGGGCGATAACCGCCCGGCCTACGAACTACTATTTGCCGAAGATTATATCGAGGCGGGGAAGTGGGCGTTAGAAGTTGAAAAAGCCAACTGGAAACGTCAGCAATTAGTCGAAAAAGTTTTGGCAGAAGTCGAAAAAGTAGTTTTTACTCAAAACAAAGAAGACGACAGATGTTTGGTGGTGGTGGGTGACGACTGGCCAAGTGGCGTGCTCGGCTTAGCCGCCGGCAAACTTACCGGCAAATATTTCCGTCCATCAATCGTCCTAACTAAAAGAGGTGATTCGCTTTCTGGTAGCGCTAGATCAATTGGCGAGTATTCAATTATAGATGGCCTAACTAGCCAGGAAAGATTCCTAGAGAGATTTGGTGGCCACAATCAAGCCGCTGGCGTAAGTTTACTTACCGCAAACTTGCCAAAATTTGTAGATGGCCTTAAGGCGCACGCCGCGACGATTCTTTCGCTGGAAGATCTAGTGCCAACGTATAAAGCCGATGCGGTTTTGCGCAGCGACGAGATCGGTCTAAAGACTGCTGAGATGCTAGAAAAATTAGAACCGTTTGGACTGCAAAATAACCAACCACTTTTTGTCATTGAAGGCGTGAAATTAGGTAAACCAAAACCGATGGGCAAGAACGGCGATCATCTAAAATGGTTCGGCAAAAAAGATCAAACTGAACTGGAAATTGTTGGTTTTGGTATGAATAAAAGATTCACCGAAAATCCACTCGAAACGGCTGACTTGCTTGGCAATATCGAAGCCAATCGCTGGAACGGCACTACTCGCTTGCAAATGAAGCTTGTGGACTATAGATAACGAAAAATCCGGCCGTACCTAATGGTCGTGCCGGAGTATTATTGTTGAGCAAGTACTACCTGCCTTCCTCGTCTCAACTACTGTTCAGGCCTAGATCGCTTTGTGATCTTACCACACTTCCTAGGGGAGTGAGGCCAGTTTTGTTTAGCGCACACAGTTTAGTGCGTTCTGGGGCTTTTCCAAGTACAGCGGATCCTACCTAGTAGCAACCACTTTGGGTCACACCCCTCTCGGGGCTCTCGTTCACGAGAGTTTACTAGTCTTGTTCCGTGTTACCTATGCAGGCAGTGAGAAGTCTTTTTATAATGTGCGGGATTATTATGGCATATTTTGTAATAAATGTCAATACTTACTTGTCATTTTTTTACGTTAATGGCATGTTAATTTTAATGGCAAAGGCAAAGTCACATTTTGTATGCAATAGTTGCGGGGCTAATTTTACCCAGTGGTCGGGCAAGTGTCCGGTTTGCGGTGAGTGGAATACGATCACTGAAGAAGTACCGGAAGAGATTATTGCTGCTAGCCGAAGCGGGGAGAGCGATGCCAAACCAGTTGAGCTACTTAAAGTTTCTCAGTTGCCAACCCAAAACGCTAAACGAC
Organism: uncultured Candidatus Berkelbacteria bacterium; assembly: GCA_903839975.1. GTDB lineage: Bacteria > Patescibacteriota > UBA1384 > 2-12-FULL-50-11 > 2-12-FULL-50-11 > CAIMEH01. The sequence goes on from CAIMEH010000027.1 coordinate 24,265, forward strand.
TGAAAACTGGCATGGAGGAGTTTGACCGAATTTTGGGGAGCGATGATCCCGGCATTGTGGCTGGCTCGATTATTTTAATGGCCGGAAATCCGGGTGTCGGCAAAAGTACGCTCTTGCTCCAAGTAGCCAGCACAATCAAAGACGCCTTGTATTTTTCCGCCGAAGAATCTTTGGAGCAGATACGTATGCGAGCCTACCGCTTAGGCATCGAAAAATCCGGTTTTCGGTTAGCCTCGGAAAGAAATTTAAATAAAATTATCGCCACTATCAAGGCAGAAAAGCCTTCATTTGTGGTAATCGACTCGATTCAAACAGTTTACGACGACACAATTACTGGCACGCCTGGTTCACTGATTCAAGTTCGTGATAACTGCTGGCGATTACAGCAACTGGCCAAAATTACCGGCGTGGCAATTCTGGTAGTCGGCCACGTTACCAAAGAAGGTGTGGTGGCTGGCCCACGAGTAATGGAACACCTAGTTGATGCCGTAATGTATCTGGAGGGCGAGAAACGAACTGGTTTGCGCTTACTTCGCTGCGACAAAAACCGTTTCGGCTCCACCGAAGAAGTTGGCATCTGGCAGCTAACTAGCAAGGGCTACCTGCCGGTCAAGGACCCGGGTACGCTCTTCGCCCAGCTCGTAACCGAAAATATCCCCGGCCGGGCCTTAGCGATAGCTATAGAGGGCAGCAGGGCGTTTGTGGTGGAGATCCAGGCGCTGGTGGCCAAGACTTCGTTCGGTTATCCGAAACGAACGGCCCAGGGAATAGATACAAATCGCTTAGCATTGTTGCTAGCTGTTTTAGAGAACCAGCTCGGACTAAAATTCAGCGAGTACGATGTTTATATAAATGTCGTCGGTGGATTTACCCTAAAAGATCCAGGAACAGATTTGGCAGTAGCTGCGGCAGTAATCTCCGGCCTAACCAGAAAACCATTAGACAATAAATTGATTCTCGTCGGCGAAATCGGCTTGCTCGGTGAGGTTCGCCCAGCATTAGAACACTTGAAGCGCGTTAAAGAAGCTAAAAGATTAAACTACGAAACCAATCGTGGCATTCGGACACTTCAAGATTTGAAGAAATTGTTCTAATTTTTTGCCCGCGCTAGTTAGCGCGGGCAGGTGAGCTGAGCAAAATACTCAACTATTTCAGGCCAGTTTAGTCTTGGTATATCAGGGCTTAAATCGCCCAACAGACATTCGTTCCACTTATGACGGAAGCAGATTGGTTTTATCGTTGGGTGATCCCAGTCGATGAATTCATGTGGATTGTCATCGATTAACGCAATTGCTCCAATTTCATTAGCGATGTCTATCTTCGATCTCATGCCAAGATTGCCATACGGGTTGCCACTACCGCTTGCGTAGATAACACGGTAATCCTTATGGTATCTGCTTAGCCAAACTTCGGCTGGCTCGTCAAAGATTTGGTTACGGGAAGTGGTGATAACTATTTCGTAGTCTCTCTCGAGGATTGATGAGTTCTCGAGAGACCCTTCGATAGGGTTAGTGTTTTGACAGATACGGTGACGAATAGTTGAATTGTTGATTATCAAATCGAACTTTGATTTTTCTAAGCCAAGGCCGATGAGAATATCGTGGTCGGTATTATCTTCTACTCTAAATTTAGTTCCAAACATTGAGTTGTAGGTAAGAACAAGTTGTTCAAACCAATGAGAATAAACACCGTCCATATCACAGGCGATTATTGGTTTTTGCAAGGTACGTCTTCCTCCTGAAAAGATTCCCTAGATTGTAACTGGCAAGTGTCGTATTCGCAAATTACGGTGCGGTCAGGACTACGGTGACGCCAGATGATTCGTTGCCGGAAGTATCTACAGATTTAGCAATAAAACGATAGGCAGTGCCAGAGGTTAGCCCTGAAATAACAGTGCTTTGGCCGGGAGCGGGAATAGTAACGGTGTTAACTAAAGAATTGTTACTATCTTTATAGATATAAATTTTTACCAAACTGAAATCTGAGTTGTTTGGGTTGGTCCAGCTTAAGCTTACTTTACCGCTACCAGGTCCGGTGTTGCCGGCATAGCCAGTAATGTTATTTGGAGGCGTAATATCTGTGGAGGTGTTTACAGTAATCTGGGTAGACGAGGTTGATCCGTTATTACTGGTGACCGTAGCTGAGATTATATGTGATCCAGCTGAAAGATTGGCGGAGTTGTAGCTTGTTGCGTAAGGGGCGCTGGTTACTGTGGCTATCGAGACATTATCGATATAGAACTGGACACTGGCAACACCGCTTGGCGCTGAAGCGCTTGCGTTAATATTGAATGTACCATTTACTGTCGATCCACCCGACGGTGAGGTAATCGCCACCGTTGGTTCGGTCGAAGCATCGGCGCTGCACTTAGCGGTCGGTGGGGCATTGTTGAGTCCGTTAGCTGCTGCCCAAGCCCGAACTGGATTCTCCCAGTTTGGATTGTTTGGCATCTCGGAGTGAACGTAAGCGTAGGTCACAATCGTTGCCAGGGCGTCAGGAATACTACTGTCGGCTAGTAAACCATTTTCCTTACAGACACGTACTTGCTGGTGAACGTCGTCGGAAGCGGTTGGCACCTGCCAGCTGGCAAAAATATCGGTGGTTACATCGGAACCAGGTACTGGAAGTTTATTCGAAAGCTTATCGACGGTCACGGTTTGAATTCCTGGTGGCTGAGTAAAGTTAGCGGCTGGTTTGCCGTTTTCAAGATTGGTCATAATATCGCGCCACAACGGAGCAGCGGCGACGGCACCGATCGATTTATTTTTCATGCTGGAGTTGTCGTGGTTACCAGCCCAAACAGCAGTGACGTAATCTGGTGTATAGCCAACAGTCCAAGCATCGCGATAGTCGTTGGAGGTTCCAGTCTTGGTAGCCGATGGTCGGCCAGTTAACGACAGCATTCCCAAAACGTTGGCAAATTCTGGTTTTTTAGCATTAAGGTCGGCTAAGACGTTGGTAATCTCGTAGGCAATCTGAGGATCGAGCACCTGTTTGCCTTGCGGTGGAGTGGTATTGTCGATAATTGTTTTGCCGCTGGTATCGGTCATTTTTAGAACTGGTGAGATTGGTACCAGAACGCCGTTGTTGGCGAACACGCCATATGCCCCAGCCATCTCCAAAGGAGTTACTGAGCCACTACCAAGAGCTAGCGACAGGCCGTAACTGTCAGCGCTTTGTAGGGTAGTTATACCCAAATCTTGGGCGGTTTTCAGGACGTTATCGACTCCAGAAATGCCAGTGGCTTTTACGGCAGGGATGTTGAGTGAGTTACCCAAAGCTTGGCGAATTGTTAGCGGACCATGATAAGTTCCGTCGTAGTTTACAGGTATATAACCGCCGCCAAAATCAGTTTTTAAGTCGAATAATGTGCTGGCAGGATCGTAGGGGCCCTTAAATAATGTGGCGTAGTCGATTGGTTTAAACGACGAACCTGGCTGGTGTCCGGCGGTGGTGACGTTGAAGGTACCAAAGCCTGGTTGGTAGTAGTTGATAGAGCCAACCATCACTAAAATCTGGCCGGTTTTAGGATCGATTGAAACGGCACCAGCATCATCGGCACCAGCTCGTTTTAAGGTTGCGCCGGCTTCGGTGGCCATATTTGCTTCAGCTAATTTTTGCTGAGCGAGATCGAGAGTGGTCGTAACGGAAAAACCGCCTTGCTCAACTTTCTGCTCGGCCAAAGTGGCGTCACCAAGCTGTTGGGTAAAGTAATCTACTAGCCATTGCTTAACGTATAACACGAAATGCGGTGCGGTAATCGATGCACTTTGGGGTTGAACAGTTAGGGCATCTTTTTTAGCAACGTCTGCCTGGGCTTGAGTGATATAACCAAGCTGAGCCATCGAATCAAGGGCGTAGTTACGACGAGTTAGAAGGGCATCGGTATGAGCACCGTAAGGCGACAGTGTACTTGGAGCCTGAGGTAAGGCAGCCAAGGTAGCGGCCTGTGACAAAGTTAAATCTTTGGCCTGTTTGCCGAAGTAGGCTTCACTGGCGGCTTCGATACCGTAGTTATTGCCGCCGTAACCAATTTCATTCAAGTACATATCCAGAATCTGTTGCTTACTATAAAGAGCATCAACCTCAACTGCCAAAATCACTTCTTTGATTTTACGGATGTAGTTTTTGTTGGTGTCGTTTAAAATTGCTAAACGAACGTACTGTTGGGTAATTGTAGAACCACCCTGAGCTTTACTGCCGCGGAATACGTCTACATATATAGAGCGAATAATTCCTTTGATATCGACGCCGGGATTGTTATAGAAAGTTCGATCTTCGAGGGAGATTGTTGCCTGTTTAGCGATATCGGGAATTTGGTTGTCGTCAATAATAATTCTCTTCTCGGCACCGGAAATGGTGTAGAGTTCCTGGCCGTTGCGGTCGTAGAGTCTGGTAGAGCCGGCTTGAGTTAGGCTTTTTATCTTGCCCGGTGTTGGCAAATCTTTGGCGAACCAAGCAAAAAGAAAGATAGCAATTATCAGAAAGCTACCGAAACCCCAAAGGCAAATTTTGCCAAACTGCTTCCAGTTCCACTTAAATTTTTTCGGGTGCGAAAAAAGACTTTTCTGAATTTTGGTTAGATTAACAGGATTAGAAAAAGGGGACTTGAAGCGAAATTTAAACCGAAACGGCTTTTTGAACATTGTCTGTAATATCTATTGTAACAGTTTTTTGCCGTTTTTCGTCAAGTTGGACACCGGGTTCCAACAGGGTATACTCGATTTATGACACTAAGTATGGACGACATCCTTAAGGGAACCCAGGAAGTTTTAACCAAAGAAGATCTGCAGAAGATGCTTGCTAGTGGCAAGCCGTTAAATGTAAAGCTTGGGGTTGACCCAACCTCGGCCGATCTTCATCTTGGCCACGCTGTGGTTCTGCGCAAGTTGAAACAATTCCAAGAAGCCGGACATCAAGTATATTTAGTTATCGGCGATTTCACCGCCAGTATCGGCGATCCAGCTGGAGTTAATAAAACACGGCCAGTTCTAACCGAATCGGAGATTCGTCACCATATGCAAACCTACGTCGATCAAGCCGAAAAAATTTTGGATATGGAAAAAACTCATATTGTTTACAACTCTGAGTGGCTAAAAACTATGAACTTTAGCCAATTTCTTCAATATGCAATGCAAATTTCAGTCAATCAGTTAGTTGAACGTGAAGATTTTGGTAATCGGCTGAAAGAAAATCAGTCAGTTGGTCTACATGAGTTTATCTATCCAGTTGTCCAGGGAATTGACTCAGTATTTCTGAAAGCCGACATCGAAATCGGTGGCTTCGACCAACTCTTAAATATGTTAACCGGCCGCGACTTACAGCGAAAACTTGGGATGCAACCACAGGTAGTTGTCTCAATGAAAGCTCTTATTGGTACCGACGGCGAGGTTAAAATGAGCAAGAGCAAGGGCAATTACATTGGCATTACAGAGAACGCAAACCAGATGTTCGGCAAATTAATGCGCATTCCCGACAAACTTATCGACGAGTACGCCGACAGCCACGAGATTGATATGCGAGCGGCACCAAAAGATCCACGAAACCGCAAGGCATATATGGCTAGGGCGATGGTAGAGATTTACAACGGCACCGGCGACGCCGACAAAGCTATGGAAGGTTTCGACCAAACATTTAAAAACAAAACTGTCAGCGAAGATCTGATTATTAAAGTTGGTTTTGACGATCGCGACCTAACCTTAATACAGGCCGTAACTCAGTCGGATAGTGTCTCGTCATCAGAAGCCCGCCGTCTTATCGAGCAGAATGCCATTAAAGTTGACGAAAAAGTAATGGAAAATCCGCTAGAAAAGATTCACCTCGGCCATAAAGGCGTCCGACTTCAGGTGGGCAAGCATCGCTTCTTTGAGCTACACTTTAAAGAAGATGCAGAAAAGTAGGGCATTTACCTTGATTGAGTCGTTGACGGTAATTTCGATTATTGGAATTCTTACAGCCCTAACTATTTATGGTCTTGCTCAAATTAGGTCGCGAGCTAGGGACACCGAAAGAAAGTCGGATTTATTCGTAATTAGCCAAGGATTCGAGTCAAGGAAACTAGACAAAACATGTAACAATACTGGCCAATATTCGAACGTAAATATTGATGGCGTTAAAACAGCAATTTCTAATTGGGCCGATACACAACTATTAATTACCGCGAGTAACGAACTAAATTCTTGCTCAGGTTCTTTTGTATCAGCTTATTTATCCTCGATACCTAAAGATCCGTCACCAGGATATCTCTACTACTACAATCTGTCGCCGGATCTAACTCACTATAGGTTGGCAGCTAGCTTAGAGGTTGCAACAGACTCTGCGACGATAAGCGGTCAAACCTGCCAGGTTCAAAGTGATATCTGGACTAAAGATCCTTACAAAGGTCAGTCATATTTTTGTAGCACAGATTCTGGCAGACAAATTCCACTAGGTAGTCGGCCGTACAATTATTACATTGGTCAGTAGCCATTGGCAGCTGTTTCGTGGTTTGGTATTATGTAATTACATCAGTTACTCAGGAAAAATTTTGAATGGTAAAAGGACAGTTACATCAAGTCGTTAGACAATCTTATTTGAAAGCGGTCGGATCAGAACCGCCGAAATTTGTGATAGAACCAGCCAAACATCGGATGTTCGGCGATTTCTCGACTAACATTGCAATGGTATCTTGCCAGGAAAGTGGCGAAAATGCGGTAATTTTCGCTCAAAAAATTGTTCAACAGCTCGAAGAAACGAAAGTTTTTCGCTCAGTTTCCGTAACTACACCAGGTTTTATTAATTTCACCGTCACCGACGAATATATTATCGAGTTTGTTCGCAACGTTATCGGATCGCCAGAAGCTTTTGGTCGCAGCGATTTAGGCAAAGAAATTCGTGTTTTAATCGAGTACGTTTCTGCTAACCCAACTGGGCCATTAACTTTGGCCAACGGTCGCGGCGCCTTCGTCGGCGAGTCAATTGCTAAAGTCTTGGAACTCTACGGTTGCACAGTTATGCGCGAGTTTTACGTCAATGACCAAGGCAGTCAGGTTCGCCAACTTGGTCACACCTTATTGCATCCAGAAGATCCAGAGAAACAGTACGCCGGTAAATACATTGACGACTTGCGCAAACGCATTAAAGAAAAAGACGAGCAAGAAGCCGGCGAAAAAGCAGTGGTAATTATTATGGAAGAGATGATTAAGCCAACGTTGAAATCTATCGGTATTGAATTTCATCAGTATTTTTCCGAGAAATCTTTGCATCAGACCGGTGTTTATAAAAAAGCTATGGACCTGCTTAAGCTCGGTGGCTATACCTACGAAGCCGATGGCGCTACCTGGGTTTCAACGACTCGTTTCGGCGACTCGGAAGATCGCGTTATCTTGCGCAGCGACGGCACGCCGTCTTATTTCGCTAACGACATCGCTTACCACAGCTACAAATTACAGCGCGGTTACCATCGTTTAATTAACGTGCTCGGTGCCGACCATTTCCAGTACACCCGCCAAATGAATATGATTGTCGAAGGCATTTTGCGCGATAAGTTTATGTGGGGCGGCAAGCTCGACTGGGTTGTGACTCAGATTGTCAGATTATTTGCCAACGGCGAAGAGATAAAGATGTCTAAACGTGCTGGTACCTATATTCCGCTCGATGAAGTCTTGGAAGAGGTTGGGCCAGATGTGACAAGATTCTTATTCTTAAGTAAATCTGTGGACACTCACTTAGACTTTAATTTTGATATCGCTAAATCTAACTCTAGTCAGAATCCAGTTTTCTACATTCAGTACGCCTACGCCCGTATCTCCTCGATCTTCCGCCAGTTCTCTAAAGAGGACGACTTCGTTATCCCAGAAAAGATTATGATAACCAGCCCGATCGAACGTCAGCTATTACTTAGAATTATGCAGTTCCCAGATTTAGTGGAGGAGATCGCTGGCGATCTGCAAGTTCACAAGCTCACGCATTACGCTACCGGTCTAGCAACCTGTTTACATTCGTTCTACGAGAATCTCCGTGTTCAAGGCGAAGCCCCAGAGATCGCCCAGTCACGTCTGGCGATTCTTAAGGCCACCAGTATTACGATTAAAAAAACTTTAGATTTGATTGGAATTACCGCTCCATCCCGGATGGTAAAAAACGACGAAAAAGCCCCTACAACGAACTCGTGATCAACTATTAAGGGAGTTGGTAGATATTTGTTCCAGCACAGATGTAGACAATGGCGCCGTCGCTAGTAATGTCGGTGATTGGGTCGTTAGTAACGAGGATTTTTGTCTGTTGCAAAGTGCCTTGAAGATTGAAGTACGAGATCTCGCGGCCGTCGGCGACGATAATTGCTGTGCTAGTAACAGTAACTTTTGCTTGTGGGCTGAAGGTTGTTTTGGCGTTCAAAATCTTATCAGCTTTGCCTTTTTGAGCCTGGGCGATTGAGGTTGGCGTAATTAAATTAATCGTGCCGTTAACATCCCAGTCGACAAAACTTGTGCCAGTTCCAGCAGCAGAGGTGGCATAAGCGGCAGGCGTGCCGATAGCGTTGGTGAAACTAGTAATCTTACTAATTGCGCCGGTTGCTGGTTGCAATATATAAACATTAGCGCCGTATTTTTTTAGATATTTAATGCCAGTATTAAAGCCGGTTGGCAGCGGCATAGTAATTGGCTGAGCGACGGCGGTGCCATCGAAATGGAGAATATTGCCGTTTTTATCACTGACTAGAATATTAGTTTTAGACAGGGCAGCTATACTGACGGCATTGGGAATTAGGGTAGTTTGGGTAGCTTTAGCAAGATTGGCGCCGGTGCCACTCCAAAGCTGACCGGTACTATCCAAAGTGAATAATGTCGCGTCTTTAGCGCTGAAGTCTACCAACGAAACAGGAGATGTGAAAGTGGAAGTGGCGGTAGATGTTGGAATAATCGTTAAACTTGCTTGGGTAGCTAGGACGCTGAGCTGACTTAGATCGGTGGTGGATAATTTCTGATAATTATCGGCGGTTAAATTTTGATTAAGTGAGCTAATAATCTCGGCGGCAGTCTTGCTGGAAAGATCGCTGACAAAACTATTATTGCTTGTAGCTGCTGTAGTAGGGGAAGAATGATGGCGCATCTTGAAACCAATAACAACTCCCACAACTACTACCAAACCGATTAGGCCGTATATAACTCGTTTGTCTCTTATGAGCGAACCAAAAAAGCCAAAATTAATTCTTTGTAAAACTTTGGCTGAGTTAGCTTTGTATTCGTTAATAACTGGCGAGTCGAAATCTGGTGTAATTTCAGGTTTGGGCACCGGTTTTTCTTCCGGTTTGGAGAATTTGAATTTTGGCATACTAAACTTTGGTACAGCGAATTTAGGCAGTGAAATAGGTGTGCGCGATTCCAATTCGTCTAAATTAATTGTAGTTGTAGTTGATTCGCCTTCGGAGAGCCTAACAATATTCCCGGTTAAATTATTGCCGTTAGCTAAGGCAATCTGTTCCTTAACTAATGTTGTTAGCTGTTCTTCGTCGCAATTTTTTAGTTTGGCCGGGTCGATAGCGCGCAAAATTCCAGAAAGGTCTTTGTTGACGTAAAAGATCCAATCTTTTTTACTGAGGCCGCCGGAGGTGACTGTGGAAAATTCACTAAGGTCGTCGTCTTTGCTTCGGGGTGCAATATTGCTGAGCTTGCCGTCACGAAGTAGTAAAATTTTGGCCGAGCCGATGGTGGAAAAATAAACCTCGCTGCCGGCGTGAATCGATAGGATACACGAGATTGGGGAATCAACTTTTTGGTTAGCGGCAAATAATTGTTTATTAAGGCTTTTTAAGGAGTCTTCGAAGCGAGTTAGAATCGACTGATGAGTACTGCGGCTAAAAAATCTAGCAAAATTTTGAGCCAGGGTGGCGCCGATCTCGCGAGCAGGGTGCCAACGGCTGATTATCTCAACAGTGGAGAAAAGGGTAATGGTCTGACCGTTGTGCTCCAAATTTCCGGTCTGACTGGAAATGTATCGGTCTATTGGCCGCTCTTTTTGAGTGAGAACAATGTTTGTCAGACCAATTGGAGTGTCCATTTAGTACTTACAGTTAATTCATACCGTTTTCAGGAATCCAAAGCAAGAAGCTTGGTCGGGCTGACTGGATTTGAACCAGCGACCTCATGCACCCCATGCATGCGCGCTACCAACTGCGCTACAGCCCGATGTAGAGTGCTTAGTCCTGCGCTATCGCTCGGCGCTGCAAAATGCTAAATAAATTATGGCATTTTTCGCGCCTTCCGTTCGAACCTACGCTCGCTCGGTTCTCATCAACTAAGCTACACCCTGCATGCTTTGCAGGTCGAAGTAAAACTGAAGCCCAACTACTAACCTCAAAGTAAAGCGTCGCCCAGATTTTAACCGAACTTAGCTAACAAAAACGAGGCAGAGCGGGATCCTTTTGGAGCAACCACGGTTGCCCCAGATCTTAGAATCGTGACGATTCTAAGCCCATCGGGTAGAACCCAAAAGTAAAGTTTGTGGTTCAGTTTTAAGTGACGCTGCAAAGCTCTTAGATTTTAGCGGTTCAGTAAGAATAGTGCCAGTTGCTGGCTCCAGTTGGCGATAGGAGTAATTAAGAAAAAGAAAATTACTAACAATATCCCAAGCGAAACCATTGGATTCCCAGTAATGACAAAGTAGGTTTCTTCCGGCAAAACCAGTCGCAATACTCTTGATCCGTCTAGTGGCGGCACCGGAATAAGATTAAAGAACATCAAGAAGATGTTTATGTATATCGCAAAGTAGAAAGCCGAACCGAGAACACTGTCGATTGATAAGTGTGCAGATCGAACAATTACGGAAATAATAATTGCAAAGATTAGATTGCTCATCGGTCCGGCAATTGCGGCCTGAAAACCGTGCCAACGTGGGTTGGAGAAGTTGCGTTCATCGATTGGTACTGGTTTGCCCCAGCCAAAAACCGGCAATCCTAGACCTAAGGTATTTAAGAATATTAAGCATACTAATAATGTAGTGCCGATATTGTCCCAATGCTTGATTGGGTTTATGGTCATTCGGCCTTCGAGGCGGGCAGTTGGATCGCCAAACAAATTTGCTACCCAAGCGTGGGCGAACTCGTGAACCGAGAGGCTAAGCAAAACTACAGCGATAATTATTAGGGCTTCGATGATTGCGGACGCGATGTTCATGTTGAATATTGACCAGGTTTATTGTATTATTATACTACTTACGATCTAACGAAGTTAGAAGTGAGTGGTATAACCACGACTTATACATTTATAACATATATAATAGCTAAGTTGTGTATTGATCTCACAGTAAGAAATATATAACTAAAAAGATAAATATTCCATGAAAAGAAGCGAAATGTACTGCCAGCTCTGCGGAAAAACTCCTCAGAAAGGCTATAACCGACCAAAATCATTACATGCCACCAAGCGGCTGATTTTACCGAATCTACAAAAATGGAACGGTATTTATATCTGTAATCGTTGCCGCAAAACTTTGAAACTAAAAGCGGTTGCGTAAATAAAATTTAAACAAAAGAAAAATCCGGACACCGTCCGGATTTTTCTTTTAACTTATATTTTTACACGGCTTGTTTCTGGAGAAACTTCTCTTCGAAGCACTTTTTACAGAAGATTTCGGCTTCAGGATCGCTAGGTTTAAACATAGCTTCGCCGATTTGTTTGCAGTTTGAGCAGGTAATTTTGAAGTATTCGGCTTCGACTTTTTGGCGGTTGTTTTTGCGGCAGTCTTTGCAGCGGGTAGGTTTATTGTTAAAACCTTTCTTGGCGAAAAACTCTTGTTCGCCGGCGGCCCAAATAAACTCTTTGCCACAATCCTTACACACCAATGTCTTATCCTGAAATTCCATTAAAAATAGTGTACCAGTATTCACATATTCGCACAATTGCTGAGGTGTGATTTTCTTGTACAATGCCATCATGCTGCAGTTTTTGCCTGGACGTTCGTATCTGTATTCAGCCGAAATTACTCCAAACGAGCTTCCGGATATAAAAGTCGACCAGATCGACCTGATTTCAGTAGATTTAGGCGAGATGGCGGTGAAAGATTTGCGCACACTCATTAGTACTGCTCAAGAGAAGCCGTTCGGCGAAAATCGCTTATTATGGCTGCGTAACGCGGTGGATTTAAGTGATGTTGTCCAAAATACCTTATTAAAAATTATCGAAGAGCCACCGGCCCAGCTAATTATTGTTGTTCAAGCCAGCTCGGCCGACGACTTGTTGCCGACGCTGCGTTCCAGACTTCATTTTGTAAACTCAGCCACTGACGAAACAGTCTTCGAGGAAGTTTTTCCTGCATCAGTTTCTGAGCTCGATAAAACATTACGGGGGATAAAAGAGCGCGCAGAACTGGTAAAATTAATATCTATGGAGCTTTCATATTTAAAGAAAAAAATGCTCGAGCAGCCCTCTAAAGAGGTTAGTTCTAAGATTAGTTTGCTGCTAAAAACTATTACTAGATTAAAACAAAACTGTAACCAGAAATTGGCAATCGACTCACTCCTGTTGCACTGGTTCGAGGATTCAGGTAAAGCATAAATAATGTGGACACAGATAATTTTCTTTGCGGCGGTGGCACTGGTAATAATATTGCTGCTTCGTCATGCGGCCACTTCCAAACAGGGAATAAGCGCAGTTAGCGAAGGCGCCAAGGGCGCAGTTTCGGGAATTGGAAAGTTTTTCGGTACTGTTCCAGGTATTTTAGGAAACCTATTACACTCAACTAGGAAATTTGCCCCCAAAATTCAGCTGCCAAAAAGAACTAATCGCGACCTTTCACCAACACATATTTCTACCGATGAGCGCACAAACCAAGAAGGTCACAAGTTTTGGCAAGAAGAGGCGATGAGCGAAAAACTTGATCTGAGTTCGCATTTCGAAGAAGGCGAAATATTGTATAAAGCTGGCAAGTTGGATGAGGCGGAGCAGTATTTCTTGAAAGCCGCTTCTAACAACCCAGGAGACTCTAAAATTTATGCCCGACTCGGGTTGTTGTATTTACAGACAAAAAGTTACTCGGACGCAATCGAATCGTTAAAGGTGGCGACGAAGCTGGACAAGTACAATCCAAGCCGCCATTACAACCTTTCGTTGGCCTACTGGGGCAATAAAGACATCCAAAAAGCTATCTCTAGTGTTCGTGAGGCTATAACTCTTGATCCTGTAACGCCGAAATACCGCCAACTGCTCGAGCAATTACTTAACGGCTAAATTATTTGTGCTGGGGGTAGGATTCGAACCTACGAAGACACAAGGCCAGCAGATTTACAGTCTGCCCTCGTTGACCGCTTGAGTACCCCAGCATAATACGAACAGAGCCACCTGTCGGATTTGGACCGACGACCTGCTGTTTACAAAACAGCTGCTCTACCACTGAGCTAAGGTGGCACACGTTGGTCAAATACTCCGACCTAACTTTACTATTTTACCGCAATTCTGCCTTAAAAAGAAGAATCTGCTTTGCTTCTAGGGCCTTATAAATTACACTTATTTTTGTTAAAATTGTTCTGTTATGCCGTCTTAGCTCAGTGGTAGAGCACTTCCATGGTAAGGAAGGGGTCCCGGGTCCAATCCCCGGAGACGGCTCAAGAATCGTAGACATAACAGAGAAAAGAAGCTAAAATATAAAAACAGATGGCAAAGAAAACAGCGCGCGACCGCATCACAATGGAATGTAGTGTTTGCAAAGAGCGCAATTATTACTCAGAAAAGAACAAAACCAACACGCCAACGCGTTTAGAGTTGAACAGGTTTTGTAAACGTTGCCGAAAAGCCACTCCTCATAAAGAGACTAAATAATTAATTATTACCAATAATGAAAAGCGGCCAACTGGCCGCTTTTCTTGTCGACTGGTTAGGTAATAATTGGTAAACTATATGAGTTAGTTAACTTATAGGGGCGTAGCTCAGTGGGCCGAAGCGGTAACGAGAACTAAACTGCTTTAGTTCGAGTCGCTGAGGCGGGCGAAAGTATGTTGCATACTTGCAACACTTAAGTCCCGGAAGAGCATATTAATTTAGTGACAAATGCAGGGGCGTAGCTCAGTGGTAGAGCATCGGTCTCCAAAACCGAGTGTCGCAGGTTCGATCCCTGTCGCCCCTGCATTTGTCATTCAATAGTCTCCAAAACCGTAGGTCGCAGGTTAGATAGCGACGTAGCGAAGTGGCGGAGCTATCCGGAACGAAGTGAAGGATCCCTGTCGCCCCTGCAAAAAGAAAGTCGCCCTATTTGGGCGTTTTTCTTTTTACTCCCTGTCTTGTTGACAGTCCGTATTGCCGCCAAGTACAGTAAATATATAACGAAATAAGGAGGGGGAGTGGAACAAGATCGAGGTTATCCGGCTTCACAGCCGACGCCAGCTATGCAAAATCCGCAGGTCGTAAGACCGGCGTATACTCGTGGTCCAGAGAAAGAGGGCATCTCTTCTGTTGGCGAGGTCTCTCAACCATTAGATACCTTCGGTATGATTATTTTCTTCGTGGTTTTATTACAAGTTGGTTTAATGATTGGTCTTAACCTTTACCAGAAGAGTCGAGTTAACACGATTACGACCGATCTACAGACAAAGCAAGCTCAACTGGCCTCACCAACATATACAGCCTTAAATACCCAAGTAAATGATGTCCTGGCAGGTCAGCAAAAACTGGAGATTATCTTAAATTCTAAACTCAGTTGGGCTACTTTTTACAGTACGTTAGACGCCGTAACGCCTAAAAATGTCCGTTTAACCTCAATGGCAATTAACTCCGACGGAACTTTCAAAGCTGACGGCGAAACAGCCACTTTGTCTAGCTTGGCCGAAGCTATTGCTGCTTGGCGTGATGGCACATCGGCCACACCAACACCTTTCTCAGCTATAAATCTTACCAATAACGGCTATACCAGCACTGGTGCAGCTAGACGAGTAACCTTTTCCATAACCGGACAGATCAATTTAAACAAACTACACGTACAACAATGAATATACGATCTCACTTAGGAATGTTACTACTGCTGGTTGCGGCTATCGGTTGGTTTGCGGTAGTTAAGCCACAATTAAGCACCTATTCCGACGAAACTCTTCAAGTAAAAACCAAAGCAGCCGAATTGGATTCGTACAATCAACGAATTAGCGACCTTCAAACAATTCAAAACGCTGGCAGCTCGGTTCAAAATGTGTTGAAAGAGATGTACTTAGCGATGCCAAAAACCTCCCAAATTCCAGAAGTTTTGGTGATGATTGAAAGTGTTGCCAGTAACAGCGGGGTAGTCTTGAACGGAATTAATGTTGGTAGTACTGCTTCGTCAAGCTCAACTACAGCTGGTGCAGTTTCTCAAGTTCCAGTCTCGGTTTCGTTCTCGGGTAATTTAACAAGTGTTGTCAATTTTCTTAACGCCATTAATAATAATATCCGAACAGCCACAGTTAACAGTCAAACAATGACTTCAGATCAAAGTGGTAACTTGTCGGTTACAATGCAGCTCGGGATAGTCTATCAAGGGGGCAACTAATATGAATACAGTTAAACGTTTACAGCTATATATCGGAATTGGACTTCTGGTAGTTGTGATCGGCCTTTTCTTGTACTCGTTTGTTACAAGTATGCCTTCAGCAACAACTGTCAGCCAAAATGCCAAGCCGTTACCAGCAATACCGGCCGATTTATTCTCGAGTAGTAATGCAGTAACTGGAGCTCTGGGTAAATTGAACGTTCCGTTAAATGTGCCCGTAACGGTTGACCCATCAACACTCGGTCGAAGTAATATATTCCAGAACTTTTAATGAATGACTCCACAAGTTACTCCGGCACCAGCTCAAAATATTAGTCGGGCGTTTCTTGAATCCTTGATTGCCAAAGGATTGATCAAAGATGGTTTTAGACAAGTTTTATCTGGCCGGGATTTACCTGATATTCAGGATTACTTACTTACGAAACAGCTTTTATCCAAAGAACAGATTAATCAAGAGCTAGCGGCTTTATTCGGCCTAACATATATTCACCTTACCGGCAGAACAATTCCACCGGCAGCATTATCTATTCTTCCGATAGAAGTGGCCAAACAATTTAAGATGGTTCCGTATGATCTACAAGGACTGGATTTATATTTAGCAGTGGCCGAGCCAGCCAATCTCCAGGGCGGAGCGCCCAAAGCTATCGCAGCTATCAGACAAGAGAAAGGTTTAAGGCTTCATTTAGCAGTTGCGCCAATTGAAGAAATAAACGAAGTTCTTTCAGCCGAAAGCAAACCCGCAACACCGCAACCCCCACTCGTAGAAAGCCAACCAGTACCGTCACAGAGTGTTGGCGATTCTGAGAACGTTCAGTCTCTAAATAAAAAAGATCTAATTAACGAAGTTGAACCAAGGGATAAGCCTATCGACCTAACCACAATTCAAATACCCAAAGAAACTCTCAATAAAATTCCTTATGAGGTAGCCAAAAAATATAGCATTATTGTTTTTGGCACCGAGCAGCCAAAGAGCAATCTTGAAGTGCCGATGATAAAAGTGGCAATCGTTAATTTTGCCGATAATCACGTTCGCGAGATTTTGGCCTACATCGAACAGCGAAATAAAGTTTTAATCGATCGCTACTCTACTACCAAAGAATCGTTTGAAGCGGCCCTGAAAGGTTACGGACAGCCAGCTATGCCAATTACTCCAGCACCGAGCCAGCCAATTCCACGACCACCAGAAACTTCGGATACAGCTGTGGCAACTGTTTCAACGCAGTCGAGACCATTAGAAAGCCCAACAGAGGGTCTAGCTATTTCAGCTGCCGAGATGACCAATAAGCCAACCAGCGTAACAGACGAAACCCCAACAGTAATGTCTAATCAAAACCAGCGAGACTTGGAGGACGAGGACATCGTCAAAGATCTGCCAAACAAAATTAATTCCGTTGAAGATTTGGCGGTAGTCTATAAGAGTGGGATTGTGCCACAGATTGTGGCCGCAACTATTCTGTTGGGCGTAAAAATGCGTGCCAGCGATGTTCATATTGAAGCCAGCAAAGAGGAAGTAAGAATCCGCTATCGAATCGACGGTATTCTACACGATGTCATCCGCGTTCCAGCTTTTCTACATGCGCCGTTAATCTCACGTATAAAAATTCTCTCCAAGATGAAGATCGACGAGCAGCGAATACCACAGGATGGCCGTTTCGATGTTGTGGTAGAGAAGCGCCAAGTTGACGTTCGTGTTTCCACTATGCCAACAGTTCATGGCGAAAAGATTGTAATGCGACTTTTGGATAAAAGTAGCGGAATAATGTCGCTGGAGCAATTAGGAGTAACTGGCAGTAACTTCGATGTTTTAATTAAAAATGTTAATAAACCTTATGGTGTGATTTTATCAACTGGTCCAACCGGATCTGGTAAATCCACCACGCTTTACGCTATCCTTACCCGTATTAGCAAGCCAGGCGTAAACATTGTTACGTTGGAAGATCCAGTTGAATATGAACTTCCGGGTATCAACCAAGCTCAGGTTAAACCACAGATTGGTTTCACTTTTGCCGAAGGTCTGCGCTCGGTTTTGCGCCAAGATCCAAACATTATTATGGTTGGCGAAATTCGTGACCTGGAAACTGCCGCAATGTCTACTCACGCCGCCCTAACTGGTCACCTAGTCCTTTCCACATTGCACACCAACGATGCTTCTGGCGCCTTGCCTCGTCTTATCGATATGGGCGTGGAACCGTTCCTAATCACATCTTCGATTAACTGCGTTATCGGTCAACGTTTGGTGCGCCGTGTCTGTGAGAGTTGCCGCGAGCCAGAAGTAATTCCTGAAGCAGTAAAGAATTTTGTTAAGAAAGAGCTGAGCGAGATTCCTTCCGGCCAGCTTAAAGATCTCGATTTAGAGAAGATGGTTTTCTATCATGGTCGAGGTTGTCCAAACTGTAATAACGGCTATCAGGGTCGTATCGGTATCTTCGAAGTTCTGCCAATGACCGAGAACATCGAAGAGTTGGCAGTTAAAAAAGCCCCAGCTAGCGAACTGCGTCGCCAGGCCATTAAAGATGGCATGATGACTATGGTTCAGGATGGTTTTATTAAGGCTCTAAAGGGTATTACTACTGTTGACGAGGTTATGCGGGTGACGACTACTTCATACAAAGAGGTGCCCGAGGTCTAGCGATGAAAACGATTACTGTGTAACGTAAAAAGAAGAGGGGAGAATATACAATGGCCGAAGCAATGACAACCCAAATGAAGGAGCTGCTAGATATCGCAATTGAAAAGAATGCGAGCGATCTTCACGTAACCAACGGCTTACCGGCGATGATCCGTATCGACGGCAGACTAATTCCAGTACCAGGTGCGGCCGTTATTACCCCTGAAACTTCGGAACGACTTTTAATGAGTATTATGACCACCGAGCAGGTGGAGCGTTTAAATCAGCGTCGTGAGCTAGATTTCTCCTTTGGCTATCAAAAGATGCGTTTCCGAACCAATGCTTTCTATCAAAAAGGTAGTTTAAGTGCCGCCCTTCGTCTAATTCCAATGGCTATCAAAACAATGGAGCAACTAGGTGTCCCACCAATTCTGGAGCGCTTTGCAGAGCCAAGCCAAGGTTTTGTAATTATTACCGGCCCAACTGGTCACGGAAAAACCACCACATTAGCCGCCCTTATCCAGAGTATTAACGTGAAACGTGCTGAACATATTATTACTATCGAAGATCCTATCGAGTATGTCTTTGAGCACAGCAAATCAATTATCGTTCAGCGTGAAGTTGGCTCCGACACCAACTCGTTTAGTCGTGCTCTGCGTAGCGCCCTTCGTGAAGATCCAAACGTTGTTCTGGTCGGTGAGATGCGTGATTTGGAAACAATCGAAGCTGCTCTAACCTTAGCCGAAACCGGTCACTTAGTTTTTACTACATTGCACACCAACTCCGCTTCCCAAACCGCCGACCGTATTATTGATGTTTTCCCACCACACCAGCAGGAACAGGTACGAATGCAGCTAGCTAATGTTTTACTTGGTGTTGTTTCACAAAGATTACTGCCAAGAGTTCAGGGTGGGCGAGTTCTGGCCAGCGAAATTATGATTGCTAACTCGGCAGTTAGAAACACTATTCGCGAAGGCAAAACTCATCAGCTACCAAACATTATCCAAACCTCAGCATCGGAAGGCATGATCTCGCTAGACAAGGTTCTAGCCGAGCTTGTTAGCCGCGGCGACATCACTATTGATACGGCTCTTACTTGGGCGCTTGATCCAAAAGCCTTCAAGATGATGGTGTATTAGCATGGCCAAAAAAAGCTACTCGTTAAATATTTTTAACCGAGTCTCGCCGCAAGAGCGAGCATTTATTGCCCGCCAGATGGCGGTAATGCTCGATGCCGGCTTGCCATTAGTTCAAGCAGTCCAGTCTTTAAGTGAGCAAACTCAAAATCCAGTTGTTCAGCAAGCATTAACGGAATTAACCGAGGATCTGGAAAACGGCTACACACTATCCGATGCCGCCAAAAAACATCCAAAACTTTTCAATCATATCTTTATTTCAGTGGTCGCAGCCGGTGAAGCATCTGGAAAGCTTGATGTTGGTTTGAATCTGTTAGCTGATGAGCTCGAGCGCGACAACAGTTTCCGAGGCCGAGTTGTTGGCGCAATGCTTTATCCAGGATTTATAGTGGTGGCAATGATTGCTGTCGGAATTATTATGGTTACTAAGATTGTGCCAGCTCTTGAGGCAGTTTTTAAAGAATCGGGTGCTTCATTGCCATGGACAACGCAGTTGGTTGTTACTATTACTAACAGTTTAATTAACTTTTGGTACATCTATATACTAGTTATCGGTATTATTATTTACTTATTTACCCGACTTCTGGCGAGCGATGATGGCGCTAGGGCATTCAACAACTTTTTATTCAAACTTCCGGCAATTGGGCCTCTTTATACTAATTTGGAGATGGCTAGGTTAACTAGAATCCTGGGAATTATGATTGAGGCTGGTGTGCCGATAATTCAATCGCTTGACTCAGTGGCATTAGTATTGGATTCAGTGGTTTTTCGTGAAACCCTAATTGCCACCGCTAGAAATGTAGAACGTGGCGCGCCAATATCACAGACTTTAGCCAAATACGATCAGTTCCCAAGAACAGTAACCCAGATGGTTGCGGTCGGGGAGAAGACTGGAAAATTAGAAGAAGTATTGGCAAAGCTAGCCGACTACTACGAAACCCAAACTGACCAAGCTACAAAAAACTTTGCGGCGCTTATTGAGCCGGTTATCTTTGTTATCGTCGGCCTCGGCGTAGCTTTTCTAGTTTTCTCTATTATTGTGCCAATCTACAACCTCTCCGGCGTTATCAAATAATTTGTCCAAACTTGACACTTGAGCCCATCTGCGGTGAGATGGGTATATAGCTTTCACCCTACCTTTTGGAGAGGGGCAGATGTGAGTCTGTTAGGGTCGACGAAAGTTTAAAAATATTTTTCCTTCGAAGGAGAAAAATGAAATTACACAAAATGATGAAAAAAGGGTTTACGCTTATTGAGCTTTTGGTGGTTATCGCCATCATCGGTATCTTGGCATCTTTGATTATTGTCTCGCTAAACGGGGCACGAACCAAGGCTTCAGATACTCAGCTCAAGAATAATGCCCGAAACGTTGACACAGCCCTAGCACAATATGCTACGGATAATAATAGTAACTATCCAAACAGTATAACCGCAGGAGAGGTGTCCACTGCTCTCTCAACACCTTTAACCAGCTATCTAAGCTCGGCTAATGTTTACGCACATCCAAAGACAGACGCAAAGTATGTATCGGACGCCGCTTCCTTGAGCACGAAATACTTACAGGTCTGGGGTTTGCAGACTAAAACCGACACAGTTGTTACTTCTGCTAATGGAACTTATCAGTTAGCTGCAAGTGGCACCATTGTGCAAAATACTCTAACTATTGCTGGTATTGCGACCGGCGAGGGTACTTCCACGCCTTACCCATATGGTCTTGCGTTTGTGACCTACGGTCCACAGTAAAAATTAGTCAAAGACAAAATAATTAAGGGGGCTGCTGTTGCAGCCTCTTTGATGTTGTTCGAATATTTTAAAATCGAAAATCCCAAAAATTTCTATTGGCCGTCAGTTCAATGTTGGAAATTTTGCCAGGATTTTCACAATACGCCTGTGGCGGCGTGCGGGGGTACGGGTCGCAAGGGCCTAGGGGGTCGCCTCAAGACTAGACCCCCTGGCCTTTGCAGAAAGGGTGCTTGCACAGATAATATTTGTATTTATTAGAGTTCTATCAAGTCTTTTGGTACAGTAAATATATGGTACTTGAGGGAACGATCGCCTTTATCTTCGGGTTGGTCTACGGCTCATTCTTGAACGTGGTAATCCTACGTCTAGACGAGTGGAAAACTATCCTTTACGACCGCTCTCATTGCCCAAACTGTAAAAACGACCTGATGTGGTACGACCTAATCCCGGTTATAAGCTACGCGTCTTTAGGTGGAAAGTGCCGCTACTGTAAAAAACCAATCTCGGGGCAATATCCAATGGTTGAAATACTTACAGCTGTGCTAGTAACGCTAGGCTATTTCTTGGTATTCACAAGTAACTGGCCACTATGGCGCGAGATTGTAGCTTTTGCGCTACTCATTCTGGCACTTGGCTCAATTATGACAATTCTCTGGCAAGATTTACGGGAGATGATGATTCCAGATAGTATCTCATACGCGTTACTATTTTTTGCCATCCTGTTTTCTTGGGCCTTTACCGGCGATTTTCTAAAGACCATCTACGGTGGCCTGGTTGGCTTCTTGCCGATTGCATTGCTGGTATATCCTAGTCGTGGCAAATGGATGGGGGAGGGTGATGTAAAACTAGCGACCGCTCTTGGTTTGCTTGTTGGTTTTCCTTCGGCCGCTGTATTTATGGTTATGGCATTCTTTAGTGGTGGTTTATACGGTGCCATCGCTTTAATCGCTAAAAAAGCCAAACTCAAAACGGCGGTACCATTTGCTCCATTTCTAATTTTCGGTGCACTAATAGCGCTATTTTGGGGCAAGGATTTGGTCAACTGGTACTTGGCATTTGCCCTGGGGCAATAAATGATTCGTAGGGGTTTTACACTCGTTGAGCTGCTGGTTACTATATCGATAATCGGATTACTTACAGGTTTGTTTATTCCGGCCGTAAATCGCTCACTCACTAACAATAATATCGCCAACGACGCTGAACTTTTGGGCTCAAAAATCGAATCCGCTAGATTACTAGCGGGATCCACTCAGCAATTCGATCAAACAACTGGTGCCATCGGCTATTATGGTATTTTTATCTCCCCAGCTAATAACGCTGCCTTTTATATCGTTAGGCTAACAGGAGTTGCCGGAAGCCTGTCTTTCGATACAAATAATTGTGACGTAAATGTGGTTAAAAATCAGGTTAGTGCCGGCTCTGGATCGTGCATCGTTGAGACTGTAAAACTTACAAACGGCGTAACTATTACTCCAGCTAACTTCCAACCCGACTCAACTAATCCATTTATTATATTCAAAACACCTACGCAACTTATTTATTCGGTTAACGGCGACAGCGCGATTGCGCCAGTTTCTAACTGGGAGATTGATTTGAAAACCAGCACCAAAACTGCCAGAGTAATAGTAGATATGGTTTCGGCAAAAACAAACGTAACCTACTAAAAATGCAAAAGAGGGGATTCACACTACTTGAAGTTCTAATTGCCGGAGGCGTCTTATTTATTGTATCATCAGCTGTTGTTGGGCTTAGTAACGCTATTGTTCAAGGTACGAGCACTACCAGCGATACGGCTCAAACTAGTCTCTGGGCTCAAGAAGGGTTGGAGTTAGTTGGAAAAATCCGTGATGATAACGTAACAGCCAATAGAACCTGGTTGGATGCCTCAACCGATCCATCTGTTTACGGTTGGTACTACTTAAAACAAGTTCCAGATCCGGCAGATAATACTAAAACAACCTGGACGTTGCAGAAAACTAGCTTATTCGGATCGACGGCAAATTTAAGCGATATTTATAGCCAAGGGGTTAATAGCAGTATAGGTGCCGCCCTAAATAGTCAAAACGCAAATCAAAACCTTGTCGGCTATCGCTTAATTTGTATTGAGGCCTACGGCGCGAACGACACTAGTGCAGATAGTACTCTTGCCTCCTGTAATAACTCCAACCAAAATGATGGCTTTAGGAATATTACCAATATCACGGGATGTCAGGTTGCTGGCAGTACTTCGAACGCAAACGATACTTATTGTCAGCTAACCCAAGGTAGTTTAACTCTTGACGGCAGTAGTACTTTTGTCCCACCTGGCAATGCCTTAAAAGTTCGGTCTGTAATTGTCTGGCAGAATGGAACTTCGTTCAAAGATTTTGATTTGAGCTCAGTCTTAACAAACTGGCGTATACCAGGGAGTGGAGTTTGATGAAAGGTTTTACCTTGCTTGAGCTCTTAGTGTCGGTGACTATTTTTGCAGGAATAATTATTTTATCTATGGCGGTTTTTGCAAGAACAATTAGTTCTTCAGCTAGGGCAAATAATACCAGGCAGAAAACTGAAGCTGCCAGATCGATCTCCGATCAGATTTCTGGTGATTTTCGCTATGTCTCAACAACAAAGGATATTACCGTTGGATTCGGTTGTCCGGCACCGGCAACAAATGAAAAATGGTTCGGCTACTGCTATGGCTCTTTTTCTACCGGTTTAGTGTCGTCCGATGGCCTGTTCATGCTATTAAAATACCCAGGACAAGACGCAGATACTTACACAGCTAGAACCTATTACTTTGACGGTGTTAACAATATTTTTATGGGAGAGGCGGGAGTTGGGCACGAATGCAAACTTTCACTATCAAATTGTCAGCCAACAGCCTCAACCTCGACGGCCGGATTGCTATCCTCGTCTTATTGGATCGATCACCCAGCTGGAACTCAGATCTTCTCTGGGCAGGGTCAGACTACTACTGGGTCTGGTTTTCTTAATCTAGTCTTAACCATAAAACCAAACAACACACTAGCTCACTGTAGTGGCGCCGGTAGCGTTGATATTGGCACATGCTATTCATTAAACAGTACACTAGTACCTGGAGGGCTTAACTGATGAAAAAAGGTAGTAGTCTAATCTTGGTAATGTTAGTTATTTCAAGCGTGATAACCGTAATTGTTGGCGCACAAAGAATTGCTTTAGTGCAGTTTCAGCAGGCCGGTCAGAGCGATGACAATGTTCAAGCATATTCGGCAGCGAAAGCCGGCATCGAAGATGGGCTCTTACGTTTCCGCTACAATAAAAACGCTGCAACCTCAGACGGTAAATCGTATCGTTTCGATCTGAAAACAGGCAGCTCTAGTGGTGAGGTTACTAATAATACCAAAGTCACCACAACAAATGACCAGATTTATGATCTTAAAATGGTCTACAAAACAAACAAAACCAGCAGTATTAGCGATTCGGGTGTATTTACTCCGGACCCTAACTTAACCATCTCTGATACCTCCGGCGTCGGCGTCAATAATGGTTTCCTAGAGTTGTCTGGCTTTGGCACAACGCAATACTATCTAAATGCACAATTTCGTTTTGTTAATCCAGGAACAAATACCGACTGTAATGTGGTAAGTTCTGTTCCGCCATTTGTGGAGATCCAGCAGGTTAATAAGAACATAACCTCGCAGGGTAGTAACTCAGTCAATGTCCAAGCGACTATCAACCTAGCAACGCATCGATTCGACTCTTCTGCCAGTGGCAATTTCACCATCAACCCAACCGGTTTTACAACTACATCAATAAGATTCCGGTCGTACTACTGCGACGTCCAGTATGGTTTTTCGGCCACTACCAGCAATAACGACACCAAACCAAGTACGTCAGGCGTTGGCTTTAACGATGTCTCTACTACAATTACCGCCACAGGTTACTATGGCCAGTCACAGCGAACTTTACTCGCTTCAGTAGATCGAAATACCGGTCGTTTAATTAGCATCTACGACTTCACTGCATATGCTGGAGGTGGTACTGCCGGTCCTGGCAGTGGAAATATCAACGTTGCTCCGTAGACAAAAAAGCTTTTGTTTGGCATATTGCTAAAGCATGATAGAGATTAATATTCATACCGATGGCGCTTCTCGAGGAAATCCAGGCAAAGCGGCAATTGCTTATGTTATTGAAGGTTTGCCGAGTGGCAAAGTTGAATTTGCCGAAACTATCGGCGAGACTACCAATAATCAGGCCGAGTACCAAGCGTTGGTGCGCGCACTAACTAACCTGTCTGAATTCTCACCATCCAACTACGAGATTAACTGCTACGCCGACAGTGAACTGATGGTTAAACAATTAAACGGCGAGTATCGGGTGAAAGATGCCTTACTTCGTCCGCATTTTCAAGCTATTCAAGATATAGTTAAGGATTTCAAGAAACTCGGAAATAATTTTACCTTTATCGCCGTAAGGCGAGCCGAAAACAAACGGGCCGACGAACTCGGCAATATGGCTCTGGACGATGAGAAGCGTCAAGAAATTCATTGATAATGAATTTTAGCTTCGAACGGAAGGCGCGAAAAATTGTAAAATTCATCACAATTTTACAGCGCCGAGCGATATAAATAACGATGAAGAAATTTTTTAGTCTGCCCATTGACTGGGTGACGCTTTTTATCCCGATTCTACTAACTATCACCGGCCTTATTACTATATATACAATTACCTATACCGAGCACGGCACCTCGATTGCGCTCAATCAATTAGTTTTTGGTGTTATTGGCTTGGTCGCGATGGCCGTATTAATGTTCTCCGATTACCGTTTCTGGAAATCCTGGGCCAATTTACTTTTCGTAGTTGGAATTCTATTACTTCTACCACTTCTACCATTTTGGGCTAGTAAATTACCGTTTGTCTTGAAAGTTTACGGCGCCCATCGTTGGTTGAATTTAGGTTTTTTCCAACTTCAGTCGGCTGAGATATTTAAGATTATCGCTGCCGTATTTTCGGCCAGATATATCTCCGATAAAGTTGGCAAATTAAAGTGGCATCAGTCACTATTGTTCCTTTTTCTATCGTTCTTCTCATTCGCACTTATTTTGCTGCAGCCCGACTTAGGAACGGCCGCTACGGTACTTGTAATGATGTTTGGCGTCTATTTAGCGGCTCGACCGTCTTGGAAGGTTCTCGCGGTCGTTGTGATTGTGTTGGCGATTGCAGCACCACTAGCCTGGAGACAGCTAAAGCCGTACCAGATTAAGCGGGTGGAAACTTTTATGAACCCAGCCAGCGATCCGCAGGGGACTGGCTATAATGTGAAACAATCAATTATCGCCGTAGGCAGTGGCGGCTTGTATGGCAAAGGTTTTGGCCAGGGAACACAAACGGTACTAAATTTTTTACCAGTGCCACACGCCGACTTTATCTTTGCCGGTTTTGCCGAAGCCACCGGCTTTATCGGTTCCTCGGTTTTAATCGCGCTTTACGGGGTTCTTATCTATCGGGCAATTAGTATTGCCCAAAGCTCTACCGATAAATTTGGCGAACTTTTAGCTATCTCGATTGCGGCCAAATTCTCGTTTCAAGCGGTGGTTCACATCGGAATGAATGTTGGTATTTTACCTGTTACTGGAATCCCGCTACCGTTTATGTCATATGGTGGAACGGCACTGGTTATTGATTTAGCATGCATTGGCTTGCTTGAAAGTATCTACATTCGGCATAAAAAAGGCTTTTTCGAGTAATCCTATTTTTTACCCATATTCAGGTTGACGCTAACAGGAATATTTTGTACAATAACATCTGTTAAACATGACTAACGAACTAAATACTAAAAAACTTACAGGTATTATCGACAAAGACGAGCAGACTCGTCGTAATAGCCCGACGGCTATTATCGAATTGGGCGGCAAGCAGCACATTGTTTCTAATGGCGCCAAAGTTGTAGTTAATCGCTTAAAGAACGAAGAAGGCGAAACTATTACCGCTAAAGATATGCTTGGTGGTGCAGATATTCAGCTCAAAGTTGTTAGCCATATGCTCGGCAAAAAAATTAACGGACTAAAATTCAAAAGCAAAGTTCGCTACACTCGTCACTACGGTCACCGTCAGCAGCTAACTACCTTAGAAGTATTAGCCGGCACAGCTCCAAAAGTAGCCGAGGCAAAAATCTCTGAACCAAAAACCGAAAAAGTTGCCAAAAAGCCTGCCGCTAAAAAAGTAGCTGCCAAGAAGTAATGATTAAAACAGTCATTAACTTTTTCAAGTCCATAGTCGACGAAGCCAAAAAAGTTGTTTGGCCAAACCGCGATACCGTTACCCGTCACAGCGTCATGGTTATTATTACTGTCGTCATCTCAATTCTAGCTGTTGCCGGAATCGATTATGTATTTCAAAAACTGTTACTATTAACATTAAATCAAGGGTAAAAAATGGCAGACGAATTTGACAAAATTGAAGATAAACAGCCCGACGTAAACCGCCAAACAGGTCAGGCTGGTTGGTATGTTATTCATACCTACGCCGGTTACGAAGATCAAGTTGCCGAAAACTTGTTGCAGCGCGCTGCTACATTACACCTAAAAGATTTTATCTTTGAGGTTATTGTTCCAAAAGAAAAACAAGTTGAAATTAAAAATGGCAAGCGTAAAGTCGTTGAAAAACGCAGCTACCCAGGTTATGTCTTCGTTAATATGATTGTTACCGACGAATCTTGGTATGTTGTCCGCAATACTCCAAGCGTTACTGGTTTCTTAGGTTCAGGCGTTCGCCCAACTCCGATTCCACAATCTGAAGTTGATTCGATCAAAGCCAAGATGGCCAGCGACGAGCCAGAGCACACAGTCGATTTGCAGATCTCTGACTTGGTTCGCATTAGCGATGGCCCACTTAAGGGTTACGAAGGTAAAATCACCGAAGTTGACGCCCTCAAAGGTAAAATTAAAGTTTCAGTCTCCATGTTTGGCCGCGAAACTCCAGTCAGTCTCGATTTCCTACAAGTAAAGAAAATTTAACAGAAAACCACAATGGCAAAAAAGATTAAAACAATTATTAAGTTACAAGCTCCAGCCGGCAAAGCTACGCCAGGCCAGCAGATTGGTACTGCCCTCGGACCCCACGGCGTAAATATGATGGACTTCATTACCCAGTTCAACGAGAAGACTCGTGAGATGGGCGACAACATCATTCCAGTTGAGATTACTGTCTACGAAGACCGTTCATTTACTTTTATCACCAAAACTCCACCAGCCGCCAACCAGCTGATGAAAGCTGCCGGTTTGGAAAAAGGTTCAGCCACACCAAGAAAAGAAAAAATTGGTAAGGTCACCAAAGATCAGATTCGCGCCATTGCCGAGAACAAGATGCCAGATTTAAATGCTCGCACAGTTGAGCAAGCTATGAAGATCATCGAAGGTACCGCCAAGTCGATGGGCATTGAAGTAGAGAAATAAATAATTAAATAAAAAGAAGAAGCGGACAGGCAATTGCCTGTCCGCTTTTTAGATCGTGATTCTTTTTATCTTAAAGCCCTTTTTAGAGATTCATAGATCGACCACATAATGTCGTCCGACACCTTGAACTCCTTGTCGTACGGGGCGTAGTTCTTTCCCCAGTTTTTGTCAGTGAACGTGCAAATGCTTTCTACGATTCTCGCAGTCTTGTAGCGAGGGATAACGTGCACGTGGACATGATGGTTGTGACTTTCCAGGTTACCAAGAGCCGCCCAATTATAGAGATCGGGTTTCCATTTGGTGTATTTATCCATAACAACCCTATACTGTCTGCCAATCTCAAAAAGTTCAGCCCTTTCTTCGTTGGTTATGTCCATCAAGTCGTTGATATTGTCTCGTTTTAGCCATATATAGACCCTACCAAGATAATACTGATTCTCATGAAGGTAAAGGTCCCAGTATCTGTAGGACTTAAGTTTGTAACGTTCGTAATCTTGCGATGCCATTTTCGCCTCCAGGAAGCATTATACCAGTAAAAATTTTAAGAAAAAGGAAAAAGCTCCGGATTACTCCAGAGCCTTTTCCAAATTCTCCCGTCACACTCACTATCCAGCGTTAGCCTTTGCAACGGCCGAAATTTGTAGGGCCGGTGATAGTGTTGCGCGGAATACGGAAACATCTTTCAAGATACTTTCGTAAACCGAGAATTACCTTAACTTTTGTCAAAGCTTTGTGAATTTATCCACTGCTCACGCAGGGGAAAATTAACTTTTGCTGTAACTATTGTTACGCAAAAGATAAATTATCATAATATAGAAATCATGTCAAGAGTTTCGCAGTGGTTTTCCGATATAACAACAGAGGAAATTGTTAGTTTCGCCAGCGTTGAATATTTAACTCCTGTGTATTTGCACAAAATTTTTAGAAGTTTTGACAATTTTAAGTCTGTTTTAAAAGCTTCGGAGAAGCAGTTGCTTGATCACGGCGTGCCACCTGATTTATCTAAACAGATCTTGAAACGCCCAAAAGACGTTACTAAGCAACTGAAACTAATGAAGCAATTCGATATAAATGTTATAAAGTTGTGCGATTCAGAATATCCTGCACTACTTAAACATATTGACGACCCGCCATTATGGCTATTTTACAGGGGGAGCTTAGAAAGTTTAAAGCAAAAATGCCTAACAGTTGTTGGTACACGCAAGCCCAGCACCTACGCTCTAGCGGCAATGGAACATCTTTTCGTATCAGATTTGATGAGTAACGTTACTACTTTATCCGGTTTGGCTTACGGCGTTGATAAAAAGGCTCACGAGCTATCCTTGAAAAGCGGCGGAACCACCGTCGCCGTCTTGGCCGGCGGTCTAGATTGTATCTACCCCAGTGCTCATATCCATTTGGCGGAGAAAATAATCGAAACTGGTGGTGCGCTAATAAGCGAGTATCCGCCGCTTTCCACGCCCGAGCCGTATCGCTTCCCAATTCGCAACCGCATTATCGCCGGCCTATCGCCACTAACGGTTATCGTTGAAGCTAAAATAAAATCTGGCACTATGACCACCGCCAAATCGGCCGTAGATTATAATCGCGATATTATGTCTTTGCCTGGCGACATAAATCGCCCGGCAGCTGAAGGTCCAAATATGTTAATAAAAAAGGGCGCCATGCTGCTTGATAGCCCCGACGATTTGCTGCAGTACTACAATATAAAAAGCAGCAAAGTTGCCCAGCAGGTTGACAAACAGGGTAGTGAGCTTCTAAACTTACTCACTGACGACCCTAAAACAGTGGATCAACTGGTGTCAGTTACTGGCGAGGGGATCGATATAGTTTTATCAAAATTAACAGAGCTTGAGCTCGTTGGATTGGTTTACCAAATTTCAGCAGGCTGTTATAGCGCCAACAAAAAGTAAATGCCAAAAAAATTAGTAATTGTGGAGTCTCCAGCTAAAGCTAAAACAATTAGCCAATATCTCGGTGCTGGTTTTGTAGTTCGGGCCTCGTTCGGCCATGTTCGCGACCTGCCAAAAAGTAAACTTGGAATCGACGTGGACGATCATTTTAAAGTTGATTATCAATCTATTCCCAAAGCCAAAAAAGTTCTAACCGAACTCCGCAAAGAGTTAAAAGACAGCACCGAACTATTTCTGGCGCCTGACCCGGATAGAGAAGGGGAGGCCATCGCTTGGCATCTGGCCGCCGAACTGAAACCGAAAGTGCCGATGCACCGCGTCAGTTTCTCGGAAATTACCAAAACCGCCGTCCAAAATGCTATAGAAAATCCCCGCGAGCTCGATAAAGATCTAATCGATGCTCAACAGGCTCGCCGAATTCTAGACCGTCTTGTTGGCTACAAATTATCACCACTGCTTTGGAAGAAAGTTTATCGTGGTCTGTCGGCTGGCCGAGTTCAGTCTGTCGCGGTTCGCTTAATCGTTGAACGTGAACGTGAGATTCGCGCATTTATAGTTCGCGAGTTCTGGACGCTCGATGCCATCGCCAAAGCCAAGGCAGGAGACTTCAAGGCATTTGTTGTTAAAGACGGCTCAGCCGAAAAGCTAGAGCTGGAAAGTAAAGCTGAAGTCGATAAAATTGCCAGGCAGCTTGAGTTTGCCAAATTTAATGTGGAAAAAATCGTCGAGACAGAATCGCAGCTTCGACCGTATCCACCGTTGATCACTTCTACCTTGCAGCAGATGGCGGCTCGTGTTTGTGGCTTCTCCGCCAAGCGAACTATGAAAATTGCCCAGGACCTCTACGAGGGTATGGACGTAGGTAGCGGCTCGCACGGTTTAATCACCTATATGCGTACCGACTCGTACAATATTGCCAACATCGCTCGCCAAGAGGCCGAAGCCACCATTAACAAAACTTACGGCGCCAAATATCTGCCAGAAAAACCAAACTTCTTCGGTAAAAAAGTTAAAGGCGCTCAAGAGGCGCATGAAGCCATTCGTCCAACCGACTTCAATTTCACACCTGAAATGGCCAATGCCAAGCTCGACAAAGAGCACGCCAAACTTTATACGGTTATCTATCGAGCCGCTATTGCCTCGATGATGACGCCGGCCCAAGTAAAATCCACTGCCGTTACCGTTGGTAGCGACAAAAACGTAAACTTGCTCGCTCGTGGCCGAGAATTAGTCTTTGATGGCTTTCTGAAAGTTTTCCCAGACTCCGAAGAGCGTTTTGAAGCACTACCAAAGATGGAGCAGAGTGAAAAAATTACTATTAAGAAGCTCGAACCAACTCAGCACTTCACCGAACCGCCTGCCAGATACTCTGAAGCCACTTTAGTTAAAGAGCTGGAGAAGCGTGGCATCGGCCGTCCGTCCACTTACGCGCCAATTATGAGTACAATCGTAGATCGCGGTTACACCGTTAAACAAGCCGGCCGTTTCGTACCCCAAGACGTGGCTGAAGTCGTCACCGACTTATTAGTAGCTAACTTCCCGCAGATTGTTGATTACGACTTCACTGCCAAATTAGAAGACGAGCTCGACGATATCGCCGATGGCAATAATACCTACGAAGCAGTTCTGCAAGAATTTTACGGCCCGTTCTCGAAACTTTTAGAAGAAAAAGAAAAAACTATCGAGCGTAAAGATTTGGTAGAAGAGGCTACCGATCAAGTCTGTCCAAAATGTGGCAAACCGTTAGTAATAAAACTCGGAAGATTCGGTAAATATTATCGTTGCTCCGGTTACCCAGATTGCGACCATACCGCACCGATGGAGAATACAATCAGTGTAGAAGAACAGAAACAGATAGACGAGATTACTAAAGAAAAATGCCCAGACTGTGGCGGCGAACTAAAGATGAAGCAGAGTCGCTTCGGGAAATTCGTTGGCTGCTCCAACTATCCAAAATGTAAGTACACCAAATCAATCGAGGTCAAAGCCGAGGCCAAATGTCCTAACTGTGGCAAAGATCTGGTGCGCAAAAATACTCGCCGCGGGAAACCTTTCTGGGGCTGTAGCGGCTATCCAAAATGCAAAACTGCTTTCTGGGACGAGCCAACCAATGAAAAATGCCCGCTTTGCGGCAACTTAATGCTAAAGAGAAAATCCGGCCTTGTTTGTAGCCAGTGTAAGCACGAAGCCGAAAAGTCCTAAGTAAAGTAATAAAAAAGCCGAATAACACAATTGTTATCCGGGCTCTTGTTGAGGATATTAGTCCTAGACTTTGATGTTGAGCTTTCTAAGAAGCTCCTCAAAAGTCTCGGAATCTTTTTCGTCAGGTTTGGGTGGATAAGGAGGCGTTTTCTCGCCAACCTCTTTACCCTCTGGATAGCGACCAAGCTCGCTCGTTCCAGGATTACGTCGAATGTTAAATTCTCTCACAATGCGTACATGCTAGCAGGTTTTAACTAATAAGTCAATTACTTGGAGCAATATTTTTTACCTGGTATATTCACTAAGCAGATGAAAAAGATTCTCCCAAAATCCATCGAACGGCTTTCTGAGGTTTTAAGCTCACTTCCTGGCATTGGCCCAAAAACCGCCAACCGCTTAACTTTCTACCTACTTAGCCGTAACGACGATGATCTCAAAAAATACGGCGCTGCCTTTTCCGAGTTGAAAGACAACCTCACAACTTGCTCCACTTGTTTCATCGTGGCTGAATCCGATCCGTGCGAGATCTGTCGCGATAAAGATCGTGTTCAGAACAAGATTGCTGTCGTCGAAGAAACCCTCGACGTCCTAGCATTAGAGAAAGCCCGCTTTGATGGCCGATACCATGTTTTAGGTGGACAAATCTCTCCAATTAATAACGTCGGGGTAGGGGATTTGAAAATCTCTGAGTTGTTGAAACGTCTAGAGACAGGCGACATCAATGAGATTATTTTAGCTACCGACCCATCGCTTGAGGGTGAGGCGACCGCACTATATATTGATGAGCAAGTCCAGCAGCTGATAAAAGACGGTAAGATCGATGAAGTTTCCGTCACCAGATTGGCTCGCGGGCTGCCAGTAGGGGGAGATCTTGAATACGCCGATGAGTTAACATTGTCACGAGCCCTAGAAGGTCGTCGCTCGTACGGTTCACAAAAGTGACCCTTGACGACGTTCAATTAGTTTAAGAAAATTATACAAATGCCAAAGAAAGATATTCAAACAACCGAAGAGCGCTACGTCTGCGAAGAATGTGGCACCGAAGTTCCAACAGCTGAAGAAGTCTGTCCAAACTGTGGCGCGCCATTGGAAAAATTTGGCGATCATCCCGGAGTCGTTGAAGAAGAAGACGATGTAATGGATCTCAGCGACGAGGCCTTGCATAAAGGGCTTCCAAGCGAAGAAGACGATGGAGCTCCGCTGTCGTTAGAGGCGTTGCGAGAAGAGGAAGACAGCGACGACGAATTGGACGCTTACGAAAAGGGCCAAAACGACGGGGAGTAGGTCCTCTTTCTAACTAGCAAAAAAAATATACAATTACGGTAATGCCGTTTGAAATATACAATACTTTATCGAGCAAAAAAGAAGAGTTTAAAAGCATAGAACCGAATAAAGTCGGGATGTATGTTTGTGGCCCGACAGTTTACGATTACGACCATGTCGGCCACGCTAGAACTTATCTCAGTTTCGACCTATTGAACCGCTTTTTACGGTTTCTAGACTACCAGGTTAAGTATATCCAGAACATAACCGATGTCGGCCACTTGGCTAATGACGCCGAAGTAGGAACAGATAAGATTCAACAAAAGGCCCAGGATTCTGGCCAGTCTGTCAAGCAGGTTATTGAGCATTATACCGAGGCACATCTGAAGGATATGGAAGCTTTGAATATTATCATGCCAGATAACTTCCCGAAAGCCTCAGAGCATATTGCCGATATTATCGAGTTTATTAAGGGTCTAACAGAGAAGAATATGGCATATGTTACTAGCCAGAATAACGTCTATTTCTCGGTTTCTAAGGATATGGATTACGGTAAATTAAGTCATCGTAACCTAGCAGAGATAATCACTGGTACAAGGGTAGACTCCGCCGCCGATAAGCGTTCGCCGGCCGATTTTGCCCTGTGGAAATCCTCACCAGTTACAGTTAGCGACTACACCTGGGAATCTCCTTGGGGTAGAGGCTATCCTGGGTGGCATATAGAGTGTTCGGCAATGAGCCGTAAATACCTAGGTGATACCTTTGATATTCATGGTTCGGCCATTGAACATGTTTTCCCGCATCACGAGAATGAGATTGCTCAAAGTGAGAGTTTAACAGGTGTAGAGATGGCACATTACTGGGTACATTCAGGAATGCTTACAACTCATGGACAGAAGATGAGTAAATCATTTCACAACCAAGTTACAGTTCAAGATGCCTTAAAAACATATACTAATAACGAGTTACGTTTAGCTTTTTATCAAACCCATTACAGAAAGCCATTTGATTACACGAAAGAGTCACTTGAACAGGGTGTTTCACTCCGTCACAAGCTATTTTCAGGTAACGACTTACTACCAGAAAAGACCGACCAACAGGTTTGGCAGGGGATTATCGACGCCTTAAACGACGATCTTGATACCAGTAAAGCCCTCCAGCTATGGGGCGAGAATGCTAAACTTGTTTCCAGAGAAGATACTGGCAAACTATTTGAGATATTCGGACTGGTTTACAAACCTATTACAGAGAACGAAAAAGCTTCCGAACTTGCCAAGGATCGTGATGCCGCCCGTGCGTCGCAAGACTTCTTAACCGCAGATAATCGAAAAGCCGAGTTGATACAAATGGGCTACGAAGTTTTGGATACGCCAAACGGCACTGTTTACGTTCCACGCTAAACCCAAAAATACGTGCTCAATTCCTTGACTTTTTGAATGGCATATGCTATTATCCAACAGCACCGTAAAAACGTGCCGCGACTATGAGGGTAGTTGCCTAAAGAGCGCCCCCCGAAAGTAGTTAACTTTAACATCAGAGCCCGTCACACAACTGTTCCGCATTTCTACGCGACAAGCTTTGACATAAAAATAAAGACCACATTATATATTCATCGGCATTGCCGTATTTGTCTTTGTATTTTTATCCTCATTGCTTACTAGTTCGATTTTCGAAACAGTTTCGTGCCGGGCTCAATCTTCACTGCTCACAAATAATTGTGATAAGTGAAGATGACAGAAGCAAAGATGCTTGTGTCATTCTAAAATTCGCCAAAACGACTTCATGAACGTAACGGAGGACTGTAATGTTATAACTTTGAAGCCCCACCCTGCCTGTCCGGCTCTGCCGGACAGGAGCTCCTCATTGCTCACGAACGCACTTTTAATACTGCGCCTTTACGGCGCGGAAAAATTTTCGTGAGCAGCGAGGAGTGACATTAGGAGGAGCTCATGCTAATTTTGCTAATTAAGGATCTTTCCCCGACAGGGGAGATGATTGTCATAGTCGGATCCGTAATTATTGTAATGTTCCTAACAAGGAACCTCGACAAGAAACGTAAGTAGTATCGTCCGGCCAAGTGTGCACCTAGACATTTGGCCAATTCCTTATTGTTCATGAAGAAATTCGTGAGCAGAGAGGAGTAGAATCCAGTTTGCCAAAATAGGAGGGAAAAATTGGTAAATATGTATGAGTTGGTTTTGGCCAGCGTTCGTGCTGGTCAATAATCCTTTGTCTCCGGTAAAGAGACAAAGGTTTCGGCTTCTTTTGTGAAGCCTAAGTACGAAAAAGCCTCGTGGCGGGAACTAAATTTCCGCAACGACGGAGATCGCCAGATCCTCAGGAGTCGGGCGATTCGTGTTGCTCGTCGCAAGCGCGAGCTTGCGTTCTAATCTATTTGGTCAGTCATGCGCATATATTGTCTGCGTGGCTGACCAGTCCAAACAGACTCATTTCTAACGAGGAGTGACTCTGAAGGATTTAA
>CAIMEH010000028.1 GCA_903839975.1 uncultured Candidatus Berkelbacteria bacterium
GAGATGGGTTGAATTATGGAGCAAAGAAATTGAAGAAGACGCAAAGAAACTTTCTCAACAGAAACTTCCAGAAGTCTAGAATCACCGACAAATTATCGACTGCTGATCGCTCGGTTAGGATGTCTCGAATTCGGTCTAGCGGAACCAAATTTGAAAAAGATTTTATTTCTACACTTACTGCTAAAGCCAATATTAGCTTTATAGCTAACGACAAGCTAATAAAAGGGACACCAGACATTGTATTTACAAACATAAGATTATGTATCTTTCTAGATAGCGATTTTTGGCATGGTTGGTATTACCCAAGCTGGAAGCATCTATTAAAAAATGACTCCTGGAGAACGAAGATAGAAAAGAACAGAATACGTGACAAAAGAACAACAGCATTTCTTAGAAAAAACAATTGGACCGTACTAAGAATCTGGGAGCATAATTGGAAGCGAAGCAGAGATGAAATCATCAAACGGGTGGTTAATAAGATAGAAATGCTACAATAGACTCATGAATGGATTTATCTTAGGAATGGTTGTTGGGGCGGCAGTTGTGTGGGTAATTATGCGTAACCGCACCAAAACTAAAGTAGTTGATATTAACGAAGAGGCTAGCGCCAAAAAGCAGGAGAATATCGCTAAAATTATGTCGTTATTCGATAGCAAAACCGAAATTACCAACAACGATGTCCAGAAGTTACTTTCCGTCTCCGACGCCACCGTCGTCCGCTATCTGGACGAGCTAGAGCAACAAGGCAAAATTGAACAAATCGGCCGCACGGGTACCTCCGTCACTTACCGCCCCAAACCCTAACCCAATCCTGCCCCACCACCACAACAACCCCCCACACCCCGAACCACTTCCTGAAAACCCAATCCCTCCAAATCCTTTTATGTCGTGTACGACATAAAACACCCAATCTCTCATGCCCCCGTACGTCATATATGACGTATCTCGCATTAGCAAAATAATTTATCTAACCAAACCTGCCTTATGTCGTACACGATATATTTCTTCTTGTAACAACCTGCCGTATGGCGTATACGCCATACACGTGCGTTACACCTGTATCTCTTAACGCCTCAACCGATTGAGGTGTTCATCTGTTGCCTTCCTAACCCTTTGACATATGCTATTTCGAAGAACTCGAAGCGAAGCAAGATTTTTTCTAGTCCGAAAATATAGCCCGTTTGTTGATTTCAAGTCAATGAAACAACAGCCCGTTCTGTTGATTATGGTCTTGAATTGGCATACAATCTGACATACATTGAATACAATGACACAGCGAGAAAAAGATATTTTGCAGCAACTGCCCCAAGAGGCGCGCTCGGCAGTTTTAGATCACCCGGAGAAAAGCCGGGAGGTTAAGATTGTAGTAAAAAAGATCTATAAAGACTACGCAAAGGATCTAAGTGCCCTCGCCAACAGTTAACTATCCGTCATACGAAGATTTTCTCCGTATCCTTTTCTCTATTATTGAAGAGCAGCTAAATACCGACGCAAACGATCCATTACCAGACTATCGAAAAGAAAATTCGGAACAACTGCAGAAGATTCTTCATTTCGTACAAGACGACAGATATTACCCGGATTTAACAGCTAAAGCCGCATATCTATTCACCTCGATTACAACAAACCATATTTATTCTAACGGTAATAAACGGCTTGCATTGGTTAGTATGCTGTATTTCTTGTTTGTTAATGACGTTGATATTAAAGTAGCTACTGGAGAGCTAAGGAACATAGCTATATACGTTGCGGACTCAATGGAAAATAAGCAGGCAAGCTTTGATGAACTCAAAGAGTATGTCAAGAAGTTTATCGAAGAAAAAACAAAGAAATAAGATGCAAAAACTATCCCGCAGCAAAATAGATTTATACAACCAATGCCCAAGGTGCTTTTGGTTGGATGTTGTTAAGGGCATGAAACGCCCAAGCGGGGCACCGTTTACCTTGAACGTGGCTGTCGACCATTTATTAAAGAAAGAGTTTGATATTTTGCGTGCAAGTGGGCAAAGCCATCAACTTATGAAAGATTTTGGCTTAGATTTAGTGCCGTTTCAGCACGAAAAAATGGACGAATGGCGCAGCAACTTTAAAGGCGTGCAGTACGACGACGAAAAGCTAGATATGCATATCTTCGGCGCCGTTGACGATATTTGGGTAGATAAAGACGGCGTTTTGTACGTTGTCGATTACAAAGCCACCTCCAAAGCCGGCGAGGTAGAACTGGGCAACGAGGGCTTTCACCTGGGCTACAAGCGTCAGATGGAAGTATATCAATGGTTACTGCGCAAAAACGGCTTTAAAGTTTCCGACACCGGCTATTTTGTGTACGTAAACGGCCGCAAAGATTTAGATACTTTTGACGGCAAGCTAGAGTTTAATATGAAAATTATCGACTACACCGGCTCCGATTCCTGGATAGAACCAATATTACTCAAGATCCGCGAATGCCTGGATTCCACCGAAATCCCAACAGCCACCGACTCTTGCGAATACTGCGCCTACACCTCCGCCCGCTCCAATTTAGAATAATGTTCGAACTAATTATGAGTTCTGGGGGTAATGATGAGGACGATATCGACGACGGGGAACTCCCATGGGAAGATGTCGAGCCGTGTCGTAATGACCAAAATACAGTCTTAGCTACAACTTGCCCAAACTGCGGCAATAAAGTCGAGCGATTCTATTTTAAAAGCCCAGACTGGACTTGGGACAGGCTTTGTGGCCAAGCAGGTTGGATGGAGGCTTGTTTCAAGTGCAAGAAACAACTGAAATTCGATATGGACATCATGAGCTAACGCTCAGCTGTTTTTAATTTATTTTCCGGCGTAGTATTGAACCATGGATTTCAGGCAAATAAAGGTCGTTAAGGCAACAAAGAAGTTTCTTGCCAGGAAAACCAACCGAACAGTCGGCGATGATTTAGTGTGGCTAATTATCTTTCTTTCGATAATTTCAGGACTAATCTACGTTGTTAACTTGGGAGACAGTGCTCTTGTTGAACAGACTGCGAGCAGTGATGCGAAAAACGAAAAACTAATGGCTGAAAATAATATCCTGAACGCTTCTTTGGTGACAATCGGCGGACACATCGATGCCTTGCACCAAAATTATTCGGATTCGCTGGCGAACGCCCTGCTAATTACCGACGCGTATTCCATTAGCTTCAATAAGGCACAAGAAATGCACAACAACTCTATGGATTCTTTTAATAATGGTGACGCTGAGCTTAATGCAATAATAAAAACCTTGAAAGACGGAAAATTTTACACAGGAAACGCAGTAGGGGATAGTGAACCGAAACTAAGCCTATAGAATCTATTTTTGACTCCACTATAATTATTGGACTAAATTCAACATATTTACTAAGGTAGATATTAGAAAAGTATAAAAATAGGAGGTGAAAATGGCAGTTGTATCAGAATCAGAATTCAAAGGTAACGCAATGATTGTTTTAGCCAACGACGAAGACGACAAGTATCCATTTCAATTTGGTGTAAAAAAAGCCAAATTGGTTCTTGAAAGCATCGACGAGATCAAAGCCTTCGTCGCCAAAAACGACAAGTAAAAAAGTCCCGACCATATTTCAGGTCGGGGTGTGAGGGAACAAGGTGGCGGCTAGCCGTGGCCGGTTCTGGGCATGAAGTTTTCATACCCAATATTCGTATTCAATCGATCTTTGTTTGGCGACTTCGCCCGTTTATCGATCTCTGCTTTTACCGCCTTAGAGACAATATGCCAGAGTCCACAATGCTTGCTCTTGCATTTGGTTAGCTCTAGTTCGGTTCCATCAAGAATCTGGCGAATCTGGTTAACTCCAAGCTGAGCAAGAAGAAAATCAGTTACGAGCTGTGGAAAACATTCGTCGTCAACTAGCGCCATAAGGTCGATCAAGAGCTGAGCGATATCTTTTCGGTGCTCAATTGGAATTAATCCCCCAATTCTGACCTCAAGGTTCTTAATTAAGAACAGATGAGTTTCGATGGTCGCGTCGGGGCCAATTGCCTCTTCGATAGCAATTTTAAGGATTTTCCAGCCCGGCGTCGACGGAGCTGCGAACGATGATTCTTCGTCAGGCCGTTGGCCTTCAGTTTTATTTGTCACGGTGCATTCCTCCCTGAATAGCTCAAGGCCATTCGCCGAAATATTATATTATATACTTGGCGACAAATCAATACAGTTTGCTATTATATGGCAATGGACACAAACGAAGTTGCAGTATTTGGTGGTGGTTGCTTCTGGTGCACAGAAGCTGTTTTTAAGATGCTTAAAGGAGTTAAATCAGTCGAACCTGGCTATGCCGGTGGCTATTTAGCAGATCCTACATATGAGCAGGTTTCATCTGGCACTACTGGCCATGCCGAGGTTATTAGAATTTCCTACGACCCAAAGCTAGTGCAGTACAAAGACTTGCTGACCGTATTTTTCGCCACACACGACCCAACAACCCTAAACCAGCAGGGGAATGATGTCGGCACGCAGTATAGATCGGTTATCTTAACCGTCAGCAATCATCAGCGCGTTGAAGCGGAAAATTACATTAGAACCCTAAACGGCTCGACACACAAAGGCAACTCTATCGTTACCGAAGTTAAGCCGCTCAAAAAATTTTATTCGGCCGAAAATTATCACAAAGATTATTTCTCCAACCACAGTTCGCTGCCGTACTGCCAAGTAGTTATTAACCCCAAGCTCGACAAGGTAAAGGCGGATTTTAAGAAATTGCTGGCATAAAGGTGTATATTCGAACCAATGGATCAACAAATACAGATTAAGGCCGACGACGCGACCTTACAGGGGAAGTATTCAAATAATATGCAGGTGGCCCACACCAAAGAAGAGTTTATTCTAGATTTCTTTAATGTAATGCCGCCAACTGGTTTAATGGCTGCCAGGATTATTACCAGTCCGGCTCACTTCAAGCGTTTAGTAATTGCCATGCAGACTAATCTAAAAAATTACGAAGACAGCTTCGGCAATATTAAAGAATCCGAAGTAGATCACGAGAAAAAGATCGGCTTTAAAACTAATTAAATTGGTGCCGGGTTTCGCGCTTGCGACCCACCCGGCGGGAGGTTATTTGCCATAGTTTTTCCTTTTGCCCAACTCCATCGTTGGGCTCGAGTGTCTGACACCGCCATTATAGGTTTCTAAAGATTAGAGTCAACGGAATTACCCCCAAATCCATTGATAATTCTCCGTAAATATGGGATAGTTGTTGTGCGCAATGTGCGCACTTTAAATCAACGGAAAAAAGCATCAGGTAAAAGCATCGGAGTTAATCTGTAACGGAAATATGCAGTAGGTAAAATGAATTAGGTAGGAAAAGGTACAACCAAGGAGAAGGTTCTCCTTCAAAATCCAACCGGAGGTGAAGCGAAATCGCTTTACTCACAAATTCTTTTAACCCACGCAATGCTTGCGTGTGCGGATCCACTAGAGTGGCACGTCAAGTTTCCGTCTACGGGAACATGGTTTGCCTAGATTGCGGCCAAAGATGGTACCGGCATTACTGCTGGAACTGCCAAACCACAATCGATTCTAGATCAACAAATGCTAGTCGCTGCCAAAGCTGTGGTTGGTACATCTGTACTAATTGTCATGCTTGTAGCTGCGATAACCAAAGCATAGCTGTATCCTAAAGGAAATAGCGACTCGACTGACCCGCCCTCAAAGGTGGGTCTTTTATTATTTATGTTACGATTGCTTTATGCTTACCAACCACTATCTTGTAGTTACAGCTGTAGTATTACTAGTCGCCGGTATCGCCGCCAGATTTACTGTTTCCGGTATTAAGGACTGGTACCCAACCATTAAAATACCCTCGTGGACACCGGCAGGGTCGTTGATTAGTAGGATTTGGCTTATTATTTACATCTGTTCAGCAATATCAGCAATTATGTTCTGGAATAAAGTTTCCGACCCAATGTTGCTTAAATTAGTTATGGGTTTGTTTATTGTAAATGGCTTCTTGAACCTTATTTGGACTTATATATTCTTCGTTGCCCACAAGAAATTCCTGGCCGTCGTAGACGTAGTACTATTAACTATCTCTGTTTTGTTATTAATGATATCTATCTGGCCCGTCTCGATGGTGGCGTCACTGTTATTACTTCCTTATATTTTATGGACAGCAGTTGTTTCGTTTCTTTCTTACACTATCTGGAAATTAAACGAGTCTAAAGTTTTAAAAAACCCCTCCGATCGGTTTCGCTGGGCAATCGGAGAGGTGAAGAGAGGAGAGTTTTGCGCAACGTGCGCAACACAGTGCATGCATCATGTACATGCTGTTCATCTTGCTCCCCATATACTCCTCTTATAGTATTACAGCGTCAAGCAATTTCGTTCCTAGGGGCGAAGCTCTTGCTTTTACTCATAAAATTAGGCATAATTGTTAAGCATATTAAACATAAGTCGTAGTTAACGCCCGGAAGCACTCCTTCCCTTGGCTGCAAAACGCTTACTACTCGAAGAATTAATCTCGTAGTTTACGTACTCGCAAGCCGGCATTACAAAAATTTATTGATATATTGCTAAACATTTAAAAATGCAAAAGATTATTTTAGGCAAAAAACTTGGTATGACACAGATTTGGGACGACAAAGGTCGCCTAGTTGCTGGTACGGTCATTATTGCCGAACCTAATACTATTATTAAGAATGTTGATCGCAAGCATATTGCCGTCGCCACCAGAGGTAAAACCAACAAGGCCCAGCAAGGCATGGCAGACAAAGTGGGTAGCAAACGTGGGGTCTGGATCAAAGAAGTCCCAACGCTTGAAACCGACCAAGAGCAGATTACTGTTGAGCAGTTTGAAGTTGGCGACAAAGTTAAAGTCTCTGGTATTACTAAAGGTAAGGGCTTTGCCGGTAATATTAAACGTCACAAACATCACCGCGGTCCAGTCTCTCACGGTTCCGACAACGTTCGTGGCCATGGTTCTATCGGTGCCCAGGAGCCACAACGCGTACCAAAAGGCCAGAGCATGCCAGGAAGAATGGGCGGCGCTAACTACACCGTTCGTAACGGCAAAATCTTAATCGTCGACAAAGAGAAGAACATCTTAGTTGTTTCCGGTAATGTTCCAGGCCCAGCTCGTGGCAAAGTAGTGGTGGAGAACCAGTAAAATGTCAAATATATTGAATAAATCACTCATTAAACAGGCTATTCTATCCGCTCAGGCTAACCAACGCCAAACCAACTCACAGGTTAAAACCCGTGGTGAAGTTCGTGGCGGTGGTCGCAAACCTTACAAACAAAAAGGCACCGGCCAAGCTCGTGCCGGTACACGTCGTTCCCCAATTTGGGTCGGTGGTGGTATTACTTTCGGTCCAGACAGACTTCGCCATTACAAAACTGTTATGCCTGTAAAGATGAAGCGCATGGCCATTGCTCAGGTTCTTGAGCATCTTAACGACCACAAACTTATTACCGTCGTTGATAAAATTAGCCTTGCCCAGCCAAAGACCAAGCTCGCTATTAAACTACTTCAGGATCACAAACTTGAAGGCAAAAAAGTTCTTATTGTTACTGAAAATATCGAGCCAGAGCTAGTAGTTGCTGTGCGAAATATCCCAAATGTTGAAGTTATAGAGAATAAGAACATCTCGATCTTGGATATCGCCCACGTTAAAGCAATTCTTATCGACAAAAAATCAGCAGAAATTCGTGGCTTGGTTAAGACTGAGAAGAAAGTTGTTGAGAAAAAACCAGCCGCTAAGAAAACAGTAGTTAAGGAAGAAACTAAGTAATCATGAAATCAATTATCTCCCCACTACTTACAGAGAAATCAGCCGCCGATATCGACAAAGGTCTATACGCTTTCTATATCACCAAAAGTGCCAACAAATCGACTGTCGCCGCCGAACTTAAAGAGCTTCACGACGTAGTTATTAAATCTGTTAGAATCGTTAATTTACCTTTCAAAAATGTTACTTTCAAGCGTGTTAGAGGCAAGCAGTCCGTTCGCCGCAAAGCCTACGTGCAACTGGACGGCAAAAAAGCTATCCCAGGATTTGAAGTTTTGAAAGAGAACAAAGAAGCCGCCGAAAAAGAGATGGCTAAAGAAGCCAAAGAAGCTGCCAAGGAGACTAAGTAATGCCACGTTTAATTAAACCAAATAACAACGCGACCCGTAAAATGAGCTACGGTGACTTTGAAACACTCACCAAAACTCGTCCATACAAAAAATTAACTACCAGCCTTAAAAAGCACGGTGGTCGCGATGCTTCAGGTTCAATTTCCATTCGTCACAAAGGTGGCGGCGCTAAACGTTTATACCGTACTATCGACTTTAAATTCTTACCTTTCGATGGCGCAGCTACAGTTTTAACCATTGAATACGATCCAAACCGCAGC
>CAIMEH010000029.1 GCA_903839975.1 uncultured Candidatus Berkelbacteria bacterium
AGACTCAACTTACTTTTTCTTAGTTCTGACGGTAACTGTAGCTTTTTTAACTGGCTTGAAAGTTTTTACCACGTAAATCTGTTGCAACCATGAGAATAGGCTAGTGGTCGCCCAGTAGAGCGCCAAACCGGCCGGAAGTTTATAGGCGATAAAAAAGGTCATAAACGGGAAAAGGTAGGTCATCTGCTTGTTCATCATGGCGGCAGGATCGTTAGGATTGTTGGTCATCGGATTAATCATCTGCATATGCTTAGCCTGGGCAAAAGTCATAACAGCGGCCAGAATCGGCAGTATCAAATATTTATCCGGCGAGCTTAAAGTAACCCAGAAGAAATGGGTGTTGATATAGCTAACGTGCG
Source organism: uncultured Candidatus Berkelbacteria bacterium (assembly GCA_903839975.1). Lineage (GTDB taxonomy): Bacteria > Patescibacteriota > UBA1384 > 2-12-FULL-50-11 > 2-12-FULL-50-11 > CAIMEH01. The sequence goes on from CAIMEH010000029.1 coordinate 360, forward strand.
GCGTGAACGAATAGATTAACTCCGGATGATAAACAGCCAAGCCGGCACGGAAAACCTGGTACAAAACTATTAAAATTGGCAGCTGAATTAAAAGCGGCAAACAACCACCAAGTGGATTAATGCCTTTTTCTTTATAGAAAGCCATCTGAGCCTGAGCGGCGGCGTTCTTATCGTCCTTATGCTTCTCTTGGATTGCCTTCAGCTCGTCGGCGTACTGACGCATCATCATCGGCGCCTTCAGAGCAGCCGAGGAGGTGTGCCAAAGAGCACCACGAATTAATAAAGTAATTAAAATAATTGACCAACCGATACTATGGCCTGGCACCAGCCACGCCAAAAACATCAAGATGTTGAACAGTGGTAGATATAAAATTGTTCGGAAGAATGCTGTCATTATTATGGAACCGGATCAAAACCCCCTGCGTGCAGCGGGTGACACCGGCTAACTCTCTGCAATCCTAGCATTATTCCTTTAATTACACCATATTTCAGAACCGCTTCTTTGGCGTACTGGGAGCATGTTGGGGTGTAGCGACAGACGCCATTAGGATAAAAAATATGAAGCAGCCCTTGATCAGGCGACAGCGTCTTCTGATAAACGGTGATTAGAAAGGCTACAGCTTTTCGACCCATTTGTTTATGGCCGCTTCAAAATCAGCCTTGGGATTTTCGCTTTGGTATAGAACAACAGCCACGCCATTACCGGTTAATGACTTTTCTTTTAGAACACCAGCCATAATCTCTAATATTAGGCGGCGCAGATAATTTCGATCAACGGCTTTCTTGCTAACTTTTTTACTAACAACAACGCCAAACCTGATTGGTTCGGTATTCTTAACATGAAAAAATAACAGCGGGCCTATCTTAACTTTGGTCCCAGCTTCCATAACCCGGCTAAACTCAGCATCTTTTCCTAGCCGATGCGAGCGTGACAACATTTTCCTACAACGCTAACTTAGCGCGGCCTTTGCGGCGGCGACTCGTGAGTACAGTTTTCGAACGACCGAGAAAACCGTGAGTTTTTGCTCTGTGACTTTTGTTTGGTTGGAACGTTCTTTTAGGCATTTACTCTCAGATTTTACCAGTTTTTCCGGCTTTTTCCAACCCTTTAGGGCCAACCCTTTCTTTGTGTGGAAAAGTCGAGTATTTTCAGGATTGTATGTCAGACATCTTTTGGAAAAAAGTTTTATCTGATCTCGAGGTCAGCGTCAGCCGACCGAACTTTGTAACCTGGCTTAAGCCAACAAATTTTGTGGAAAACCGCAATGGTTTAATTATTATTGCCGTCCCCAATCCGTACGCCAAGAACTGGTTAGAAAAAAATATTGTTAAGGACTTAAAACGAATCTGCAAAGAAGAGTTTGATGATTTTGAAGATATCCGCTTCGAAGTTATGCACAAAGAAGCGGCCAATGCTTACGACGAACTGCCAATCTTGAAGCAAGTTGAGGAGGAAGAGAAAGAGATTGAAGCCGAAGAAGGCGTCCCAAATAGCTTCCACTCCCGTTACACCTTTGACACTTTTGTTGTTGGCAATAATAACAGGTTGGCGTTTGCCGCCGCCCAAGTTGTGGCCGACAAACCCGGCGAAGCTTATAATCCGCTATTCCTATATGGCGGCGTTGGTTTAGGTAAAACCCACCTGATGCACGCAATTGCCAACGAAGTTCTGCGCAAAGCCCCCAAGAAAAAGATTATTTATACCTCTTGTGAAACTTTCACCAGCGAGTTTATCGACGCTTTAAAAACCAACACCATGACCGCTTTCAAGAAGAAATATCGCACTGCCGATATGTTTTTGGTCGACGATATTCAATTTCTCTCTAATAAAGAAGGCACTCAGGAGGAGTTTTTCCATACTTTTAACATGCTTCACCAGAATAATCGCCAGATTGTTGTTACCTCCGATCGAGTACCAAAAGAGATTAACGACCTCGAAGATCGCCTCACTTCCAGGTTTGGCTGGGGAATGATCGCCGATATTCAAGCACCAAATTTCGAGAACCGTATGGCAATTTTACAATCCAAGGCCCAGGAAAGAGGAATAGAAGTTCCGGTGGAAGCTTTGGAGTATATAGCCCAGACAATCACCTCCAACGTTCGTGAGCTTGAAGGATCACTTATAAAGCTTATGGCTGCCGCCGAGGTTGAGGGCGAGACAATTACCAGGGAATACGCCAAAAGGACCCTGAAAGACCTGATAAAAACCAATGGTAGCGTCGTCACTACTAAACAAATTATCGGCAAGGTCGCCGAGTACTTCAGCGTGGAAGTTAACGACATTATGGGCAAAAGCCGGGTAAAAGAGTTGGTTTATCCAAGACAAGTGGTAATGTACCTACTTCGCAATCGTCTCGGCCACACTCTTCCCCAGATTGGCGATGAGATGGGCGGCAAAGATCACACCACTGTTATGCATAGCGTCGAAAAAATCACCAAGGCTCGGAAGGTCGATTCGAGCGTAGAGAATGATTTACAGGTTATAGAAAAGATGTTTATCTAATGTGGATATGTTGTGGAAAAACTATTAGATATTCCCACAGCTTTCTGTTAAGTTACAAGGTATAACAGGTTAGATATTTATCCACCATAAACACACAACTTATCCACAAGTAATGACATGTTTTACACAAGCTCTAACAGTTTTAATCCACTTATCCACGGTCTCTATAACAACTGCTTGTTAATTAAATAAAAAAATATATTAATTAAAATATCTTATGAAAATAAATTTTTACGCGTTTTCAAAATCAGCATTAATAATAACTAAGGAATTTTGAAATGAAGATAACTTGTCAAAAAGAAGATCTAGTACGTGTTGTTGGGTTGGTTGGACGTTTAGCCACAACTAGAGCGACACTTCCAATACTTCAAAATATTTATTTATCAGTTACTGGAGACATTCTTCAAGTTAAAGCGACAGACTTAGAGCAAACAATTCAGGCCGAGATAAAAGGTGAAGGCTTTGAGAATGGAGTAATTACTGTCTCTGCTCGTGTTCTAACCGACTATCTTCAAAACAACACTGACGAAAAAGTTACCTTATCTACCGACGATATTACGATTAAGGTCGATTCCTCAAATCACCACGCCAAAATTAAGGGAATGGACGCGGTTGATTATCCGTCGCTACCCAAAATTAAATTTCAAGCCGAAACAGTAATTGACAGTAACACTTTTAATGAAGCTATCTCGAAAACTATCTTTGCTGCTGCTAACGACGAAACTAGGCCGATTTTAACAGGTTTATTATTTAGATTTGAAGGGGATAGTGTCCAGCTAGTTGGTACCGACGGCTATCGCTTAGCTTTGACTAAACTCAAAATTAAAAACAGTTTAACCGGTGACTATATTTTGCCGAAAAGATCACTCCAGGAAATTCAACGACTTCTTGGCCAGGGCGAAGAAGCTATTCTTTCTTTCTCAGCTTCCCAGGTCCAGATGAAAGTTAATGGCATAATATTTACTAGTCGAGTTCTTGATGGGGCTTTCCCAGCTTACGGCGCCATTATCCCAAAGAAATACGAGATTAACCTAAAAGTAAATTCAGCAGTTTTACTTCAAACCTTAAAATTGGCTAGCTTGTTCTCTAGGGATTCTGCCTACAGCACTAAGTTTGAGATTAATAAAAAGGTCTTAAAAGTTACCGCTATCTCCCCAACCTTGGGTGACAACACTAACGAAATTGCCATCGACGAGACCGATGTCAGTGATTTTATTATCTCCGCCAACGCTCAGTACTTAATCGAGGCGCTAAATGTATTAAGCAACGAGATTAACCTTCACTTTATCGATTCAAAAAGCCCGATTGTAATTACCTCGCCGAAAGACGAATCGTATCTCTATCTCGTGATGCCTTTACGCAGCGAGTAAAGATGCTGGAATGGTTAACACTTCAGAACTTCCGCTCGTTCTCAAATAAGAAATTTGGGCTTGATAGTCGTTCGGTAATTATTGGGGATAATGGTAGTGGCAAAAGTACAATAATTGAGGCTTTACGTCTTCTATCTGTTAATAAGAGTTTTAGGACATCGCGTCTTGATGAAGCAATTTCTTTTAATGAGCCATATTTTCGCTTAGCTGCCGAACTGAAGGCGAACAAAAAACCGGTTAAATTAGAGTTTTTCTACGGCCAAGCATTTGCCGAGCAGCCAAACAAAGACCGAATAATGACCGTCGATAGTAAAACTTTGTCGCTAATGGATTATCTCGGTATCTTCCCGAGTGTTCTATTTGTGCCCGGTGATGTTGATATTGTTATGGGTATGCCGCAGGTTCGTCGACGCTATCTTGATAGTATTCTCTGGCAGGTTAGCGCCGAATTTCGCCACAATTATTTAGACCTGAATAGAGTTTTAAAAGAACGCTCAACTATTCTATTTTTAGTTAAACTTAACCGAGCTGGTCTTGATGAGCTTCAGCCATGGAACGAGCTTTTGGTTGGCCTAACAGAGAATATTCGTCAGATGCGAATGGAGTATCTAGATTTCGTTACTAAAGAACTGGAAAAGATTAGTCAGGAAGAGATCGGGCTCAAGTTTAAGTTTATTTACCAGATCGAGGTTGAAGATATCGACACAGTTCAGGCCCAAGAGATTAAGAACGCCCAGAATCTTTACGGCCCACATCGCGATGAACTTGAGATCCAGATTAACGGTCGGTCGGCGCGGCGTTACGCCTCACGTGGCCAAGCTAGGACGGCCGTGGTCGTATTAAAGAATATTGAGGCTAGCTATTTAGAGGGTAAGCTCCAAACCGCGCCAGTGATACTATTAGATGACATGCTAAGCGAACTAGATCAGAAAAATGCTGGCTTTCTTTTTGAACGATTGCCAAAAAGTTCACAGATCGTAGCAACTTCTTTGACCGGCCAAAAACTTCTAAAAGACTGGCAGGAGATTATCTTGTGATGCCAATATTTGAAGACGAGTTTAAGCGTGGCAAGAGAAGCAATTACATCGCCGGGCCAGCCGAGAAGATTTCAGATTATTTCCAGAAATCGATGCCAAAAAATTCTTTGCAGAAAATTTTTAGCAGCTACCAGCTTCAACAAACAATAGAAAAAGAGCTGGGAGAAAAAGTGAAAGTCGTTCTAAAAAATAGTGCCATTAATATTGTATGCAGCTCACCAGCTCAGGCCACTTCATTCAAAATGCGTATGCGCAAACTCTACGCTATCACTTCTAGATATTTCGACGGCAAGCAAGTGATAAAAATCTCAGTCAAATTTACTCAACCAGGGCGCCAGTAGAGTTGTGATAGCTAATTATCTCTAGAGTTGGGTCTATCCCGAAGCCGGCCATATACGTATTAACTTCTTGCTTAACTTGGTCGGTATTATCGATTTTAGTTACCACGTCAAAAGAGTCGGAGTTACTGTCGTATGAGAGAGAGTAGTTAGTTTTGTCAACCGGTAAAGCATTAATTAGCTTTGTTCTTGGAGCCGCTTCGGTAGTGGCGTTTGAATCGGTTTTATCAAGATACTTTTGTTGAACACTCGCCGGTAATTTATTCCAGTCGGTGTAACCTATAGTAAAACTAACTGTGAAATTCGCATGTTTATAGCCATTCTGGCTAACTACGTTTGAAATAGTGAGGTTATATTTTTGATTGAAGGTAAGCTGGTCTATTGGAGAAATTGATATCGTATTACCGCTTGTTATTACTACTAAATTAGTCGGTGGCGTGATACTAACATAATTATTTGCTTTCGGGTCGCTAGCCGTGGCACTGGCAATATTCTGATTAAATTTTACGGTAATCGGGCTTAATGCGTCGACATTGCTAGCGTTATTTTTGGGAGTGGCTTTTAAGAAAATTAAATTATGGGTATAGAAATAGTACGAACCAATAGCTATGCCAACCACGGCAATACTAACCCCAATAATAATTAGTTTCGTTTTGAGCCCCTTATCTAATAGAATTAGTTCCGCCATGGTTCTATTTTAACCTTCCCCATCCAATTACGTTAGTGTTTGTTTGGTAGTTTACTGTGGCCTCAGCAACATTGTTGGCGGTGGTGTTGCCGGAGATGTAGGTTAAGCTATTTCCAGCGACACTTTCGACGATACCAACGTGGTCTTGGCCCGAGAAATTAAAGTAAATTACATCACCTTCTTGTGGTGGTGGATTATTACCACTAGGCGAGCGATCTACTGCTGTTCCATGGGCTTTGATGTAGGCGTAAACATTATCAGCACCAGGAATCCTCCAACCACTCGGCTCTAAGCCACCAGTAAATGGTGTATTAGCCTGCCAGTAGACCCAACTAACGAAGTCGGCGCACCACTTCTCGCTGGTGGCAGTTCCAAGGAATTTTTGAATGTTTGACCCACTGTCACTATTAGGAGGACTCTCAGCTAAACCTAGCTGTTGATGGGCAATACTGACGATAGATCCACCATTTGCACTAGCACAAGCAACGCTGACTGTTGCCTTTAGTTTATTATAATAGTTCATTACCTGAGTAGCGGCGCTAATGGCGGCTCCCTTAGCTGAACCATCATTGCCGTAAGTGTGGTAGTTGATTGCATAGGCATTAAACAAATCCCAATTTTGTTTCTGCATACCTTGTCCAAGGTAGTATGCTGCAGCATAGATTGAGCGTTTTGCGTCAAAGCGGGCATCGTCCGGATGTCCCGTTGAAGGATCATATACAATCCCTACTGGCCAAGTATTCCCTGCGGCATCTTGCCCCCCCTTAAATTCGGGCATGGACTTAGCTGTACCTGGCTCAAATTGACCTAGACCGGTTGCGTGACCTTTATACGTTGAGTTGGGATCCCAGCTAGATTCTTCTTCGATCACCGCAATCAAAGCTAGGGAGTCGCCCTTTAAGTAACTAGTTGATGCGTCGGCAACCCATTGCATATACTCCTGTGGAACGTAAGAAACGCTTATAGTGCCATTGGCGGTACAGCCACCCCCGCCGGTGGCTTTAGCCATCTGACCGCTGCCGGTTTTTTCACCAAGACCAGCTAGAGCTAAGGCAAACATAGCAAATATACCAACGGCGATAAGCATTAAAATGAGGAGTATTTTCTTTACATCCATTTATATTCCTCCAAACCCGATATGAACCCAAGCATAAGTATTTGTTGAACCTTCGCTATAACCCATACCTACGTAATTATTGCCGTTTTCCATTGTCCCGAAAGCGGAGGTCATTAAACCTGGTTGGGCGGCGAAGAACTCGGCGTTAGCTCTGCGGAAAGTGATGACCTGACGAGGCTTATTGGCGTCGCCCTGGCTTGAACCGTAAGCAAGGGTATCGGCTAATAGTAACCCAGTGAAATAGCGGCTCCATGCCTCATAAAGATCAGGATTGTTTCCGTCAACGAAGGTAATGTTCTTTGCCCAGGCGTTATTAATGTCGTCAGTAGTTAGTGGTTTTGATTGCTTGCCATTTGACATCGTTACCGTTGTTCCCACCTTACTGTAATCTGGTGAGGCACTTAACGGTGTTGGCGGTGCTGGTGCGGGCGGACTTGATGAGCCTTTGGTGCCAGCGCCGTAAGTAAATGTGTCGTTATAAGCGGCATCGTAGGCGCCCTGCGAATAGATATCGCTCGGCGGTGCCGGACATAAGAATTCTTGGCTGGAACTCATTAGGAAGCTCATTATTATCATTGCTGCAGCAATATATAATCCTGCTGGGCCAAGGTGTAAGGCTAGGGCAATCAATCCAGTGACAATGGCGTTAGTAGTACCGGGCATAAAGCCAAGTTGTTGATCAATATTGCCAAAGAACGCTTGGCAGGCGGAACAAAGCTGTAATGCGATACTAATCACTAACATTGTTAGGGCGGCTTGTTTGGCAGCTAAGCTACTTTTCGCAGAGAAATAGTCGTTAACATTACAAACACCGTTACACCCTGCTTTAGCCAAGGCTAGGGCGTGGGAGGCGTTAATCACCCCTGTGACGGCGTTATAAACCTGGAAAGTTGTTCCAGCTGGTAGTTTGAACTCTTTGTCTGCCCAAGCTGTGAGTTTGCTAATAAGAAAATCTTTACCAAGCTGATCGATGGATGGCACCACCACTTGGCCATTTGCTCCCGTAATACCTTGGTCTAGCTTGCCGCCGTTCTGGGTGTAGTTATAAATTGCTTGAGCGGTTTGATTTGGCAGGGCGATACCGATAGATTGCGACATCCACTGATTTACTGCGGTCCACATATTTGAATATTTTGGATCAGATAATGCTGCCGTTTGCCCCGCTTTATTGGCAGTTAGGAAGTTGTAGAACGAGATCACGTTATTTCCGTTTATCGGGCCGAGGGTAATATGATACTGGGTTAAGAGGCTAGCTAGGGCATCTTTGGTGAATACTGTCGTATCTCCTTTAATTAGAGCTGGAATTGTTCCAACGACATAGCCCGGATATGCTTTCTTAATCTGTAACTCAAGTGAACTAATAGCAAAGGTTTGGAGCATAGCGGTCTTCTGAGCGTCGGTACCGGTGAACATAGTTTTGGTGAAGCCGGCTGGAATAGCTAGATTATTTCTACGTAACGAGGCGTCGCTTAGGGCGTACTGAGTGTCGCGCTTGGACTGATCCATAGTCTGGGCACGAACGAGGTAAGCAAGCGGTTGGAGCTGTGGCGGTATGACATTGGCGATAATAACGTTTGGCAGTTGGTTTAGTTTTGCCTTAATCGAAGTGTAGTTATTAAAGGCAATCGCATTACGCATATCTGCGTAATTTAGCTGAGCTTCTGCTGGTAGGTACTGATTAGCGCTCTTCTGCCATAAGGCAAAAGACATCGCTGCTAAACCTGAAGTAAAGTCACCCTTAACAAAATTATTAGCATCAGCCAGGAATTGTGTTGGAATGCCAGTGGCTTGGGCTAGGAAGTTGGCAATAAGTGTAGCTGGAGTATTACCGTTGCTAGTGTGAGCATTAGCCGCCCCGTTCATGTAAGCACTTAGGCTTGAGCTATTTATTAGTTTTGTAAATGTAGCTAAATCTGTTGGCGACATAACGCTGGCAGCCTGGGCAAGTATTGCCTGAGTTGCTGATTGGGCACCCTGTTTATTTCTGCCAGTAGATTGAGTTGCGGAGTTTGCAGCGCTTATTGCTGCTGGATCGATGCCGTTATCCGCTTCAAGTTGAAGTAGTTGTTGCTGCTGGGCAATAAGGTCCGCATTATTATTACTTGAACCACTTCCTGTGTTGCTGCCGCCATAGAGTTGCTTGAACTGGTTTACGTAATTATTTAGTTGATCGCTAGTTATACCACTAACACTTCCGCCGATGGCTTTAACAAACAGGGATGTACCGATATTCATAATTGCGCTGGCGCTGACACCACCGTTTGCGCTGGCATTCGGATTCATGAAGGCAGTTTGGAAACCAGCCTGGAAGTTACTTATATCAAAGCCGGCCGCTGAATCTACTGGGGCAGCGATAAGTTTATATAAAGAGGCAATCGCCTTGGTTGGGTCAATTGTTTTATTATTAGCATCCTTACCAGTTAATAGGCCGATAATATTAGCCATATCATCGGTTGATGGCTTGTTATTATCTGAGATATTAAAGTAATTTAAGATCTTGTCGGGTGTGATGTTTGGAATGGCGCCAGCTTTCACCTGACTACTTAAGCCACCCATGTTTAACTGACCTAATAAGAAACTTTCTAACGTTGCCGCTGGGACATTCAAGTTGGCGCCAACTGTCGAAACCTTGCCGCTAACTCCTGGATCATTAAAGACGCTAGGACTTAATCCAGAAGGCGAAACCCCAAAAAGATTCTGGAAAGCACTGGTTCCAATTTTATTCACTAAACTCTGAACGTCGGTAACACTTCCAGCACTGCCATTACCTATGCCAAACGCCTGTTCGATGATGGCGTTGGCGGTGTTGGCTCCTAGGTCGCCGGTGGGCGAGATGCTGCCCGAATTAGTGCCAACGATGGTCGATATTAAGTTACTGTATATCTCTTTTGAGGCGTCGGTAATTAATTTAGTGCCGTTCATAACTTGTAGGCCACTACCAGAGAACCAGCCGAAGCCCTTATCTAGCTCGGTTCCGCCGGTTTTTTGGACAGCGCTAAAGTCGCTCGAGCTGAACATATTGCTTACGTCGGAAGTGGTAATTTGGCCGCTATTTACTTGTCCGATTGTTTGATTGATAAAGGCAGCAATCGTATTAGCATTGCCGCCAGTTGGGCTAGACATAAAATTATTAGCTGTCGTCGGGTCTAGCCCAGCTTGGCTAAGTAACTGTCCGGCGCCAATTTGGGTAAGGAAATTCTTAATAGACAGACCACCGCTCTGACCGGACATAGTGGTAGTGATATTTTGGGTAATGCCACCACCAACTGTTGGATTGGCTTTGGCAAGAAGATTTGAGCCGCTGTCGGTTAACTCTTTAATAGCAACTTGTTGGGCAGCACTGTCTGTCGATAAAATTCCTGTTAAACCATCAATTGGAATTGCGTTATCAATTGCAAAAGTTGTTGGGTCTAGGTTCGGTGATGATGTGTCGGAGTTTATGGCGCTAAGTGAGGCAAGATCATTATTGGTAATTGCTGTTTCAAGCAAAGTTTTTTGATCAGAGGTGAGTTTGAATGCGTCTTCGATTTGATGGGCGCCAACCATCATAAAACCGTTTGGATCGTTGGCCTGTAGTTTTGCAACAGCACCAGACATAGCGTTTAAGGCATCATCTTTTCGGCCGTAAACTTTAAATGCTGACGCTGTTCCACCTCTTTTATTTAAATCATCAAGCGAGTGCGAATCCAGATACATCGAAGGCAATCCAAGCGCCTGTTCGGTTAGTCGTTTACCGGTATTTGTAAGCACGTTCTGCCAGCCAAAACTTTCTAGCGAACCTGGTGGCAGTCCAAGCTTTCCTTCTAGGTCAGCCCGACCAACAGCTAAACGATAATCGTCGTTCGGGTTTGAGGCCGACAAGCCAGACGGCATCGAAGATGAGCTATCTTTTAATATCGCCTCACCCAAAGCTTGGGCAAAGCTACTATTTAGTGGATCGCTTTGAACTTGTTTCACACCCAAAGATTTCAAAAGTACGTTGGCGCCGATGTATTTGCCGATAGTGCTCATATCAGTTCCCTGAACCATATCTAACTTGGCGTCTAGGTTGCCGGTACTATTTAGATATTCAGTTACGCCGTTTGCAGTCATCTGTTGAGAAGTTCCAAGCAAACTATTGGCATTTGGCGTGCCTTGACCAGCGGCGCCGTTCTTTGTTTGCCAGGAAACCTTTACCGCCGATGGCGCTTGCCACACCGTTGAACTACCGGTGGATATACCAAGAACTGCCGTATGGATTACGACCTTACAGGTTAATTGGCCAACTTCTGAGATGTCTACAGCCTTACCATCATCGTGAGTGGAGTTGATTGTACTACCTTCGCTGGCGGCTAAAGTTTCAGAATCATTTTTACCGACGCCGGTCGTGTGCCCCTTGAGAATGCTCGAGGCTTTAACGTGGGTTAAGCCCATCCCGCCACTGGAAGTTGGAGTTACTAGATTGGTTAAATAGTCGGTGACACGAGTATCAACTTGATTGTTCTTAACCGCGTTTATGTCTTGTGGTGAGAGCGAGAGGGCGGTGGTAGTGGTACTAGAGTTAAGTAGTTGGAGGTTATTTAACGGTGAATTAAGATCGCTATTAAAAACATCTTGAACTTGGGCGGCGGTGTCGCCGTTTTCCTCAACCTCGGCCGTTTCATCGTAAGTTGAGGCTGGATTGTTTGTTGTGGTGGCTGTTGGGGTACTAGTCTGGGCATAGGCCGTCGGGAAAACAGCACTATCAATTGGATCTTGATTGGTGTTATTTGCGGCAAAGGTTGGGTCGATTAGAAAAGCTTGAGAAAGCGGCATTAATATAGTCGCCGACAGTAAAAAACCAATTAGTAAATTTCGGGAGAATATTCTTTTCATTGATGAACTACTCCGATGTGAATATGGTTCGTGTGATTGGCTAGCAGGGATGAGTGTCCAGCTGGGTTTGTTGGCACGGTACTTTTCTCGCTAAGGATAAGCAAATTAGCTGCTGGGCCGATGAGCTGGTGAATCGCCAAGCCTTTATAGTTATTGAAAAGTAGCTGTTGAAGATCGGTGCTTTTTTTAACCCAGTCGCTACTACCAGAGCCACTGCCATCAATAACAGATATATCCAAGGCTTCACCGACGAAGTGCTGGGAGGTTGAAGGATTGCTACTATTAGCCGCGCTGACGTTCTGAGAGTGGCCATTGGCGACGGTGCTGACTGTAATAGAATGCCCTTGCTGAACTATCCAGCCGATAATATTACAGACGTACGGGCTGACCGGTACCTTCTGATTGGCGCTGTTAATGTCATATCCTGAGACAATGTCTTGTCTGGTAATTGCGTGATTGAACTTCAGCGCTCCGCTAGCGATATATGTTGAAAGTGCAGCACAGGTTGCGGAGTTGGCCACGATCTCTGGGTAGGCGGCGCTTAAAGCGCTAATTTGTTGATTGAGCTGTGTTGTTAGTGTTTTTCTACTATTAAGATTACCGGCATTAGCAATCAGCTTATCGGCGGTAGCCGCGATAGTATCGGCTTGAGTATTAAATGCAGCAGCCTTAGCAGCTGGGTAGGTTTGAGCGGCCCGGGTTTTTAACCCAGTTAGCTGAGTTTTTATAGCATTAGCTTGATTGGTAACTGATTGGGCGTTGGCTTTAGTGTCGCCAGATATACCAGCCAACAAAGTTGCTTGGTCTTTTTGGGCTTGGGTGGTTGGTAGGCGATTGGCTCCGCCTCCCTTTGAACCGTTGACGTATGTATAGATACCGTAAATTAACAAGCCTAAGGCAACTAAGCCTATTAATATTGCTAGAAATATTCCAATGTATGGAGCTAGAAATTCAAGAGCTCCAGCTACCGCTTCTTTTACAACCGATTGAGCGACTTTTTTCTCAACTGCCTTTTCGGCCTTTTTCTTTGCTTCTTGTTCAACTTTATCTTTGGCGTGCTCTTTTACTTCCTGAACCCGGGTTTTTTGCTCTGGAGTATTTGGCTGGGCTTGTGGTTGTCCGGCAGGCGAAGACGCTTCTTTCGGACCATCGGCGATCTGTTGGCCTTTTTTAAAACGGTCAAGATTGTTTCTAAGCCAGCCCTTTTTGTCGGCAGGTTTTTGGGGCGACTGGTTTGGTTGTTTCTCTAGCTCGGCTAATCTAGCCGCCTCTTTTTCCTTGGCGGACTGGGCTTGAGCATCGCGGTCTAAAGTATTTCTGGCACTCTCAGCCTCTTGTGGTAGGTCTTGCTGAACAGGCTCATTGGCGTGGTCTTCAGCATCTTCAGTTGTACCGGCGGTGTCATTGGTATCGGCAGCTGGTGCTTGCTGGTTCTCCGATCTAAGATCCAGTGGAACTTCAATCGTGTTATTTTTGGGCTGAATTTTGGGAACGGTGGTTTTAACTCGACCAACTCTAAATCCACCTAATAAACTAGACAAAAATCCTTGTCGTTTATTCTGAATGGTCTTTATCTGGTCAATGACATCAAGAATCTTGTCTTGATCGTTATCTGCCATCTTTAACCCTGTTCGCTATTTGGTTGCTGGGTTGGTGCTCCGGTCATGCCGTAGATCTCTAGTAGCTGACGCGGATCGGTGGTGATAATCTGGTCTTCGGTATACGAAGAGACGATCTGGATGGCGGCGCGGTTGTTGCCGGCGAAGAATAATCCCTGGCCAACTTCAGCCTCGGTTAAGAAGAACTTCTCGCCGTCGGTAAGCTTGAAAACGTCAGCAATCTTATCTATAGCGGTTGTCGATTGACCAAGTAGCAACTGAGTTGATGAGTTATTAACCACCGATTTGCCGTAGTTGGACTCTAGAAAATCTTCCACGTCTTGGCTGATAACCGTAACGCCAAGATAGTATTTACGAGCTCGTTTAACGATGGCGTTTAGGAACTTGGCTGAATCTTCGTAGCGCATCATCCACCAAGCCTCATCGATGACTAGCAGACGTTGTTTTAGCTCGCTTTTAACTCTGGCCCAGATGTAGTTAAGAACCAAATACATACCAATCGGTCGAAGCTCATCTTCCATATCGCGAATCGAGAAAACAGTCACTTTATTGCCCATATCGATATTGGTTGGTGAGTTGAAGAGCGAGGCAAAGCTACCCTCGCTGTATTTGGCTAGGCGGTTAACCAGCGACTGGGTGCCGGACATATTAGAAAGCACAGTAATTAAATCGCCAAGAATCGGTGGTGGGTTGGTGTGGGTGGCGGCATCGGTGGTAATGTCTTTTAAGGCATAAGTTTCATAAAGGGCTTTGTCGAGTAAGTTGTCTTCCTCGGCGTTTAGACCCCCAGCCATTAAGCTAAGCAAGCCGTGAACGGAAGTAACGGCGGCGCGAATTATCATCTCGCCGGTTTCGTCACTATCCTTTCTGGCTCTCGGTAAGTCGAACGGGTTAATTTTCTGGCCAGAGTTTAGTGAGACGTTAATATAGGTGCCGCCAACGGCCTCGGCCATAGTTTTATACTCAGATTCTGGGTCGATAATTATCGCTTCGCTGCCAAGCATTAATAGTCGTAAGATCTCTAATTTAACGGCGTAAGATTTACCGGCACCAGACTTGGCAAAGACAACTTGGTTGGCGTTCTCCATCTTGAAACGGTCGAAAAGAACCAGTGAGCTGTTGTGTAGGTTTATTCCGTAAAGCACGCCGTCGTGGTGCGACAATTCGGCCGAGGTGAACGGGAAGGTAGTGGAAAGCGAGGCGGTGTCGAGGTTTCTAATAACATTTAGCTGATCATCGAGCAGTGGCAGGGTCGAGTTAAAGCCTTGCTCCATCTGGAGAAGTGCTTGTTTGGTGTAAATTAACTGTCCGCCTAAAATTGCCTCGAACTGCTTGGAAATCTTATTTAATTCGTCCAAAGAAGTGGCGTAAATAGTGAAGTATAAAGCGAACTGGAAGAGGCGGGTCTCGCCTTTTTGCAAAGTGTCGCGAAGCTCCTCGATATCACCAACGGCTGTTTCCAGCTCTGGATTTCTGACTAAGCCTTTTTCGGCTTCAACAGACAAACTTGATTGAAGCTGGGTGGTTTTACGGCGCAGCTGGCCCAAAAGAACGTTGGTCTCTACCGGGTAGATTAGCTGGCTAACATCCAAAGTGGCGTCGTAGTTGATAATCGGTGATAGCCAGTTAGTTTCCAAATATCGTGGATAGGTGAATACGAACAAGCTTCTCAAGAAAAAGTTGCCGAGCTGGACGTAGTTTGGAGTGATGTTCATACCGCCTGGGGCAATAATATCCAGAACACTGGCGATGCCTTCGCGGAAAGCGGCCTCAGCGTCTTGAGCGTCGTGTTTAATTCCAAGTTTGCCGAAGATATCCGATAGGTTAGATTTCTTCATGGCGTTTGGCTGCAGCAAGTCGCCAGGCACGGCCGGTTTGGCGGCAATATTTATCTCGCCTTCGTTTTTCTCGATTTTTTCAACCTTCTTCTCGCCGCTCTCAACTTTGGCGCGATCCAGTAGTTCCTGTCCTTCTTCGATAACCGGGGCGGTTACTTTGTCTGGGTCGCTCATATGCTCGGTGTAGGCTTCTTCTGGGTTGTAGGTGTTGTAGAATAGTTCGATTATCTCTTTGGTGTCTAGCTCATGGGTGGTAATGCCAAGCGAATTAAGACGGCCGATAATGGTTTTTGTTCGTTCGTTTAGAACTTCTTGGTACTCCTTAAATTCGTCATCGGAGATGGTGGTAACGTTTACTTGTTTGCGGTTAAGAACGCGATCAACCAAGGTTTCTTTCTCGACAGCGCCTTTGGCGACGTGTCCGATAACCACGTAGAAAGATTTATCCATGATATTAATCTCTTCACCGAGAGTTTTTATAAACTCAAGATAGTCGTTGGCCTGCTTTTGAAGAAGTTCATTAACTTCGTTCTCGGTAGCGACTTTTATTTTTTCGATATAAGCGCCCAGGTCTACTCGTCGTGATTGAATCAATACTTCGATAGGGAACTTTAAGGCATTTAAGAAGCTCTGGTACTGATAAATGGCAACTTCTTTTTCTTTTTCGCTTTTCAGGTCAAAGTTAAGAGGGTTAGCCTTAATTATTTTACGTAAACGGCCGCCTTTCATAATTACGACGCCGTCGCGGATTCGCTCAATCGAGAGATACTTTTGGGTTGGAGCTGGTTTTGGTGCTTGTCCGTTAGCCATCGGCCCCCTCTCTAATTTTTGGGTCATCGAGCATCTCTGAAAGTTCGCCCACCCTTAAGGTGTCGAGCTGTTTATGAACTACTTTTTCGTCTTTCTTGGTTTTTGCTACTGTTGGGTTTTTGGCGACGGGGGCAGTGTAATGCTGCCAGACTCGCATCCGAGGTAGCTGAATAAATTTTACCAAGGACATAGCAAATGTCGGGAACGGCTGATCTTGGATTTTAACAAAAGCTAAGGCAAAACTAATTAACCCAAGCGGTATGGCTAGAATCCAGAAAATAAAGGAGTAACCGGTGATAGCCAGTTTGGTAAATAAGATATAAATAATTATGCCGCCAAAGAGTAGGTAGAAAAACTGGGTCAACGTCAAAGGCCCGATGATTTTATCCTGCATATCAATGTTCTGAGGAACTTTGAACTGCATCAAAGACTTCCTCCAGAATCTCTCGAGGTTGGAACTTTCAATTTAGGCATTTCATGCCTAAATTTATGAGCGTTAAGCGAAATGAACTGCATACCCCTCCATCAATTTAGTGTACCAAACCCAGCTGGCGATACCACTGGGTTATTCAGGTTCGGTTCCTAAGTCGAGTAGTTGTGGTGGATTCTTGTAGTACTGCCAGAGAGCAACCTCCGTAAGTAGCTCACTATCGCTAATTTTTTCTGGGGTAGCTTCATTTGCTGCAATAGCATTAATAATAAGCTGAACTTTTGTTAAGAACTGAATCTCTTCAAATAGCGAGACTGTTTTATCCAAGGCTGGGCCAAGTCCCATCTCTTGGACATCGTAGACTAACGATTTTGGGGCGTTAATATTTGTGAGAACTCTTTCGTCCGTAACTTCACCAACCTGCTTGACGAAATTATTCATATCAACGATAAACTTTTCCTTAACTTTACTCGATGCTTTAATGATTCTCTCGTAGATACTGCCTAGATCTTCGATTATTATGACCTTAGACATATAGGATTTTATCTGACTGTTTACGATTGAATAGAAATTAATCTGCTCGATTACCTCACTAGTAATATTTGCATTAATTGTCGACTTAGAATCGGTGTTCTCACTTAAAACTTGTTGCGGTGACAGGTTTGGGTTGAGCACCATAGCAAGAATGAAAGTGTCGGCCTGATCCTTATCTAAATCGATACCAAACGATGCCACGATATATTTTCTTCGTTCGCTTTGTTCTCGTGCCAGCTCAATAAATATCGATGAAATAAATAAGTTTCGATGAGCGTTACTGATTTTTGGCAGAATATCGTCGTTTATCTGGTCGTAAACGTATTTTTCTTGTGGGTAGTAGAAAAGACTTTTAGCGCCATCGATTTGAGCCTCTTCTTCTTGGGTGAGAAAGATTTCCATTATTAAGCGCCTCCCTGGTAGTTTTCATCTTCTTCGTCCTCTGTTGGGTCCTCATCATCTGCTGCCTGTGGAGCGGGTTGTTGGGCTTGGGTTTGTGGAGGATTGTTTCCGTTAATGAAATTGGCAACTGGATTTGTTGTGGCTTGGGAATTTGTTTGTGGAGCTGCTGCCGATGGAGTTGCTGGTGTTTGCTGAGTTGCGCCAGGAACTTGAGGGGCATTTGCCATATAATAAGATATTGGAGTTACCGGAGGATTGGCATTTTGATTTTGATTCTGGTTTTGACCGCCCGGTGTGTTTTGACCGCCTTGATTGCCGCCAGCTCCGGCGTTTTGACCGCCGGTTCCACCCGGTGCGGTCAATGCTTGGTTGTACGCATTAGTAAAAGCTGCTTGATCAAAACCCTTAGCATCGATCCAGCGCGAGCTATAGGCTCCTGCCATTGCCCCAACGTTCTGGGTCATAAACTGCATCATCTGATTTACTGTCTTATTGTTGTTCATGGCAGCTTCAACCTGAAGTGCGTCAATTCCTTTTATTCCTGAATCTTGCGCTGCCTGCGCTACAGACTTCATAACTCCTGCTCGGCGGAATCTATCGGTCTTGGCAATCTGTTTGCCCATCTCCATAAGTTCAAGCCCCCCCTGAATGTCTTTATCTTCAACGCCAAGCTCAATTAGCTTGGCTGTATTGCCTTGTATGAAAGCTTGCTTCTGCTCAAGAGTCTTAAACTTTTGCATATGCTGTTGTAACCGACCATTGTATTCGGTTGTAGTGATATCTTTTACGTCGTCCCCAATAATTGCGGCAATTCCCTCCATCTCCTTGGCGTATGTAACCTTTCTTCTTGCCTGGATTGCTTTACCGATAGCTCCCTCGTCTTTCCACGCGCTTTTATAAATCTCGTCAAAAGTCTTAAAGTCTCTTCCGCCACTGTCTACGAATTTGCCCTTATAATCTCCAGCGTCAAGCTTCTTCTTAAATCCCTTCTTAATATCATCCATCTCTGTCTTTAAGGTATTCGCTAACTTAATATCTTCTGGGTTGGTGCTATTTTTTATTGATTCAAAAAGCTTCTCTTTGGCTTCGAAGTTAGCCAATGCTTGGAGCGGTACTTTGCTCTTTGTTGCATAGGATCCCGCTGCCTTCTTCTCCTCCGAGCCAACGGCCTTCTCCAGTGTTTCTGCGTCCTCAGTTGCAGAGAAAGCAGACATCATTATCTCGTTTCTTGCATCCTTTCTAATATTGCCAAAGTAAGCACCAACTTTATTTCTAAGGCCCGGTACTGCATTAGGACCCCTCCACGCCTCTCTCTTGGCAGTGGCATCTATCATCCAGTCGAGCTTAACTTTTGCTCGAATACCATTCAGAATTTTCTCAGCAGCCTCTTTTTGCTTCTCTAGACCTACGATATTATTTTCTATTTTCTGACCAGAACGACTTTTTGCCGCATTAGCGGCGTTAATATTCTTAATCCTGTCTTTATCTAGGTCTTGCTGGAAGGCGCGCCTTTCCTCTAGTGCTAGTTTTTTACCAGTTCGGCTGCCCTTGCCTAAGATACCTCGATCATACTCGCTGAAAGCTTTATCTTTTCTATTTTTAATCTGGCTCTCAAGTAACTCTTTTCTGCGCTGACTACCAGCCATAAAATGAGATAATCCTGGCGTGCTCCAAGCCAGTTTCTGACCGTATAGCTTTGCAGTGTCGCCGGCAGTCTTTTTGGCATAATCTAGTCCTGAATATTTCGAGAAAGCTTTTGCCGACTTGTCCATAATTGCACCGCCTAGCTTTGACGGAATAGATAGCGCTAAGAAAAATATAACGAAGCAAGTAATTGTCTGAGCAACGCTAAAGTTAGCGGTGCCACTAGCTACTTGGTCGGCAGTGTGGCCGGCCGAGCAGATTACGTACTGCAGCCAGAACATGGCCGTAAGAGCTGTTAGCATAAATAACCATTTAATAAAGTTCTGCCACCACATTCGGAAGTATTTATCCAAGCCCGGAATCCCGTAAGAGATGAAAGCCAGCGGCGAAATTATCGTCAGTAAATAAATAAATACTAATCTAATGTAGAGTAGCAGTGCCAACCAGAGTAAACCGATGCCGACAATTAATCCAAAAACCACCTGAAGGAAAGACTGTAGGGCGCCCTTACCGCCACCAACGAGGCTACCAGCAGTGGTAACAGATACGGTTTTTACAATTACTTTTACGAACGAAGAGAAGTTGTTGGCATGGGCCAAGTTGAGAAAGAGTTGTACCGTCGCCGAGGCAACGTCGGCAAATAATCTGATAACGAAGAAGCTAGCGTTAGCCAAGATCACTCCAATTATTAAATTGGGCAGTGCCTTCTTTATAGTATAGGTGTCGATATTTATATGCAGAATGTTAGAGAAAGAAATTAGTAGTAGTGCAATAACCAGTAAGATATTAATAATCACCCGAATACTCTGCCAGGCTTGGTAGACGTAACCAGTCTGTCGGCCGATCATCTGACTAAGAGGCCCGATGTCGCTAGTAGTAGCTGCAGCGGCTTGAGTAGCTGCGGTATCGGGAGTTGTGGCCGTGGGGGCGTTTGTTACTGGACTGGTTGGCGAAGCTGTGTTTGTTCCCGTTACGGTATTCGTAAGTCCTACCCCAGTGTCGGCGTTTGGAATTATCGCACCAGGAGAAACTGCTTGAGCGTCTAACGGTTTAAGCAGGAATGTTAGTCCTATAGTAACCAAGACTAAAAAAAGAACGGCTTTTTTATTTCGTACAATCTTACGCATTCTTTATTACCGGGACATCCTTATACCGCCAATAGATACTTTCTTGGGATAGACGAGGAATCTTTGACAGCTCGCGCATAGTTGATGGTAGATATGATATCCCCGCCGCATCGGTTACTTTAGTCGAGGCCCAGGTAATTAATGGGTCAATTAGGGCACTATAGATACAATTAAATATACCAGCCAAGAAGCCGCCATCTTCCGATTTTGTAGCAATTATTGAGGTTAGGCCACAGCTACCAGTCCCACCAAGTCCTAAGGCGTTTGCAATATCTTGTGCATAGGTTGTCCCATCAGTTGACCCAATTGAGTTGAATACGGGGTTGAATGACTGATCCTTGGCATCTGAAAGAGTGAAGGCTTGTTTGGCTTCAAAAACCGTCATAAGACCACGAGCACTGATTTTATTAAAGAGGTTGTTCATACTTTGAGCGCCAGAGAAATTAGATTCGTAAGTGCTCAATTGAGTGTTGTCACCGGTAATAGAATCTGACCCATCAAGCATCTGAGCGGTGAATCCTTGGGCATATGTTCCATTTACGGCGTCCTTGATTGTTGCGAACAAAGGGTTTGTTATGGTCCCTCCATTATTAGTTATCTGTAGGAACGAAGTTACTTGGTAGCTACCGGCAGGTAAATTATTTACCGTAAAAGATATTGTTCCGTCTTTATTTGTTAGTTTAGTGACAGTGTTAATGTAATTAAGGACATACTGACCCTGTGTACTACCAGGCAGTGAATACCAAAATTGTACGTAGAAATCTATTGGCACGTTGAGTGGTAAATTTTTTGATAGTCCAGCAGCAGCTCCTCCTGCGTTGTCAGCTGGAATGTTGATATCATAATCAAAATTAAACTTTACATTGTACTTTTGGGTAGCGGCACCGGCAATTGTTTTTGAAGCAAGATTATAATAATCAGTGAATTTTGTTTTTGATTCTTGGACGGCAGTGGTTGTTGGCACTAAATTAATAACGTTGCTACTCCCTAAGTTGAGTACTTGGGTATTGAAGTTACCATTCGAGTCGGTTTGATAGTACAAGTCTTTCCATGGGTAGGGAGTGTTGTCGCCCGAGACATGCTTAAAATAAAGCCCTTGGTACTGACCAGTAGCCTCGGAATATAAAAAATAAAAGAACACTGTAGTTTTAAAAGGCACTAGATTTGAATCTACCCCAGTTGGGTCGAAATATGCGCCAGCATCATACTGAAAAGCTGAAAGAGTGCTGCCAGCGTTATATAATGTTGTAGGATCGGCAACCTGACTGGGCGTAATGCTATTCGCAGCATAGACTGGAGCTGCTGATGTGCATGTTTTGCCATTATTCGAAACTATATTGAAAGTAAGTTTTCCGGCAACTAAAGATATTTTTGTCTTACTAGTATTGAAGCCTGCAGAATAGATTGCTGAGCTACAACCAACATTTCCCATTTGGGCATTTGCGAGTTTTGCAGGTCTTGAAATCACCACTTGGCTAAAAATTGTTACGGCGATGATGGCATAGATTAGCCCTTTTAGGACTTGTCTGGAGCTCTTCAGTTTTCCCCTCATTACCCTTACAGCATAGCAGCAAATTCCTTGCCAAGAAATTATCTTAAATAAAACCGATTTATTCTCTTTGTCTCGCCAGCAAAAGCAAAAAAACAACCCTGTCTCCGAACAGCCGCACGTCATATATGACGTGCGGCTGTAATCTTGTGTATATTAGAATTATGGATGGCGAAAAAGAATACGAGTTAGTGGGCGAACCGAAGAAATATTACAAAAAACGTGTCTATAAAAAGAGGGTGAAGTGGGGGATCTCGAAACCTCAATCAATCAAAGAAGTCGACATTACTTGGGTTAAAGATTTAGCGTTAGATTTAAAACAAGCCCGAATCCAGGCAGGCTTAAGCCAGAAAACTCTCGGCCATAAAATTGGAACAAACCAGGCTGCAATATCAAGATTTGAACTAGGTAAAGAAAACGCCTCGGTTAAATTTCTGGAGAAGCTTGCACGTACTCTAGGTAGAAAAATTTCTATAACAGTTGATTAGCCTATAAAAGAATTAATCTACTAACTCACACCCCATACGTCATATATGACGTATGGGGTGTGTTAAGAATAAATAGTTCTTTGCGACACATCCTAAGCCCCCAAGGCTAGAGATACTACTTTTGCTCGGCGGAGTAGAGCGGGTCAAGGGCGATGATCTGGCTCTTTAATTCAGGATGAAAAGCAGAATCCAAAATTAAAATATCCCGATCTTTAGGTTCAAGGGCGTAGGCGCGGTCGATAATTAACTGCAAAACCGATGGATCGGTGCCATTCAAATGCTTGGCTAAAGAAATTAGTTTGTGGCCGTCGGTTTGCTTAGCTAAATACGGCGTTAAAGTATCTTTCAGCTCGGCTGTGCTCTGGTCCTGAATTAATATCTGTTGCTGATTAATTTTAGCCCGTTCAACAGCCGCGTAAACCAACATTCCGGCGATAATTATCACCGCCCCCAAATAAAACCAAGCTCGGCTAGACATCTATCTCCATTTCGTCGCGAATTCCCTGAACCACAAATGGGGCGAAGTCGGCGACCAAAACTAAGAGGCGATTTAAGCTGTTCGATAATACGTCCTTGGCATTTTCTACCCGTTCAGTGTTGGATTCTTCGTTAATTTCGAGCGCTTGTCGCGAGAACTCCGAGGCCGAATGGCCGACGATTATTTTTTTCTCGTACTCGATTAACTGATCGGCGAAATCGTGCCAGAAGAACTCGTAAATCTCTTCCAGAGCCAAACTGAGCTGATATGAGCTAAACAATTTCATGTTGGCTTTTTCAAGATTTTCGAGACTTTTAATAAAGGCTTTTTCGGTTGCGTCTAGCTCTTTCGGCAGCACTGGTTTGGCGCCCTCGGCAAACATTGTCACAAATCGGCTGGCATTCCAGATTTTCGTAACAAAGTTTCGATACTTTAAGGCTTTTTGCTCGGAGTATTTCTGCGGATTACCAACGGTGGTGCCGCCGATCAAGCTCATACGAACGGCATCGGCGCCGTATTTTTTAATTAATTCGAGCGGATCAGTCACATTGCCTTTGCTCTTGCTCATCTTCTGGCCGTTTTCGTCCAGAATTAGGCCGTGAAAATATACCTCTTTAAACGGAATTTTTTCGGTTAAGGCTTCGCTCATTAAAATCATTCGGGCGACCCAGAAAAAGAGAATATCGGTGGCGGTTTCCAGTAGTGAAGTTGGGAAATATTTCTTTAAATCTTCGGCGTCGTTTGGCCAACCTAAAGTGGAGAACGGCCACAAACCAGAGGAGAACCAAGTATCTAAAACGTCTTCGTCTTGGGTGAGTTTTTTATCGCCAGCTTTTTTCTGTGCCTCTTCGATATTTTCGGCCACGTAAACGTTGCCGTCTTCGTCGTACCAAGCTGGAATCTGATGGCCCCACCACAGTTGGCGCGAGATGCACCAGTCGTGCAGATTTTTCATCCAGTTAAAGTAAGTTTTCTCCACGGATTTTGGATAGAATTTTATCTCGCCTTTTTTCACCACCTCAACAGCTTTGTCTTTAAGCTCGGTAGTTTTCATAAACCACTGGGTTGACGGCAACGGCTCAACCACGGCGCCGGATCTTTCAGAGATCGGCTGACGCATGGCGTAGTCGGTAACTTTTTCCACCATGCCGAGCTTGTCCAAATCGGCCATGATTTTTTCGCGGGCTTCGGCCACTTTCATGCCGGCGTACTCTCCGGTGTTGTCGGACATTCGGCCGTACTCGTTAATAACCTGTTTAACCTGTAATTTGTGTTTTTCGCCCAACGCCCAGTCGACAGGATCGTGAGCAGGGGTCACTTTCAAGGCGCCGGTACCGAACTCTGGTTCAACGGCCTCGTCGGCGATAACT
>CAIMEH010000030.1 GCA_903839975.1 uncultured Candidatus Berkelbacteria bacterium
AATGGTAGCCAGTATTTCGCCCGAGCCAATTCCGGATCTGGAAAATCGGGAGATAAACATTTGACGCCCAATTTATCTAATTCATTTTTAACATATGGGAACCAATTATCCTGACCAGTCCCGCCACCGTTGCCGTGTATTAAAATCACTTTTTTATTCATTTGAACATAATCTATCATACTTGATTGAAGAAGAAAGGGCGCCGCGGAGATTTCCGCGGCGCTTTTGTTGACATATAAAAGTTTTCGGCCCAAACTGAAAACAAGTTTAAGACAAGGAGAAAAATGAACCCAATATTAAAATACATATCAATTGTGCTGGTTACGGCGATAGTGGTTGGTGGCGGAACGTATTTCGGAGTGAATGGTAAGGCAACGACGGACAAGAATAGCTTAAATACTCAAATCAGTTCTCTTCAGGGGCAGGTCACTACTCTGACAAACCAGGTGGCCAGTTTGTCAACTACGACCACTCCAGCAACAACTACACCAACCACTACTGCACCTACGACGACCGCAAGCAATGTCCAAACTTACACAAATACAACCTATACTTACTCAGTTCAGTATCCCAAAAGTTGGTATATCGATACCACTGATGCAAATACTGCTTTCCAGGCTACAAAAAATCCGGCCAAGAGTGGCGGTAGCGTGGTATGGTCTAATCATACTTTTCCAGATGCCAGTGTTAAGCAGAGCAATCTCGAACATGTTTACCTAGAGACTCTTCAAAAAACAAGTACGACCCAGTCGCTTAACGCTTTTCTGCTCGCAAATGGTATTAGCGTAAGTGGTAGTACGAGTTTTACTACCAGCTCGGGACTGGTTGGGGAGAAATGGATCTCAACTATTTCTGACACTAATGGAGCGCAAAAATATAACAATTATGTGTTTCAGAATGGACAAACAGTTTATATCCTAAGCGTTACGGACATTAACTCCACTGCAAGCGCGGCAGTTATCGCCGATCAAAATGCGACGGTTGACGCTATGGCCTTGAGTTTCGCAATCACTAGCTAAAATTTTCAATCACTGAGATTAAGTGCCGCGGAAATCCGCGGCACTTTCGGTTTAATTGAATAAATACTCCTTTATAGGTAAAATTAGCCTAATGAAGAAAAATATATTAACAGCCACTGTGCCGTTCGGTGGCGAGGAGCTTACTCTTGAGTCGGGTAAGTTAGCAAAACAAGCGGCAGGTTCAGTTACGGTTCGTCAGGGTGATACAGTGCTGTTGGTGACCGCCGGTGTGGCCCCAAAACCAAAAGAGGGCACCGACTTTTTCCCACTAACTATTGATTACGAGGAGCGTTTTTACGCCGCTGGTAAGATCTCCGGTTCTAAATTTATGAAACGCGAAGGCCGCCCATCCGAGGAGGCAATTCTTAAATCCCGCATCGTCGATCGTTCTATACGTCCGATGTTCCCTAAAGGTTTCCGCCGCGATGTTCAGGTAATTATTACCACGCTTGCTTACGACGACGACCACGACACCGCCGCTATGGCTGTTGTTGGTGCCTCGGCTGCCTTGATGCAGACGGACGCTCCGTTCGAAGGTCCAATCGCCGCCGCTCGAGTTGGTATGAAAGGCGACGAGTTCATTCTTAACCCAACCTTAACCGAACTAGCCGAAAGTCCTTTGGACTTACTAGCCGCCGGTACCGCCGAAAAAATTACTATGATCGAAGTGGCTGCCAACGAAATTCCCGAAGCCAAGATGATCGAAGCCATGAAGTTTGCCCAAAAAGGCATCGCTGCTTGCTTGGAACCACAGACGGCTTTCATCAACACCGAAAGAGAAAAAGTTGTTCACGAAGACCCAGAGCATTGGACCGAGCTGAAAAAAGAAGCTTGGGAAGATCTAATGACTTTGGTCACCGAAACCGAAAAAGAGAAGCGTGAGATGTCGCTAACCGAATTAACCGATAAATTAAGCGAAAAATTCGCCGATAAATACGAACCACAAATGGTTAAAGAAGCGCTCGATGTCGCTTACTTAAAAGCTATTCGTGCCCTAATCATCGAGAAAAAACAGCGTCCAGACGGCCGAAAGATGGACGAAGTTCGTCCACTTGGTGTTGAAGTTGGCGTTCTGCCACGAGTTCACGGCACCGGCTTGTTCAGCCGCGGCGAGACCCAAGCTCTAACCGTCGCCACCCTTGGCGGCCCAGGCGAAGAGCAGTGGATCGATACCATGGAGGAGTTCTCCAAGAAACGCTACATCCACCACTACTTCTTCCCACCGTACGCTACCGGTGAAGTGAAACGTCTCGGCGGCGGAAACCGTCGCGAGATCGGTCACGGCGCCTTGGCCGAAAAAGCCCTAGCTCCGATGATTCCAGATCGCGAAAGCTTCCCTTACACTATTCGTTTAGTCACTGAAACGCTCGGTTCCAACGGTTCTAGCTCGATGGCTGCAACTTGCGGCTCGACCCTAGCCTTAATGGACGCCGGCGTGCCAATTAAAAAACCAGTCTCCGGTATCGCCATGGGCTTAGTCTCCGCCTCCGACGACGATTTCCAGGTGCTAACCGACCTTCAAGGTCTGGAAGACTTCGCTGGCGAGATGGACTTCAAGATTGCTGGTACTAAAGACGGCATCACCGCCATCCAGCTCGACGTCAAAAACAAAGGCTTAACCGAAAAAATGATCGAGACCACCTTCAAAGACGCCCTGGTTGCTCGTATGTACATCATGGACGAGATGCTCAAAGTTATCCCTGAGCCACGAAAAGAACTCTCCAAGTTTGCTCCACGAATTATTACTACCAAGATCGACCCAGAGAAGATCGGTGAGTTAATCGGACCGGGCGGCAAGAACATCAACGGCATTATCGACCAGTTCGGCGGCAAAGAAGTGCTGACGATCGATATCGACGACGACGGTACCGTCATGATTACCTCCAACGACTCCGAAGCGGCCAATAAAGCCATGGAGATCGTCAACTCGATCGGCGTGCCAATTGAAGTCGGCCAAGAGTTCGAGGGCGAGGTGCTAACAATCGTCAAAGACAAGATCAAAGGCAACGAGATCGGCGCTATCGTCCAGCTAACGCCAAATAAAGACGGCATGATTCACATCTCGGCACTCGGCAACGGCGGCTTCGTTAAGAACGTCTCCGATGTCGTCAAAGTCGGTGAAAAAGTGAAAGTCCGCGTCAAAGATGTAGACAACGAACGCGGCCGAATCTCCCTGCAGCGCATCGTCTAAAATAATTTAGAACAAAAGAAAATGCCTCTGGGATTTAATCCCGGAGGCATTAGTGTGTCTTAAGCTTCTTTTTCAGTTTGTTGAGCGCGTTCTTTCGTAGCTGGTTTGCTCTGCTGTGTGAAACGTCCATCAGCTTTGCAACATCAGGAATTGGGACATCTTCGAAATAATGGAGACGAATTACCGCACGTTCTTTTTTGGAAAGCATTTCAATGGCCTTCTTTAGAATATCGGCAAAACCATCGTCGCCATTTATCGCTTCAACCTCCTCGTCGAAAGCGCCGAAGCTGTTGTAGAAAGTTTCTTCGCCGTCATCCTTGATGTAATCAAGCGACAGACTAGCACCTAGCAAGGCGTTCCTGATACCAGCCATTGTATTCTGGTTGGGGCTGCCTTTGTGGGCCATGATTATCATCTCGTCGGTGATGTGATTAATATCAATATTACCGAGGCTAGCAGCTTTAAGTAGTCGATTAAGCGTCCCTTGAATATACACCGGCACTCGCTTATCAGTGTTCTTACCGAAGTATTCTCTAGAAATGTATCGTCGAATCCACCAAGTGGAGTAGGTTGAAAACTTAAGATTTTTCTTTAAATCGAATTTTTCGACCGCCGCCACTATTCCCAGCACTCCGCATTGAAGGGCATCGCGCAGGCCATAGGGCGGAACGCCCATATTAACGGCGATACGCATAGCAAGTCGTTGGTTTCTATGGATGATAATGGAGCGTGCCTCCATATCTCCTTCGTATTTGTAACGTTCAAAATAATATCTCTCTTCAGCGGCATCTAGTGGCGCAGGAAGAGATTCTTGCAGGTTTACCTGCTCTTCCGTTGGCTCTTCTAACTGTTTTTTCATAGCCGTAACCTCCGCGAAAAGATATTGCCATTATACCCGCATAAAGCGAGTTTGTCAGGGCAGATATTATACTTTGTAGTTAGGCGGCCTTGGTGGAATCGAACGGTTCTTTCTCGGCAGATGACCCGATATTTAATAGTTGCTGCTCAAAATCCATGCGCGGGCCATTAAGGCAGGCGATAATTCTATTTAATTCGATGCTGGCGCTGCCGTCGGATGAGTTAATTATTTCTTCAATTTTGGTGCCAAGATTCTCTAAATGGGTAATCTTGTCATTTAGCTCGACGGCGGTGGCGGTCTTTCTAACCGATTCGCTGTAACCGATGTAGCTGGTGTGGAGCGACTGCTCTAAAGTTTCTAACTCCGTTGGGTCTAGCGGATTTTTCTCGATAGCTTCTTCAACTTTATCGATCGCATCGGCAAACTGGGCTCGAAATATCTCTTCAGGACTTTGTTGCTCGTTTCCGCCAATTGTTTCGTTCATTGGCCTCACTTTCCCTTAAAAATTAGCATGACGCAAGCCAATTTGGTATTAATTAGCCAATGACCAAAGAAGAGGCGCTCGCCGAAGTCGCCAAAAGAATTGCTGCTTGCGAGAAGTGCCGTTTTTCGCCCGACCAAAATCCGGTGCCTGGCGAAGGCAACGCTGATGCCCAGATTATGTTCATCGGCGAAGCGCCGGGTAAAAAAGAGAACGAGACCGGTCGGCCGTTCGTCGGCGCTGCCGGCAAATTCTTGGCCGAGATGTTGGAATCGATCGGCCTAACTCGTGAGGATGTTTTTATCGCCAATACTCTTAAGTATCAGCCGCCGGGTAACCGCGATCCACTACCGGAAGAGATTGAGTTTCAAAAACCGTTTCTAAAAAAACAGATTTCTATAATCCAGCCCAAATTGATCTGTTTTCTCGGTCGTCACGCTATGCACGCCGTTCTGCCGGAAATTACCACGCCCATCAGTCAGGCGCATGGGGTGTTGCTAGAAATTGATGGCCAACATTACCTGCCGCTCTATCACCCCGCTGCCGCTTTGTATAACGGAGGTATGCGAAAAACTTTATTAGAAGATTTCGCCAAAATTCCCGAATACATGGACCAGATCGTGGTCGCCAATTGACATTTCGGACACAGCATTATATAATTAAGTCTAATAAAAATTAGCTGTGTGAACTCCCCTAAACGCAGCTGTAATCAGAAATCGCAGAAAGGATTTTAATTGTGAATACAGAACCAGGCGAAACGCCAAATTCCCCATCCCCCCGAGAGGAAAATAGAGGAATCATAGATATCTCGGACGCCGGTGCCGTTTTAGCACCAAACCACAATCCGCGACCACAAATGGACGCGGGTAACCGACCGGTTGGAAATAATAATAACCGCAATAGACATAACCATAATCGAAATAAGAATAACAGACCTCAGGGTCAGCCTTTTTCGAGCAATGGTAATGCACCGGTAGCTGAAGGTCAAAACTCTCAGCCATCGGCCCAAAACAACAGGCCTAATTTTCATAAAAAAGGTCAGTCAAATCGTTCAAAACCTACTGGCGGAGCCGGAGCCCCTGGGGAGGGTGCCCGACCAAAAGCTCGTAGCCGCAGAATGTCGCAGCCACGTCGCGCACCAATGGCGCCGCTAACCACAGCCGGTGAAAACCGCGTCATCCACAAAGCCAACCGCAACGTCTTGCGAATTATTCCGCTCGGCGGATCGGGCGAAATCGGAGCGATGAACATGTTGGTTTACGAGTATAACGACGACATTCTGGTTATCGACGCTGGTATTAAATTCCCAGATGCCGATATGCCAGGCGTCGACTACGTTATCGCCGACACTACTTATTTAGAAGAAAACAAAAGCCGAATCCGTGCCTTCGTCGTTACTCACGGTCACGAGGATCACATCGGCGCCTTCCCGTACGTCTGGCCAAAATTCCCAGTACCTATATATACCGCTCCGCTCACGGCCGGCTTCATTAAAGCCAAGTTCGAAGAGCACGGTATCCAGGGCTACGAATTCAGAATTATTCAGCCGGGTGAAAAAGTTCAGATTGGCGCATTTACCATAGAGCCGGTTCAGATGACGCACTCCATTCCAGATATTCTAGGATTGGCCATTACTACACCGGTAGGTTTGATTTATCACGCCGCTGACTGGAAAGTGGACTTCACTCCAGCTTTCGGCAAGCCAACCGACTTTGCCAAACTGGCCGAACTATCGAATCGGGGCGTACTTTGTATGTTGACCGACTCAACTGGTATCTTGCAGCCCGGCTTCACTTTGAGTGAAACCGTCGTTAGCAAGGCCATCGAGGATGTCTTTATCGGAGTTAAGGGTCGTTTAATTGTCTCTAGCTTCTCGTCTCGAATCGACCGAATGCAGCACGTCATTAATGCCTGTGCCAAAACCGGCCGCAAACTGTTTCTAGCTGGTCGCTCGATGGAGCGCAACGCCAATATCGCCATGGAACTGGGTTACCTTAAGGTCCCAGCTGGCCTGATTGGCGACATCCGAACCGTTAACTCACTGCCCGACGACAAAGTCGTGGTTATGAGCACTGGTAGCCAGGGCGAAGAGGGGTCAGCATTAAGTCGAATGTCTAGCGGCGAGCATCGCCATATCACCATTAAAAAAGGCGACACTGTTATGCTCTCTAGCTCGATTATCCCTGGTAACGAAAAAGCTATCGACCTAACAATCAACAATCTTTACCGCATCGGCGCCGAGGTTATTACCAACAAAGAGTTGGATATTCACTCCTCCGGTCACGGCAGCCGTGAAGAGATTAAGCACGTGCTTAATATTCTTAAGCCAAAATACTTAATCCCGATGCACGGCGACTATCGAAGGTTTGTGGAGATGGGCAAATTGGCCGTTACTACCGGAATTAAAGAAGAAAATGTCCTGATTATTGAAAATGGCCAAGTGGTTGAATTCAATCTTGAGGGTAAGGGAATAATCTCGACAGAAAAAGTTCCAGTTGGCTCGATTCTAATTGATGGCTCAGGTGTTGGTGACGTCGGCGAGATTGTCTTGCGCGATCGTCAGACTATGGCCAAAGATGGTGTCTTCTTGGTGATTCTAACTGTTAAAGCCAAGAGCGGTCAGTTAATTAGTTCGCCAGATATTATCTCTCGCGGATTCGTCTATATGAAAGAATCTGAGGAGCTTATTGGTGGCGCTAGGATTCTGGCTAAAAGAATTCACGCCCAAAATACAGCCGGTGGCTCAGTTCAATGGGATCAGCTGAAAAAAGATCTGCGTGAAGAGATGAGCGACTACTTGTTCAACAAAACCCAGCGCCATCCGATGGTCATAAGTGCAGTTATACAAATATAACAAGCTTATACCGGAGCAGAGCGGAGGGTATCTCGGCTGTGATACAGATATAACCCTATAATAGGTAAACACCTCAGTCGACTGAGGTGTTAAGAATAAGGTAAAAAGATAGAGGCGCGGACTTGATGTCCGCGCCTTTTGGATATCGACGAATCGTCTAGTGAGCTTCTACGAGCTCTTTTGCTGGTTCGTTGGCCCTGATATTTGTGGCATCAGCCCAAACTTCCAGCCTATTCTTGAGACGATTAACGCGGTCAAACTCAAGGAAAGCCATATGGCTATCTTGGTCGACCTTGCCGCCGATCTTAAGAAGAGATCCTCCCTGTACCGAAAGTCGGTTTACAACATCTGACCAGGCCGTGAAATAATGTCGCGACTTATTGCCCTCGTCGTCGACGCAATCGAGCCATAGCGATCCTGGTTTATTGCCCTCATCGTTCTTTGAGATCAAATCTAGAAAGTTGTTGTCGCTGAGATTGGTAACTCTGAAACTTCTATACTCCACTAATGTGCTCCTTGTCTATCCAGAATTAGATAAACTTATGTATTATGGCCTGAAATAGGTCGGAATGTCAACCATCTGCTTTAATATTTCCTACCGAATTGCTAGAGTTAACCTATGGGACTATTTAGTAAACGTCGCAGCTACCGCCGCCGAGGCAGCCCAAAAGTTGATACCATCTGGGACAGACTTGTTTGGGCAGTTGAACCTGATACGGCTCGCGAGATAACAGCCATTCTTTTGATTGTTTTTGGCGTCCTCTTCGGCTTGGGACTTTTTCACCTAGCTGGCAATTTTGGCGAGGTCTTCCAAAAACTAGGAAATTCCATGTTTGGAGTACTCTCTTATATTGTTCCATTCGTTTTTGTTTACACTGGAATTCGCCTGCTCTTGATGAGCAGCGAAGTGCTGCGAGCAACCAGTGTGGTTGGTGTAGTTCTACTATTTATTTTAGTACCAGCCATGTTCTCTACTTACGGCGGTGCCATGGGCGTTCATGTCTCGAATATTTTTGTAAAATTCCTCGGCAATATCGGTGGCTTCGTTTTGCTAGTTGGGGCGGTAATAATCTCTGGTTTGTTGGCCTTCAACGCCTCCCTCAAAACTATTTGGGATAAGCTTAAACTGCCAGGTGGTGATGGCAAGGGCGTTAAAATTAACGAGAACTCGCGCATTCCAGTTCGCACCATGAAGCCAGATCACAACGCATTTCCAACTGCTTTGGTGGCCAACAACGGCAGCTGGGAGTTTCCATCGTTAAGCTTGCTCGACTATTCTTCGTCGACCAAGGCCGAGGCCGGCGATATCGGTAAGAACGTCGAGATAATTAAGAAAACTTTGAAAGACTTTGGCATCGAGGTTTCGATGAGCGAGGTTAACGTCGGACCAACCCTAACGCAGTACACCCTTAAGCCGTCCGAAGGTATGAAACTTTCTAATATCACTGCTCGAACTAATGACGTTGCTCTAGCCCTGGCCGCTCACCCAATTCGAGTTGAAGCGCCAATTCCTGGTAAGTCGTTAGTTGGTATCGAAGTGCCGAACAAAGTAGCGGCCACAGTTTCATTGCGCGAAGTTATTGAGGCGCCAGAGTATAAAGATGTTTCGTCAAATCTATCGCTAGCTTTGGGCCGCGACGTTGCTGGTAAAGTAATGGTGGCCGACCTAAAGAAAATGCCGCACGTTCTAATTGCTGGTGCCACCGGTTCCGGTAAATCGGTCTGTATGAACGCGATTTTAATTAACCTTTTATACAAAAACTCCCCTGCTGATATGCGCTTGCTTTTAGTTGACCCGAAGCGAGTTGAGTTCACTGAGTACGATGGTATCCCACATCTTTTGACTCACGTTATTACCGAGACCGACAAAACTATCTCGGCTTTACGTTGGGCGGTAGCAGAGATGGAACAGCGTTATCAACTTCTAGCCAGCCACAATAAGCGTAATATCGACGCTTTCAACGAGACCTTGCCAGAGGGCGAAACAAAAATGCCGTATATTATTGTAGTTATCGACGAGTTGGCTGATCTTATGACTCAAGCTGCTAATGAAGTCGAAGGATCGATTGTCCGATTGGCTCAGATGGCCCGAGCCGTTGGTATGCACTTAATCGTTGCTACTCAGCGCCCATCTGTTGATGTTATTACCGGATTAATTAAAGCCAATATTACTACTCGTATCGCTTTTGCTGTAGCCAGTAACGCTGACTCCAGAACTATTCTTGACGGTGTTGGCGCCGAAAAACTTCTGGGCAAGGGCGATATGCTCTATCTCTCCTCCGACAATCCGCAGCCGCGACGTGTTCAGGGCGTTTTCTTGCGCGACAAAGAAATCAAAGCCGTTACTGACTACGTTAAGAAGCAAGCCCCAGCCGTTTACGACGACACCATCTCAACCTATCGCACGTCAGTTAACAGCAAGGGTGGTCATGGCTCACAAGGCTCTAGTGGAATTGGCGGTAGCGATGACGACGAGCTCTTCAACGAAGCCCGCGACTTATGTATCCAGGCCGGCAAGGCTTCTGCCTCGCTAATGCAGCGTCGTCTCAAAGTTGGCTATGCTCGCGCAGCCAGATTGTTGGATCTACTTGAAGCCGAAGGCGTAATTGGACCGGCTGATGGCGCCAAACCTCGTGATGTCCTCGTTGCCCCAGACGAATACCAGGGCCCATAAATGGCTGAGCCAGCTAAAACTACCTCAGCTGGTGGTGTTATTTACCGATTTAGGATGTTTACTCCGCAAGTACTGCTTATCAACGACTTAGATTTTCCAGACTGGTTTCTACCTAAAGGACACGTGGAAGAGGGAGAAAATCGTGAAACGACAGCCAAAAGAGAAATTAAAGAAGAAGTTGGCCTAGACGACCTAATAATTCGTGATTATCTGGGCTCATTTACCAGATTTGCCGAAGAGGCCAACGAAGATAAAACAGAGCACTACTTTCTTATCGAGCTTTCAGGAAACGTTCCGCACAAAATTGAAGTCGAGCAAGGTAAAAATTGGCGTGCCTCCTGGTTCTCTGAGGATCAACTACCAAAATTTTATATCCCAGAGCACGAAGAGATAGTGCGCAAAGCTTTCAGGCTAATAAAGTAGATAAAACTTCTAGTTGTATCGTATCGAGCCAAGTTTTTCCGCTTGCCTCTCTGAATCCTCGAGAGTTATTGGATTGTTGTATAAGCTGACATAGCTTTCGTCTTTGGCACTACGCCATGCAGAGGTTACTTCTTGTTGTCTTTGGGCAAGCGAAGCAATCTCGTCCTCCAGTGTTCTCAAATGCCCTTGTAGCCTGTCGACTAACGTTTGTAGACTACGAAACTCCGGATTCGCCCTCTTTATAAGGCTGCCAGTTTTTTCAGGGATGCTTTTGAGCTTGTAGGCCTTATCTCTTAAGTCTTCTCCAGTAGTACGAAGCGACTTTTGCAGTTCCAGTGTAGTTCGCTCAATCTGCTTCGATTCTTCCTCCAGCTTTATAGTTAGGGAGGTGTTCTCGTATCTCTTAAGCTGGCTAACTCTCTCCGACTCCTTTCTCTCCCTTTCAGTTTGTTTCAGTGCTTCCATATGCTCTTTGTGGGGTAGTAGCGCCTCAACGTAATTTGACTTATCTTCTTGATCCATACTTTTGGGCACCATTACGCCATCGATAATCTCTAGGCCGAACTTTTCAGAGATTTTTTCCCAGGACGAATCATCCTCTATCTCTTCCCCGAAATTAGAGCTTGCTCCAACTCTGTAAAGCGCTCTTAGGTTACTGCAACCTTCCTTCTCTTTTTTGTCCGACTCGATTGCGAGCTTAATTATATTCAACGATCCCAAGTGGTCGGTTATCTCTTTAACACTGGCTTCGGTTACCGAGTTCTTATAGCCAGGCTCGCTTGAGAAAAAGCCTCTCATAAATCGTAAGTTATTGTGAAGTCTAAATTCTAAGTTAGTTTTGGGTTGATACACATGAGGTTCTCTGCTCTGAGAAAGACGTTGCGATTGTCTATATTGTTCGTAACTCGATAAGCCCGAATGCTCCTGCCATACCAAGTCGACGATTCGCGATCTCTGTTCAATAGTTAAATTGTCGTAGTCGTCTGCGTATGTTTCTCTGGAGCAGATGGCCATAGTTTCCCTTATGAAGGTTCTAGCAATATCGTCAAAAACACCATTTTTAGTATCGTTGATAACATATCTTTCGTTGTCATGATTATGCCTGCCAACCCATTGTGACCTTAGGAGATCGGAATCTCTTTCAAAAAGCGTCTGCTCTTTTTCGGTTAGCTTCTCTAAAGCTTCCTTCTCTTTTTTGTCCTCTTCGGCTAGCTTCTCTGCTACGTGAGGATCTTGGGATAGTTCGGCGTTTCGTTGTTTAAGCTCTTGAGCTGTTTTCTCAAGTAACTCAGGATCTCTAAGGTCTCTCTCGCCCTCATCTGTTTCTGGGAAGCTATCACTAAGGCCTTTTAAATGAGCCTCAGTATCTTCGTAGGCGTGTCTTGCAACTGTTGGTAACTCTTTAACGGGAGTGTCCCCAAGCTGGCTGTCCATCCGGGATTTTACTCCCTCTATTCGGTCAAGTTCTGCGGAGTAAACTCGTTCCGCTTCAGTCGCTTCTATCTCTCGTCGATTTTTTTGATATTCGTCCCAAGCCTGATCACCAGAGAGTTTCTGCTGCTCTTCCTCTACCTTTCTCTGCTCCTCTTGTTGGTGCGCCGCTAGGCTACTTTCGAAAGCGGATAAATTTTCGTCTTCTTGTCCGATCATATTTACAGCATTACACTCCAACAAAATAATATCAACCCAGATTTGACCCGAGGGTGTAATCCGAGTAGCGTGGATAGAGATGACTGGTTTTGTCACGAAGAAAATCACTAACAAAAAACGGACGCTCGGCGCTATTCTAAAATCTGCTCGAACTCGGGCGGAGGTTACTCTTGAGCAGGCCGAGAAAGAGACTAAAATTTGCCACAAATACCTTGTGGCTTTAGAGGACGGTAACTACTCTATTCTTCCAGCCGAAGCTTACAATATCGGTTTTGTTCGAACTTATGCTCAATATCTAAAGCTCTCGCCAGAGAAAATTATCCAAATGTATCGTGAGGAACGGGCTGCAATTCGCGTTACTTTTTCGCCCAAGACTGTCACTATGGCTCCGCGTCGAATGGCAGATTGGCATTTTCTTCTGACTCCAAAGCTTCTCGGAGTTATAGCGGCTATTGTTGTGTTTGGTGGTATGGCTACCTATGTCTTTATGCAGCTACGAGCATTCTCCCAACCGCCAACAATTTCGATGAACGTTCCTACAGAATATACCAGCAGTAAGGACACCGTTCTGCTGGATGGCACAACTGCTCCTGGCGCCACTGTTTACATTAACAACGAGCCGATATTAGTGAATGAAGACGGCTCTTTCTCGCAAGATGTTCAGCTTTCCCCAGGAGTCAACCAGTTTATGGTTCAAGCTAAATCTCGTGCCCAGAAACAGTCTCAAGTTGCCGTTCGAGTTTTGTACGATCAGCAGGGTGTGGCCAGTTTACCGTTACCAACCACTACCGAATAGTCTTGCAACGGCCGGAATATACATATAAGAAGATAGAAGAAGGGGACAACAATAATTATCGTCGCTACGCTCGGAAAATTTTTAACTAAGACGATTTAAGGAGAAAAATTATGGCAAAAAAACCAAAACAACCAGAAGAGATCGTAGAACAACAGCCCGGTGAGACCGGTAAAGACGCAGCCTTAAGAGCTGCTTTGTCACAAATAGAAAAACAGTTTGGTGCCGGCTCCATCATGATAATGGGTCAGCAAACTCACCTAAATGTTGAAACTATTCCCTCCGGATCCTTGGCTTTAGACGTCGCTCTTGG
Organism: uncultured Candidatus Berkelbacteria bacterium; assembly: GCA_903839975.1. Taxonomy (GTDB): domain Bacteria; phylum Patescibacteriota; class UBA1384; order 2-12-FULL-50-11; family 2-12-FULL-50-11; genus CAIMEH01. The sequence continues at coordinate 13,258 of CAIMEH010000030.1, forward strand.
TGCCGGCGGTATGCCTCGCGGCAGAATTATTGAAATTTTTGGCCCAGAGTCCTCTGGTAAAACTTCTCTAGCTTTATCTACTATTGCTCAAGCCCAGAAACTCGGCGGCCTTGGTGCATTAGTTGACGCTGAGCACGCTTTTGACCCGTCTTATGCCACCAAGCTTGGTGTCGATTTAAATACACTTCTTATCTCCCAGCCGGACACCGGAGAACAGGCTCTGGAGATAGTCGAAACTTTGGTTCGTTCCAACGCTGTCGACGTAATTGTCGTTGACTCGGTGGCCGCTCTTGTCCCCCGCGCTGAGATTGAAGGGGAGATGGGCGACTCGATGATTGGTGTTCAAGCTCGTTTAATGAGCCAAGCTTTACGTAAATTAACCGGCGCCGTCTCAAAATCTAAAACTTCACTCATTTTCATTAACCAAATTCGTATGAAGATCGGCGTTATGTTCGGTAACCCAGAAACTACTCCAGGTGGTAACGCTCTAAAATTCTACTGTTCCGTTCGTTTGGACATCCGTCGCAGCGAGCAGATTAAAGATGGCGAGACGCCAATCGGTAACCGCGTCCGCGTTAAAGTCGTCAAAAATAAGATTGCTCCCCCTTTCCGCGTGGCCGAATTTGACCTGATGTTTGACTCTGGAATCTCTCGCGAAGGCGACCTACTTGACCTAGGGGTCAAAGCGGGGTTAATTGAAAAAGCGGGGTCATGGTTCCAGTACGGCGAGCAAAAGCTTGGGCAGGGACGGGAGGCTGCCAAAGCCTATCTCAAAGGAGATAAGGAACTTGCTGCGGAGATTGAAAAGAAGATCCGCGATGGTGTAACCAGCGGGGAGATCATCGAAACGGCCGAGATCGAGTAAATAAATACAGAAAAAAGTTAGGGTCGCCAGCTGAAATGCTGGCGACCCTTTTGAATTTGGTCGGTTAGGACGATGTATTTAGGATTAGGACCCGAGGTTGCATCCTTCGCCAATACAAGACACGTTTCTTTAGAGGTTTTCTTGTTGCACTGTTCCGCCAACGAAGCTCTTCGATCGGTGGAACATCAAGCTCTCCGCCCTCTTCCAGGTATTTTATCAACCTAATGCTAAGCGATGATTGCCAAAGTTTTATCGATTGCCTATCTACATAAGCAAACAACATTACACCATCATCCAAAACAACTTCGAAGCAGTTGACGTATTCCTTTTTAAGAAGAGGCCAACCTTCAGAAAAGTATTTCGGTTTTTTGACTAGTTTTTTAGTGAGCACATCTTCCTCCTATTGAAGACTAATGTCAGTAGTATACTCTCAACTTGAGATATAGTTAATAAACATGAAAAGATATTCGTCACTTGAGTACGCTTTATTTCTAATTAAAAATCGGGCTCAAACGCGCAAGCAGATTGAGGAGAAATTAACGCGTAAAAAATACGAACCCGACGACATCGCCAAGACTATTCTGCAGTTAGAAAAAGCCAATTTAATCAACGACGAAACTTTCGCCCAGAATTACGTTCGCGATAAAATATCTATCTATCGACGCGGTCGCTGGCGTATTGTCCAGGAGTTGAGACAAAAGGGTGTTGTCAAAGAATTAATCGATAAAGCCATTGAAGATATCTCGGAGGATGATGAGCTGGAGGCGGCCAGAAGTTTAATAAAAGGTCGCGAGCGACAGTGGGCCGACCTTGAGCCGCAAAAAAAATATCTCCGTTCGGTTGGCTTGCTCTCTCGACGTGGTTTCTCCGGAAAAATCATCAAGCAAATACTTTCGGAAAAAGATTGAGGCCGCCCTAAGGCGGCCTAAGCACGGATTGTCGTGGCTAGAGTAAAGAATACTTCTCTAGCTGGATTTTGGTCGGAGCGAAATAAACATTCCTCGCCCTTAGATTCCAGTCGTTGTTCCAACAAGGCACAGGCTAGCGTATCAGCACGTTCGACATCCTTGTCCGGCAATCTTGCCTTAATTTGCCGATTATAGATATCCACAATCACTACCCCTCCCTCCAGAAGCGGTATTGTCAGCGGAGTCTCGATCTGATTTCTCGGTGTGATATCAGCTAGCTTATCTAACATTCTTCTACACCTATGGCTGGCCTTCTCGTCAGAAATCGTAACTATCGTCATGATAAGGTGCTGCCTCCTAGCCCGAACATAACTTACTGCTGTTTTTCGTCAAGAGTTTGACCTGACATAAACCTTAATTAATGGTTATGATAGAAATAATGTTAAATAACTCAAAGCGTCCCCAATTGGTTTGGTTCAGCGAAGTCGGCAAAGAAGATATTCCGTTAGTCGGGGGCAAGGGCGCCAATTTGGGCGAGATGACACAGGCCAAGTTGCCGGTGCCACAAGGGTTTATTATTACCGCCGAGGCATATTTCCGTTTTGTGAAAGAGAACAAACTCGACGTTTATATTGAAAAAGAAACCAAGGGCTTAAATCCAGAAGAATCAAATAAATTGGAGGCGATTGCCCAGCAGCTCCAGAAAGCCGTCAAAGAATTTGAGTTGCCAAAAGATTTAGTCGATTCAATTACAAAAGCTTACGACGAGCTCGGCAAAGGGCCGGTCGCTGTTCGCTCGTCAGCTACTGCCGAAGACTTGCCTGGAAACTCATTCGCCGGTCAGCAGGCAACTTTTCTAAACATTGAAGGTCACGAAAAATTAATTAAAGCCGTCCGCGAATGTTGGGCTTCTTTATTTGAAGCCAGAGCAATTTATTACCGAATTGTTAACCATTTCGATCATATGAAAGTCGGCATCGCCGTGCCAGTTCAGCGCATGATTCAAAGTGAGGTTTCTGGAATTATGTTTACCGTCGATCCTGTCGCCAGCGACCTAACCAAGATTGTTATCGACGCTGGAATGGGACTTGGCGAGGCTATTGTCTCGGGCTCAGTTACCCCAGATCACTACGTCGTCAATAAAGAAGATATGAGTATTGTCTCCCGCGAAGTGGCGCCGCAAGCTTGGCAGATTATTCGCGCCGATGATGGTAGTAATAAACACGTTGCCTTAACTCCAGAACAACAAAAAACCCAAAAACTAACCGACGAACAGATTGTGGCCTTGGCTAAGATCGGCAAACAAGTTGAAGATCACTACGGCAAACCGCAAGACACCGAATGGGCAATGGAGAAAAATGTTATGTATCTCGTTCAAGCAAGACCGGTAACTACCCTTAAGGACAAAGCTGATCAACTCGCCGCCGAAACCGGTGCCGCCCCAGCCGCGCCTACTGCCGGTGGTGAAGATATTAAAGACGCTGAAGTAATTGTAACCGGAGCTGCCGCCTCTGTTGGTATGAAATCTGGTCCAGTTAAAATAATTCACAAACCGTCTGAGATCGATAAAGTCTTAGCCGGAGATGTTTTAGTTACCGAGATGACTAGCCCAGACTACGTTCCAGCCATGAAGCGCGCCGTTGCTATCGTCACCGATACCGGTGGCCGAACCTCTCATGCTGCTATCGTCTCCCGTGAGTTAGGGATACCTTGTGTTGTTGGTGCTGGCACTGCCACCACCGCCCTTAAAACCGGTCAGATTGTAACTGTCGATGGCACCACCGGCAAAGTCTATAAAGGTAACGTTAATGTGCCCGTCTCAAACACTCCAGCTCAAGTCACCAGGATGCCGGGCCAGTCGTTTGTTACTTCAGTGCCTGTCACCGCCACTAAAATTTATCTAAATTTAGCAGAGCCAGAAAAAGCTGAAGAGTACGCTCAGTTGCCAGTTGATGGCGTTGGCTTGCTCCGAGCCGAATTTATTATTGCCGGAATCGGTGAACACCCGAAGGCCATGATTGCTGCCGGTCGCAGCAAAGAATACGCCCAAAAGCTTAGCCAGGGAATTGCCACAATTGCCCAAGCTTTCCACCCACGACCTGTTATCTACCGCTTTACCGACTTCAAAACCAATGAATATCGCTCACTAAAGGGTGGTGAAAAATACGAAGAGCAAGAAAACAACCCAATGATCGGTTATCGTGGCGCCTCCCGTTATATCGCCGACCCAGAAGAATTTGGGCTTGAAATTGAAGCCATCAAGATGGTTCGCGATGGCATGGACCTGAAAAATCTACACGTAATGATTCCGTTCGTTCGCACTATCGACGAGTTCAGAAAAGTTCGCGATTTAATCCACCAAAACGGATTGCGCCAAGGGCCAGATTTTAAACTTTGGATAATGTGTGAAGTGCCATCGGTAGTATTGGAGATTGAAAAATATATCGAAGAGGGTGTCGACGGTGTTTCCATCGGTTCAAACGACTTAACTCAGCTTACACTTGGAATCGACCGCGACTCGGCCAAGCTAGCTACTGAATTTGACGAAAGATACCCAGCTGTGATGAGTTCGATGATTCATGTGGTAAAAGCTTGTCGCAAGGGCCATGTTACTTGTTCGATCTGCGGCCAGGCCCCGAGTGTTTATCCAGAAGTGGCAGAAGCTTTGGTAAAGGCCGGCGTAACATCACTTTCACTGGCTCCAGACGTGGCAATTTCAACGCGAAAATTAGTGGCGTCTGTTGAGAAAAAACTTCTCCTTAGCGCTGTCATCGACGGGTAACACACCCTCTGAAAACTCACGCATAAAAGCGTTCGTTATTGACGGGTAAAAAAATAGCCGCTCAGAGTTATGTTACTGAGCGGCATCATGTTCTTCACTCTCCCATCGCCATAGGAATTGCTTTGCCTGGTTGTACCAGTGAGAGCAATCTCCGCAACGATTTATATGAAGGTAAAAAGGGTGTTTCTTGAATTCCTTATCGCTAAGCATAGCGATTTTAACTATCTCAACCAGGCTTTTAACACAACCATTATTAGGCACTAGTCCGTAGGTCCGTAAAGCCTGGCGTCCCGATCGGCTTCGTTGGCAGCCATGGCAGCATTTATTTTTTGTGCGCAATAGCTACAATCCCTTGCTGTACCGATAATTGTTTCGATCCTCCGTGGAAACAATAGTCTAGCCAGAAAGCCAGCGCTAGCGTACCACATTGCATCACGCTGGGTAATGCAAGTGTGGGAGATGGCTGGTTTATCTTCGAAAAGTACATCAGACAATTTCGGGTCCATACAACCCTCCTTCCTTCAATAACTATCAAAGGACCACTATTCTACCGCAAAATCCGTTAAAAATCCAGACTCTATTGCCTAAAAACATCCCAGGTATACAATACGGCTGTCGAGGTGATAAACATGGAAGCATTAGGATGGATTGCCGTCATTGTGTCCGTGGTGTTAATCGCCGCGTACATAATTTATCGGGTAACAACTAAGGGCAAGAAGAAGCCGGTTAAGAATATGCTCTCTACCAGCAAGAAAAGGAGCGGAGTTAACGATAAGTACTACGTTGCCGGAGGCATCGAAGAGATCCGCGACGTCTTGGCCGAATGTCGTAAAAACGGTGGCCTTGTTGCCAACAGCCCAAGAGTAATTGTTCTCCAAGCAGAGGTGGAAAATTTAGGTCTTAGTCAAAAAGACCTAGACTGTACCGACGCTGAGTGGTGGATAATTACCAGCCAAAAGGGTTAGCTCGCCGTGAGCTAGCCCTATTTCTTTGCTTTGAAATTTAACGAAGTTGAGTTAATGCAATATCGTTGTCCGGTTTTGTCGCGCGGACCATCATCAAACAAATGCCCTAAATGCGAGCCACAGTTGGCGCAGGTTACTTCTAGTCGTTTCATGCCGTGCGAGCCATCTTCAGAAACTTTCACATTGCCTTTTGAAATTACATCGTAAAAACTCGGCCAGCCACTGCCAGATTCAAACTTTGTTTCTGAATCGAACAGTTCGTTGCCACAAGCGGCGCAGGTATACATGCCGGCCTCATGATTATTCACGTACTGCCCGGTAAAGGGCGCATCTGTCCCGTTCTCGCGCAAGATCCGATACTGCTCCGGCGACAATTTTTTCTTCCAGTCTTCGTTGCTTATGTTTTGCATGCTTCATATTCTAGCAAAATCGCGGTACGATAGTTTTGTGAAAAAGTTACTAACCTGGATAATTATCTTGCTGCTTCTCTTCGTGGCATTTATGGTATTTCGTGGCAACGAAGATAGTTGGCTCTGTGACAGTGGCGCTTGGGTCCGTCACGGCAATCCTACCAAACAGCTGCCAAGCTCGGCCACGTGCCATTGGTACGATAATTTCAACCCGTTTAGATAACGTCAATCCCCACATTCGGAGAGCTCATAGGGTTCGATACGTTTCTGTAAAAATAATAACCCACCAAAGTGGGTAATCATTTTTTGCGGAGAGGGAGGGAGTCGAACCCTCGATGCCCTTACGGACATACGACATTTCCAATGTCGCGCACTAGGCCACTATGCGACCTCTCCATATTTCTCGGCGGAGCCTCGAGCAAAAAACTGTGCATAGTGTCCTCCAGGGAAACTTTTGTTTCCCGTCGGAAGCTCCGCCCGCTCACTTCCGACCCACTATGCGACCTCTCCAATAATAGAGCCACAATATCTCCGATACCTTTGTATTTTACCCTAAAAAAAGGTTTAATTCAGCTAGTGATGAACGAGGTCGAAGAAGTTAAGCAGCGGATTGATATCGTCGATTTAATTAGCCAATACGTTACGCTCAAAAAAGCTGGCGCAAACTACAAGGGCGTTTGTCCGTTTCACCAAGAGAAGACACCGTCGATGATGGTTAGTCCGCAAAAACAAATCTGGAAGTGCTTCGGCTGCGGTCGGGGTGGCGACGCTTTTCGATTTATTATGGAATCCGAATCTCTGGAGTTCGGCGATGCCTTGCGGCTTTTGGCTGCCAAAGCCGGTGTTACTTTGCAGCCAAGAACAAATGCCGAGCATCAAACCGCAGATAAAAAAGACCGATTATTCCGAATTAATTTATTAGCCAGTCGAATATTCCAAAAAATATTAAATGACCCAAAAATGGGAGGCTCTGCCCTAGAATATTTAAAAAAACGTAAATTAGACAAAAAAACTATCGAAGATTTTGGCATCGGTTTTGCTCCTAAAAACTTTGACATAAAAAGCTCAATGCTCAAACACGGTGTCACGATTGCCGAGCTTTCCAGCTCCGGCTCGCCAGAACGATTTTATAACCGAATAATGTTCCCAATCTTTGACGTGCTGGGAAATGTCATTGCTTTTACCGGCCGCGCACTTGGTGATATCCAGCCGAAATACTTAAACTCGCCAGAAACGCCCCTATATAATAAGAGTCGAATTTTATACGGATTAAATTTTGCCAAAAATTTTATTAAAGAAAAAGATTACGTCGTCTTAGTCGAAGGTCAGATGGACGTAATCTCATTACATCAAGGCGGAGTCAAACAAGCGGTTGCCAGTTCCGGCACTGCCATTACCGAACGTCAGCTTCAAATACTATCCAAATACACTAATAATTTCTTACTGGCTTTTGATAATGACATGGCTGGCAAGAATACCACCAAAAAAGTTATAGAATTATTATTAAAAAATGATTTGACTGGCAAAGTAATTGATTTCGGTAAGTTCAAAGACGCTGTCGAGATGTTCGAGG
>CAIMEH010000031.1 GCA_903839975.1 uncultured Candidatus Berkelbacteria bacterium
CTTTTAACTATTTATTTGGGAAAGATTTGCCGTTTGATGTAACTGTTTACCTAACTTTGAATGACCGGTGTGCCTATAATTACGCAGGGCACTACTTTTTTACGACCTTAGGCAATCCAAAATATGCGATGAAGGTTATTTTGCACGAATTGTTACATTTTTATACCTATGAGTTTATTCAACCAGAGATGAAGGAGAAGGGAGTCTCGAGGGAAAGATTCAATGACATCAAAGAGGCTTTGACAGTTTTATTGAATATTGAATTTAAGGAACTTCTCGATGGTGAAATTGACCAGGGTTACGAGAAGCAGAAAGAGCTAAGAGCGAAGGTTGTTGAGCTTTGGAATGACAATAAGGATGTTTACGAAGTTTGTCGGATTCTTGGCTAGAAAACGATTGAAAGAACTGTAAGTTTGGCGCTTGACACCGTATCACATATAGGTGATATTAATCTTATGGAAACCTGGAAAAGTGTAAAAAAAGAATTGCTAAAAGACCCAGAAGCCGCCAAAGAATATAGGCGGCTAGAACCGACTTACAGTGTTATTTCGCAGTTAATAAAACAACGAATAGATAGCGGCCTAACCCAAGCCCAGTTAGCTAAGAAAATTGGCACCAAGCAGTCAGCCATTTCTAGACTAGAGTCTGGTGAAGCCAACCCAACTTTGCACCTGCTGGAAAAAATTGCCGCAGCAGTTGATAAAAAACTCGTGGTAACTATTGGTTGACCTTAAGTTTTCAGAAATTTCTTATTATTTAAATATTTGTTACGGTTAGCTAATGGCAAGTGTTTGGGACAATAAAATTAACGACGACTCTTTTCCTGGCCAGGAGACAACGCCAAGTAATTTACCAGTCGAAGAGAAACCAGTGGAAGATCTGCCGGAAGGACTTAATAAAACCAGCTTCAACTGGGGCGCGTTTTTGCTGCCGTGTATTTGGGGGATCAGGCATAAATCGAAGCTGTCGTATGGGTTATTGGCTATATTGCTATTTTTTCAGGCATTGCCACTGATAGCATTTGCAGGAATTTTGTTTGGATTAAGTGGCAGGATATCCTTTATGTTATTAGCGCTGTTGCTGGTAGCTATGATGATAATCATTCCTCTATGGCTCTATGTTGTTGTGACTGCAGCGGTAATCGTGTTGTTTGTTTTAGGCAATCTAATACCAAGTATTGGAGCGGCTGCATTAATTAGTATCGTTCCAGACATTATTATTATCCTTATGGTGTTTAAGCTGGCAGCTAAGGGCGATGATATTGCTTGGAGTTCAGGCAGATATTCAGATGTAGATGGTTTAAGAAAGTCCCAAAGGCGTTGGACGATTTCAGGAATAGCCGTTTTGGTCGTCGCCGTGCTTATAACAGGAGTGTTTTGGGCCGCAGCTCTAGAGGCTAATAGACAAACAGTACAAACATCCTCACAGTGTGATTGCTAGCGAAATGTGGCGACTGAAACAGTTTGATAGGCGATAGGACAAAGTCCGTCTGCCAACCACGGTGGTATCACCGTGTATAGATTGCTTCGTCGCGGTTTTATATGTTTAAACATATAAAACCGCTTCTCGCAATGACAGAAAACAATTGTTAACACGCTTATATCTGTAAATTTTAGTATTGACAACATACAAGCTTTGTATTAAGTTAATACAAGAATGAAAACAAAAACTATTAACTTGTCTTTACCAAATGAGCTGCTAAAACAGGCAGACGAGGTGGCGAAAAAGGAGTTTCGTACTCGTAGTGAGCTGATGCGCGAGGTGTTGCGACGATATATTCTTAAAAATAAACTTGATGAGCTAGCCTCTAGTCTTCAAAAAGAGGCTAAGGAAAAAGGGTTCACGGAAAAAGACGTAGAGCGACTAATTAAAGAGTACCGGGCTGGTAAATAAGGGATGGATGTTGTGGTTGATACTAATATTTTAGTATCAGGGCTACTTTTTGGCGGAAAGCCGGAAAAAATACTTAATGAAATCGCTAAGGGAAATGTTTGTGGGCACTGTTCTGAATATCTTCTCGGGGAGTTAGCAAGAGTGGCCTCTCACAAATTTAAGGTTGGAAAAGAAAAAGTTGAAGGAATTGATAAATTAATGAGGGAAATTTTAGTGATACACGACCCAAAGTCGATTCCTAATTTAGTTAGAGACGCAGCAGACAATAATGTTTTGGCAATTGCTGATGAAGCTAAAATGGATTACATTATCTCGGGCGATAAAGACCTGCTTGTACTTAAGGGATACAAGAACGTTCCAATTGTTACGGCCGATGAATTTCTTAGTTCTTGAAACGTATGCATTTAGTGATACATTTAAATTAATATGGCAGAAACAAGTAAAAGTATCTTATTGTGTGACGACGACCTGACGCTTCGCGAGATGTACGGCGAGCGCTTAAAGGCCGAGGGTTTTACGGTTGATTTGGCGAAGGATGGCGAAGAAGGCTTACAGAAAGCCACTAGCGATCATCCAAATGTTATTTTGTTGGACGTGATGATGCCGAAGATGAACGGTTTGGACGTGCTCAAAAAGCTCAAGGAGCAGCCAGAAACCAAAGACATCCCAGTTATTATCCTGACCGCTCTAATTCAGGATCGTGAAAAGATGGAGAGTATCACTCGTGGCGCCGACGACTATATTGTTAAATCGGAAGCTATGCCAGGTGATGTTATCGCCAAAATCCACAAAGTTCTCGAAAAGGGTGCTGCACCTGCCGAACCAACTCCCGCAGCTTAGGCCAAAGGTGTAAAAGTGTCAGAAACAGAAACCAAAATTGCCAGCTATTTGCGCCTCAACGGCGGACAACCACTAAAAGGTGAGGTTGTTGTTCATGGAGCTAAAAACTCTGTTTCTAAACAGATGGTGGCTGCCTTATTAAGCGAAGAGACTTCCGTACTAGAAGACGTTTCCTTGGTTGAGGACGTAGAGATTGTTTCCGAGATGATTCGGGCTTTTGGTGGCGAGGTGGAGATTGAAGACCGAAAAGTTACCATTAAAGCCCCGGAGCTAAAGTTCCCCGACGAGGCGACGATGATCGCTCTCGGTAAAAAAAGTCGTATCCCGCCGCTGGCTTGCGGTCCGATGTTGGCTAGAATCGGCCGGGCAATAATCCCGATGCCGGGCGGTTGTAATATTGGCCGACGACCGATTAATTTTCATATCGATGCCTTAAGATTGCTTGGGGCAACTATTACCGAGGAAGAGTGTAGCTTCCACCTTGATGCGCCAGAAGGTTTGAAGGGCGCCAAAATAGCCTTGGAGTATCCAAGCGTTGGTTCAACCGAGCAAGTACTACTTTCCAGTGTTCTGGCCGATGGCGTGACCGAACTCTCAAACGCCGCTGTTGAACCAGAGATTATCGATTTAATCGCCGTATTACAAAAAATGGGTGCTATTATTTCCGTAGATACCGACCGCGTTATTACAATTGTTGGCGTAAAGAAGCTGAAGGGCTATCATCACGTCGCTTTACCTGATCGAATCGAAGCCGCAAGTTGGGCCTGTGCCGCCGCCGTTACAAACGGGCGAATTAAGGTAGTAGGTGCCAGACAGCTGGATATGATGACATTTTTGAATAAATTCCGCCAAGTGGGCGGTGGATTCGACATTAACTCCGAAGGAATTACTTTTTACCGAGAAGCCGACGAACTAAAATCCATTTCACTCGAGACCGATGTTCACCCAGGTTTTATGACCGACTGGCAACAGCCGTTTGTTGTTATGCTCACCCAAGCTAAGGGCACGTCTGTGGTGCACGAGACGGTCTACGAAGAGCGTTTTGGTTACGTTGAGGCCCTGAATACCATGGGCGCCCAAATACAGCTGTATAACCAATGTTTGGGTGGAAAAGAGTGCCGTTATGCCGGTACTAGCTATTTACATAGTGCCTCGATAACTGGTCCAACAAAATTACACGGAGCTGAGATTAAAATTCCCGACCTGCGAGCTGGTTTTTCATACGTTGTAGCTGCCTTGGCGGCCGAAGGTGAATCTAAACTCGATAACTTTGCCGTACTTTACCGCGGCTACGAAGACTTACCAGAGAAACTGAAAGATCTCGGCGCCGACATTGTTGAAGTCGGATAAAAATTAGCCCCCACCTGGATAGGTGAGGGCATGAAGCCGATTAATGGGTCATTATGGCCCCCAATATGCATCGTGAAGGGCGTAGAGTGAGTCTCCAACTTCTGGAACGTAACTCCCCGTTTTTAAGAAGTAGTCGATGCCCGATTTGTAGATTGAGCATGTACTAGCGCTTGGCATGAACACGTCCTTTGTAAAAACGAAGTTGTCGCCGTCGACCGACCGGCTAATTTGCCACCGGTTGCTTGAGTCGTTTGCTGGATGGAAGACCAGCAATAGCTTCGGATCTACCGATGACTTTATGTACGAGACGAACTCGTCTCTGGTCAAGGGCGTTCCAGCGCTGGTTTTATAAACCGGCGCCCCGCCGTTGTGATCAACGGCAAAGTAGATATAGGGGTTAGCTGGTTGATTTGGCATTACGCCACCACAACCAATAAGACCCAAAACAACGAAAATCAAGATGGAAAACTTCATTGTGCCACCTCCTGGCAACTTACCGGCAAATCTTAGCACATTATCAGTATTTTTTCAAGGGTATTACTATCTATTTGTGGATCTTCTTGGCTGAGTGACGCCAACGGAGAATGTTTTACTAGTAACTTTGTTATTGGCCTGTAGAACTAAAGTTACGCCGTAGGTACCGCCAGCTAAAGGCGTAGCAAGCTTAAAATCTACAGTGCGGTTTGATCTGACGATAGCTGGAGCTGAAGTTGTAGAGCTAGTAAATAAGGTTTTTAAACTACTTCCAGATCCAGATGTAACGGTTATACCAACGCTAATCTGGTCTGGAATGTTAGTAGTAAAGCCAATTGTAAGTGTGCTAATTGGGGCAGTTAGCTTTCCTCTAGTAACATTATTACCGTTAACAGTATATCCATAAATGGCCGGTGCTGGATTTGGAATAACTGGTATGTTAAGTCCTGAGCTGTCTGGGAAAGAATACATTGATGAATCTCCATCATTGGCATCCTCAAGAATTGGAGATCCCGCAGGACAGGTAGATGGTTTCGAGCCAAGTCCCCAGAAATAGTAGCCGTCACCATCTCGGTCTGTGCAGGTTGCTTGGTGAGAAAGATCTCTTGGATAATATGGCTCAGTTGCAAAGCGAAACTCTAATACTGCCTGATCGTTTAGTACTAAATTTGCAAATCCGGCGTTGGAGCCAGTTCCGCCCCAATCAGTTCCCCAACTATTCTTAACGTGCCAGATTACGTTATTGGAAGCGTCAAGCTCGTAGCCAACTATAGACAAGAAGTGATTTATCTGAGGTTTGACATAGACAGTAATCGGCCCTCTTTGAATAAGAAGTTTGATCAAAGTATCTGCTGAAACCTGACCAGGATAGCTACTGCCACCAGATATCCTAATATGATTAGCTGGGTCAGTAACAGAGCTTTTGTTGTCTCCGCCGACGCCAGTATTTGGGTCTTCAGCCTCTGTTAAAACATCGTTTCCCATAGCATAGTTATAGACATTATTTGAAAATCCCCCCTTGCAAGCACTGGCCCAGGTTATGCCAAATTCTCTGAATGAGAAGCTGCCAATCATCTGTTGTTCAGAGAGGTCTCTAGCTATTGGTTCGTTGAATTGAATGTTTGTAATGGCTTCGATTGAGGCGATTGAAGCGAATGCCCAACAGCTGGAGCATAAGTTTCCTTGATCTTTAACAGGTGTAATAAAGTTAGCTCCATCCCAATTTCTCCAGTCAAATGTTTTTGGTAATGTACTGGTCGTTGAAACTGAGTAGGAATTTTTAAATCCAAGATTCCAATCCTTCGCCCAATCGTTGCTGACTGGAAATATTCCGCCGTCGTAGTACATAAAAGCGTTGGAAGTGGACGATAATGTAGGGTCGCCGCCGGTAGAATCTATTAACTGCTGATATGTTAGATCGGTTAAGCTTGTTCTACCAGCAGTAAAACCGGCAACAGAAGTGGAAGATGTGGTTGAAGTTGCTCGAGAAGAGGCAACTGCAGGAACAACCTTATTCATTACGTCATTAATGGCGCTAGCTGTCTTATTAGTGTAATCAACTTTTGTAGCTGAAAGAGCTAGCCCTAAAATACCGCCACCAACGGGCTTTAAGTCTTGGGCTTTTATTGCGGGTACGAGTGCTCTGGTAGCTTGTTCATTGATATGCTGCTTGGTGATTTGCACTGTACTGCCGTCAGCAGTTTCCCATCTTAAACCAATAGGCTGCACGTCTGGTAGTATGCTTGTTTCAATAGCTGAAGAATTAAAACTAAAGGTGGTTGAGCCCCCAGTTAGGTTGAAATTATTATAAACCAGATAATTCACCTGCTTTCCCTTTGAATAGCCCAATAATATAACTCTAACGGCGGAATCTGGTCCAGAAAATGTTCCGGTACCATCAACAGAAAAGCTTGTTAAATCGCTTGTTGTAGTCGTGAATGGAACGTCGTGCTTAGTTATAGTTTGGGCAAGGTCATTTGTCTGGGCGTTGTTAGTGGTTTTCAAGGCGTTTACGGGATGTTTGTACAGATAGCAACCGCCACTAATTATAATAATAAAAGCCAGAATGCCAATTAGGAACTCGTATTTTTCTTTGACTGGGATATGTTTAAAATTCAGCATAAATTATAGCTAAGCTTAAACTCAGCGTACTACTGTATAAACTAAAGTCAAATTTAGGAGTTTTACGGGGTGGCGAAGGGATTCACGCGGCCGTAAGTGCCCTGCTTGGTGGCATCTGGGGTAACGGCGTAACTCTGAACGGCAGCAAATAATTTGGTGGTTTTATCAAGGAAAGCCGGATCGCTGCCGGTGAATTCTGTTGATCCGGCGGCCTTAGAGAATATCTGGGCGGTTACCGAAGTTGTTGGTGCGCCACTAGTGCTAGTGATTGTAATGGTTGTAACTTTATTCCATCTGGCAAATGTCTTTAGCTTGGCTAATAAAGTTTGGGTGGTAGGGTAATCCATGGTGCCAGTTAAGGTAAATGTAATGGCGGCACCGGCGCTGCCGTTTACTATAGGTGCCGAACTGACTGTGCCAGTTTGGGTAATAGGCTGGGCTCCGTTGGCATTTGTTGCCGAGCTGGCCGATGAGGCTGCAGCAGCAGATTGGAATGGGGCAGTTATGGTTGCGCCCGTAAGTCCGATACTGTTAAGCATGCCACGCAGCTGCAGAACCAAATCTTCTGGGTCGGTGGTGGTTGGCAGGGCGATATTAGCCGATGAATACAGGCTAGCAACGGCATCTTTTTTACCATTTAACTGGTTCAGAATATTTAAATGCTGTTGCTGCTGATCGATTTGGGTATTTAATTCGGAAATCTGGCTGCGATTATCTTGAAAAGCGCTAAGTAATGGCGGATAGGCTAGCCAAATTGTACCGACACCAACAACCAAAAAGATAGAAGTGGTAATCCAGAAATAGGTATTTTTTAATAGGCTCATTGTGTCTTAGATCCAAAAGTTATTGTGAAAGTGTAAACCAAGCCTTTGTCGCCCTTAGTCTCGGTTAGGGCGGTCATTGTTACGTTGGAGAAATTTTTCTCGGCTGTTAAGCGCTGTTTTAGCAGTATCGCCGAGAGCTGATCGGTCGTTTGACCGGAGAGTTCGAGGTTGCTGCTGTCGGTTAATTTAAGCGAAGTTAGCTGGACGTCGGTTGGTATATCGCCGGCGATTGTGCCTAGTGTTGCGCTCCAATCGGCTTTTTCTTGGTATCTAGTACTGGCAGTAAGCCTATCTTCCAAAAATGCCGCTTGCTTGGTGATGTCGGAGCCTTTCTGCTGCTGCGATACCAGGCTTTGCAGATCGCCCTGTTTGTTGCCGATATCCACCTGTTGCATATAGTTAAACGTGGCCAAACCGGCGGCGCCCAAACCAAGAACGGCGATAACTATTAAATAAATCACCGAAATACCGTAGGCCTTGGTTGAGGCGTGGTATTTTTCCTTAACTTCTTTAGGTAAAAGATTAAGCATTTAGTCCCCTCATCGCTAATCCAATACTACCAGTAAATGTGCGGGCTAGATCGGGCTTGATGGGGTAGTGGTCGATATCAACGTTTTTCAGCGGGTTGCCCAAGCTAGTTGGCAGGCCCATTTGGGTTTGGAAAAGGTCGGCGATGCCTTCGATGTTAGAGCCACCACCAGATAAGATCAGTTCCACGATCTTGTTGCCGGGGCAGATTCTGTTCTCGTAGAATTTGGTGACGTGCGAAAGCTCGTCGAAGATCGGGCCGGCCAAGCCCTTGAAATCTTCCAGTTTCATTAGTGGATGAGCACCGGGGGCGTGAACGCCGATCGGCACGGCTGAAGTTAAGCGAAGCGAATTTCCTTCTGTAACCATAACAATAGTGGTGTTGGCGCTTAGCTCCACGATTAGGCGCATCTTGGCGTCACTCGGGGCGATAGCTCGGGCGATGGCACCAGATTTAATATCGATACCGGCAATCTCCAGGTGGGTTAATTCGCCTAGGTCTACAACAGAATCGATTAAAGTTTTCTTTGCAGCCACGGCAAAAACAGCGGTCTGTTCCATCTTGGTGCCGGTAGTTTGGGGTAGATCAAGATTTATCGGTACAGCTTTCGGTTTCTCCTTAACGATCCCGCTCTCGATTGGAGATTTTTCTTCTGAAACTGGTGGCATACTAGCAACTGGTGGCTGACCGGATCTTATAGATGGTTTGGCATCGCCGTCGCCATCAGTGTCTTTAATCTCTTGGCCGCTACCGCTATCGACGCTCATCTTGTGTTCGGCGCCCAAAATTGGTCGGCAGGCGCTGTTAGTGAGCTCATAATCGATTGAGTACTCGTCTAAATCTATGGAAAGTTTCTCGGCGATCTCGAAGGGTAGCGACTGGGTCAGCTCTTTTTTGCTTAAATTTGGCACCGAAAATGTACCAGAGAAAACGGCGGATTCTGGCAGTGACATCATTACTTGCTTGCCGCTGATGGCGTGAGGTTTGGCGCCACGGAAAGCCTCGTGAATTACTTTGGAGATCTCTTCTTGGTTCTTCAGCTCGTCGGCGGACCAAGAAGCCTCGGGAATTGAGGCGACATTTAAACCGATTAAATTAAATTTGTCCGCGCCCTTTTTCTCCAAGGCGATGACTTTTACCGCTTCATAGGCAATATCGATACCGACAATTACTTTCCCCAATTTCCCTCCTAATATTTAGCATAGCTCAAAAGCGGACTAGCCGCCAAAGTTCTGGACCAGACCGTAGATTGGCTGTAGCACGGCGATGGCAACGAAGGCCACGCCGATGCCCATGATTATCAGCATTACAGGTTCAAGCAGAGTAGAAAGGTTCTTGGAGTTGGTGTCCACTTCTTTATCGTAGAAGTCGGCAATCTCAACAAACACACCTTCGAGTGAGCCGGATTCTTCACCCAGACTGGTAAGCTGCGAGACCATCGGCGGAAACAAAACTTCTTTTTCCAAGGCTGCGGATAATGCCTTGCCGGATTCAACTGCTTTCTCGATTCGATCAAAAGCCAAATCGTAGTGATAGTTGTTGATGGTTTTGCGAATTATTTTTATCGAGACCAAAATCGGCAGACTGGCTTTGGTGAGCATTGCCATAGTTCGGGAGAAACGAGCCATATAGACTTTTTTGGTTAAGGTTCCGAAGACCGGAATTTTAATCTTGAGCTTATCATAAAATGCTCGGCCACTTGGTTTAGCTACCCAATAACGGAAACCAATATAGGCACCTGCGAGCAAGGCGATAACTATTAAGAAATAATGGCGGATAACGTCGCTAACACCGAGCAGTAGTCGAGTAGCGAACGGTAGTGTCGTGTTAGAGTCGGCGAAGACAGTTGTCAAATTTGGCAGAACGAAGAAGACGATCAAGATAACTACGCCAACCAGGGCTAGCAAGATGACAGCAGGGTAGATCATGGCTGATTTTACTTTCGAGATCAGGTCGGCATCCTTCTCTTGTTGTTCGGCCAAATTCATTAAAACTTCGGCTAACTGACCGGTTTGCTCACCTGCTTTAACGACGGCGATATAAATTTCCGGAAAAACTTTTGGATACTTGGCCAGGGCTTTTGATAAGGTTCGGCCGCCTTTTATCTGAACGATAATGTCGCGGATTACTTCTTTGAAGTACTGGCTCTCTGTTTGTTTGGCAAGAGCTTCCATAGCCTTAACGATCGGCAGGCCTGCTTTGGTCATAACTGAAAGCTCTCGGGTAAAAATAATCTTATCTTTGAACGGCACTTTTTTGGTGAAATTTTTTAGGCTAAATGGTAGGCCGTGTTCCTCGGTTAATTTGAGAATACTAAAGCCTTCCGCGTGAAGTTTTTTTGAGGCTTCGCCCAAGGTCTCAGCCTCGATTTTGCCTGATTGTATCTTGCCGCCGTGCGGACGGACGGTGTAGCTAAATGTGGACATTGAGATTAATTCTCGCTGGAAACGTTATTGCTTTTCGACCGGGCTCGCGTTCGCTCCAAGTCATCAAAGCAACACCATTTCCAGCTCTTAGAAACTTCAAAGTATTCATATTAGTCTTTGGTTACTCGCCAGACTTCTTCCAGAGTGGTGAGGCCATCAAAAACTTTTAGTAGGCCGTCTTGGCGCATGGTAATAAAGCCTTCTTTCTGAGCCTCTGCGAAGATATCGCTGCTGGTGGCACGCTTGAGAGCGAGTTGTTTAATAGGTTCGGTAACGCCCAAAATCTCGAAGATACCGATTCGGCCTTTGTAACCGGTGTTGCCACAAGCACTACAGCCCTCGCCTTGGTAGAACTTAAAGTTTTGTTTGGCCTGGGTTTTTTCTGGCTCGGGCAAGGCATCTAAATCCTTAGCCAAAAGCGCAGTTTCTTCGTCTTTGAGAGTAATTTCTTTACGGCATTTGTCGCAAATCTGGCGGCAAAGACGTTGAGCAATAACGGCGTTGGTACTGGAGGTAATCAAGAACGGCTCGATACCCATATCGAGCAAACGGGGGATAGCGCCGGCGGCATCGTTGGTGTGCAAGCTGGAAACGACGATATGACCTGTTAGAGCGGCATTAATAGCGATATCAGCGGTTTCTTTGTCGCGAATCTCACCGACCATAATAACGTCTGGATCCTGACGCAAAATCGAGCGCAAACCGTTGGCGAATGTGTAGCCGATCTTAGAGTTTACCTGGCTCTGGTTGACGCCGGTCATACGGTACTCGACCGGGTCTTCCATAGTAATAATATTGATGCCGTCGCCCTTTATCTTACTGATAATGGCGTAGAGCGTTGTTGATTTACCCGAACCGGTTGGGCCGGTAACTAAGGTCATGCCGTGGGCTTTTTTGGTGTTGTCTTCAAGAATTTGCAGGGCGCGGCCACGCAAGCCAAGCTGTTCGAAAGTTAGCGTGCCCTTGGAGTGATCCAAGACACGAGCAACTACTTTTTCACCTGTAACAGTAGGAATCGTGGAGATACGAAAGTCCACGTTATTGCCGTCCATCAGAACCTGGATACGGCCGTCTTGAGGTAGGCGAGTCTCGTCGATTTTAAGGTTAGACAATATTTTTATACGAGAGATAAGGCTTGATTGAATCTCTTTTGGCAGCGTTAAAACTTTGCGCAACACACCGTCAACACGGAAACGAACCAAAACAGCTTCTTCACTTGGTTCAATATGAATATCCGAGGCTTTCTCGCGGACAGCTCTTTTTAAAAGGGTGCTTATTACTTTGGCAGCTGGCGAGGCTTCGTCGGCATCTTCGTCACGAGTCTGTTGATCTTTCTCCTCGACTGGAGTTATCTCCTCGGTGTCGTCGCTGGCAAGCATCTCTTTCATCTCTGATTGCAGGGCTGAGTACTGGTCTAGGGCATAAGACATATCTTCGTCAGTGGTAATAAACGGTTTCACAATCTTGCCGGTGATCTTGCGAATGGCGTTGAAGGCCTCTTCGTTTTCTGGGTCGGTCATAGCCACGGAAAGTGTTTTATCCTCGAGTAAAAATGGCACAGACTTGTATTTTCGGGCGATTGGCTCTGGAATCAAAGAAAGAATTGGCTTGGGGATGGTCTTACCGTTGAGCTCTATAAATTGGACGTTACTCTCGGTGTTTCTGAGTGTTCCAACGCGGAAGATGCTGCTTGAATTGTCAGTTTTGACCGGAGCTGGTTTAACGGCCTGGTTTGGGGCAGGATAAGGCTGAAAATTTGGGACGACTGTTGGTTCAAGGTCGATATCTTGTTGTTTACCTCCCAGTTTGGCGGTAACTTCGCGCTCGGGGAGCTGGATTAACTGAAATTTGCCCAGCGGTTGAATATCTACAACTTTACCGTCCCGGATTCCCGAGGTAATCGAATCTGTTAGCGCTTTCAAATAAGCCCGACTTTTGTACGTTGGTACACCAGTTTTTTTGCTTATTTGTTTAATAACATCAATAGTAACGGCCAATTTCCCTCCTATTATTTAGAATACCAAAATATCCAAGCTTGCGAGCAAAAATCTCGTGACAATTGGGGTTAATTGTGGCATGGTCAAAAACGAAGATGAGTTCACTCTACCGCAAGTACCGTCCAGCCAATTTTACAGAGGTAATTGGCCAGGATCATATCAGTGAAAATATCAAAAATTCTTTGAAGAAAGGCACGGTCGGTCATGCCTATTTATTCTCTGGGCCGCGTGGAACAGGTAAAACAACACTTGCTCGCTTGTTTGCTAAAGCAGTTAACTGCCAGAGCCCGATTGATGGCATCGAACCATGTGGCAAGTGCGAGATTTGTTTAGAGATGGCTAATGGCAGCTTAGTAGATATTATCGAGATTGATGCCGCTTCCAACCGAGGCATTGACGAGATTCGCGAGCTACGTGAACGCGTGGCTTATGCACCAAGTCGAGGAAAATACAAAGTTTATATTATCGACGAGGTTCATATGTTAACCAAAGAAGCCTTTAATGCATTATTAAAAACCCTGGAAGAGCCACCGGCGCATGTAATTTTTATTCTAGCCACAACCGAGCTCCATAAGGTTCCAGATACGATTATTTCCCGTTGCCAGCGCTACCAATTTCATCGAGCGGGTGACGAATCGCTGCGCGAGTTACTCAAGAAAGTTGTTAAACAAGAAAAAATTGGTCTCGATGACGAGGCGATAGAGGTAGTTGTCGCTAGGGCAGAGGGTTCGTTCCGCGACGCTTTAACCCTGTTAGGCAACGTTGCCAGTCAAGATAAAAAACTTGATGCCGCTATGCTACGAGAACTGTTGGGAATGCCGGAAACGGCCACAATTGAGATTGTTCGCGCGTCATTAACAGGCAAGGATTCAGACAAACTTATGGCCACTCTGCGTGAATTTATTAACGGTGGTGGCGATATAATTGTTCTGGTAAAAACTTTAACAGACCTTTTAAAGAAAGAGATATTGGATGGTAGCTCCAAGCAGCCATACGTCATATATGACGTATGGCTGCTTGAGCAGCTGCTTGTTGTTCTAGCACGTGTTCGTGGTTCGGCCGATCCGACAGCGTTACTACTAGCAAAGCTCTACGAGTTGGCTTCCATCGGCCAAACACCTCAACCGACTGAGGTGTTTAAGACCATACCTGTAGTTGAACAGGCTAAGCTTTCTGCTCAAGAAGTAGTAAGGGCAGTACCCGTAGTAGAGCAAGTTCCAGAGCCACCAACAGTATCAGACATACAAAAGCCCGCCGAGATTAAAATTGAAGAAGCTCCGGTTGCTGTCGACGCTGTTTCACACCCAGTAAAATCGGAAGGTTCTGATGAATTCTGGAATTCGTTCTTGGTTGAAATTAAAGAAGTGAACCACGCAATCTATGCCGTTTTGCGCTCGGCCGAGCTGGAAAGCTTACTTGAAGACAAGATGATTACGGCCGTTAAATTCCGTT
Organism: uncultured Candidatus Berkelbacteria bacterium; assembly: GCA_903839975.1. GTDB lineage: Bacteria > Patescibacteriota > UBA1384 > 2-12-FULL-50-11 > 2-12-FULL-50-11 > CAIMEH01. Next base: position 13,907 of record CAIMEH010000031.1, read on the forward strand.
TTTACTCGGAAAGACTTTACGAGCCAAAAAATCGTAAACAAATAGAAACAGCGGCCAGCAAGGTTGCTGGCCGAGCGATAAGTCTAGAGTGTCACGTCCGAACCGACGTGAAGCTTTCACCCGAGGTGAAAGCCGAAGAAGATCTCGTAGGCGCAGTCGTCGACGTTTTTGAGATTGAGGGTTGAGTAGAGTCCCGAGAAATATCCTTTCGCAACCGGCCTCTCGCTCCTGCGGCTCAAGGCCTAATTCCGGTTATTTTCCCGCATGGCGGGGCCAAGCAAAATAACCTTCATACGTTGCTGCAAGGATATTTCTCGGGACTCGTGGAAGTGAGGAGAGGTGCTTGCTTCAACAATATTAAAACGTTAATAGTGAGACTATGGCCAAAAGTGAATTACTAGGGAAAATACCGCCGCAAAATATAGAAGCCGAGGCAGCTGTACTCGGTGCAATCTTGGTAAACAAAGAGGCTATGGATAAGGTTGCCGACGCTGTTGGCGATAAAGATTTTTACCGCTCTGATCACCAGATAATTTTCCGAGCCATTCTGCGACTCTACGACAAACGAGCGCCAATCGACTTAGTAACGCTCACCAACGAGCTAGACGGTTTAAAACAGCTTGATCACGTTGGTGGGGCGGCCTATTTAGCAACTTTAGTTAACTCGGTGCCAACGGCCATTCACGTTACTCATTATGCCGAGATTGTTAGGCAGAAAGCGGTGTTGCGCCGAATTTTGGCGGCCGGCCAAAAAATATCCCAACTTGGCTACGAAGAGGACAGGGAAGTTCAGCAGATTCTGGATGAAGCTGAAAAGGCAGTTTTTGAGGTCTCTCATGAATTGGTTAAAGACAACTTTATGCCAATCTCCGACATTCTGGCCACTAGCTTTGATAGAATTGACCGTCTACACCGAGAAAAAGGTTTGCTTCGCGGTGTTACTACTGGCTTCAAACAGTTAGATAATCAACTGTCAGGTTTCCAAAATTCAGACTTAATTATTTTGGCCGCCCGCCCTTCGATGGGAAAAACTACTTTTGCCTTGAATCTGGCCCTTAATGCTGCCACCAAAGGTAAGGTTCCGACCGGTTTCTTCTCGCTAGAGATGAGCAAAGAGCAGGTGGTGGATAAGCTTATCTGTGCCCAAGCGATGGTTGACGGTTGGAAGCTTCGCACCGGTAACCTGAGCGAGGATGATTTTCCGGCCATCGGTATGGCGATGGGAACTCTGGCCGAGGCCCCGATATTTATCGACGATTCACCAGGTTTGACGATTTTAGAGATTCGTACTCGTGCTCGTCGCCTAAAAGCCGAACATAACTTGGGGCTAATGGTTGTAGATTATCTGCAGTTAATCGACGGTGGTTCTGGCGCTAATGCCGACAACCGTGTTCAACAGGTTTCTGAGATCTCTCGTAACTTGAAGGGTATCGCTCGTGAGCTGGATATACCTGTTATTGCCCTGTCACAGCTTTCTCGTAACGTGGAAAATCGCGATAAGAAAACGCCGCAGCTTTCCGATTTGCGCGAATCTGGTTCTATCGAGCAAGACGCTGATATTGTTATGTTCCTATTTCGAGAGGACTACTACGACCGTGAAACAGAACGCAAAAATATTACTGATCTACTGATTAGAAAGCACCGTAACGGCCCGATAGGCGAGGTAGAGCTTCACTTCCGCCCAGAACAGAGCCGCTTCTTCGACATTGAGCGAAAAGCCAAACCAGCGTCCAAGGTTTCTCATGAGGAGTAGGCTCCTGGGCTTGTCTATGATTGTTTGATATAATCTTGCAAAGATCTTCTTGGAGGTGAAATGAAGGTATTTTTGTTCCTTTACCCGTACCGTAGGTACTTTGAAACATGCATAGGTTATCCAGACTATCAACCAGATCTGGCGGACTTGGCTTTGGGTCACTATTCCAAAGCGATCGATCTTCGCTATAGACAGCGTGGTTTCCGTGTCTGTTGGCTGATGTTTCGATCTGAGGGCGGCGGACTTGAATATGAAGGGGTTGATCAACGCGTTGGAATACACTCGTCAGATTTACTGATAGATGCTGGGATGACTTTTAATCAGCATTGTCCACCAGAGTTACAGGTTTTGGGAGCCGACAGAAGCAAGTGTCCAAAACCGATTTACGCCAATCTTCCTTATGTATTTTCTCAGTTTCCTGAGCCGATATGCGAACTGTGGATTGGTGGGCATCGGCAACAGGACTGCGTTGATAAGGTTGCTCGCTTTGCCTACTTTAAGCAAATGCTTAAAGGTCGCGTTCATGTTGACGAAGACCTGACGGAGATGGGGATGTTGGCAGCACGTTACTATTACTTGCCGAGAACAGATCCTCTTGAGCGTTTTAACAACTTCCCGCTGGTTAGAGATGTTTGGAGCTATGAAAGCCTGGGCTTCTCTGCTGAGCAATGCTGGCAAACGGATTATCTATACAAGCGATTAAGACGGATTCGGAACCTGCATCCGTGGTTAGTGCACAAATGAGCGACAAGGATGTCGCTCTTTTTTCATATGCTCTTTTCCGGTACGCTGAAAACCGCATGTCAGAGACCCAAACTACAGATATTTTTGCCGGCCTAAACGAGCCCCAGATTGAATCCGTAAAAGCGACCGAAGGACCGGTCCTAATATTGGCTGGCGCAGGTTCGGGAAAAACTAAATGCCTAACTCACCGTTTGGCTTATATAATTGACGAAAATAAGGCAAAGCTTGATGAGATCCTCTTAATAACTTTCACAAATAAGTCGAGCCAGGAAATGGCCAAGAGGGTTATGAAGATTCTTGGTTTGCCTTTGGCCGAATTTGAGAAGAACCCTGCTTTTGCAATGCGACGTTATTTGCCTTGGGTTGGTACGTTTCACTCGATTTGTGTGCGAATTTTGCGTGAACAGGCAGAGAATATTGGGCTGTCGAAGAACTTTACCATCTTCGACACCGATGACACTCTCTCGATAATTAAGGGAATTCTAAAGGACAAAAATCTTGACCCGAAGATGTATAGCCCGCAGGCGATAAAATCGATTATCAGCAATAACAAAAATGAGCTGATGAGTGCTGATAAATATGAGCAGTACGTACAGGGGCATTTTCAACAGATTGCCTTGGAGGTTTTTCGTGAGTACGAAAAGCAGTTGAAAAAACTCTCGGCCTTAGATTTTGATGATCTTATCGGTATAACCGTAAAAATGCTCGAGGAGAACCCAGAGATTCAGCAGAAGTATTGGGAAAAATTTAAATACGTCATGATCGACGAGTATCAAGACACTAACCACGCCCAGTATCGCCTAACCTTAGCGCTGACGAACAAACAGACCAAGAATCTTTGTGTAGTCGGTGATGATTTCCAGAGTATTTACGGCTGGCGTGGGGCTAATCTCCATAATATTTTGCACTTCAACCGCGATTTTCCCACCGTTCAAACCATAAAACTGGAGCAGAACTATCGTTCGACTAAAACAATCCTCAAGGGCGCTTCGCAGATTATGGATAAGGTAAAAAAGAAGTCTGATAAGAAGATCTGGACCGATAACGCCGAGGGAGTGCCAATTACTATTTTCGAAGCTCATAACGCTTATGCCGAGGCAGACTTTTTGGCAACCGAAACCAGAACACTTCAGAGTATGGAACACAGCTGGAACGGTTTCGCTGTTTTGTATCGAACCAACGCCCAGTCTCGTGTGATTGAGGAAATTTTCCTAACTGAAGGCATACCTTACCGCTTGGTTGGAGCGCTTCGCTTCTACGAACGAAAAGAAATCAAAGATATGTTGGCCTATTTACGTTTTTTACTGAACCCAGACGACACTCATTCACTTTCCCGAATCATAAATACGCCGCCACGAGGTATCGGCCCTAAAACTTTTGCTGCCGGTGGTGAGAAGGTTAATGCCTTTCTGGAAACTATGGAAGAGATCCGCGGCAAGATGGCCGGCAACCCACCTCAGGTGGCACTAGAAGCAGTTATTAAGGCCACTAAGTACCAATTGTTCGTTGACGACGGAACTGAAGAGGGAGAGGGTCGTTGGGAGAACGTGGAGGAGCTTATCAATCTTTCGGCTGAGTTCGAACAGATGCCAGACTTTCTCGAGCACGTGGCTTTGGTTTCTGATGTCGATAACTTCGACGGCACTGCCGACGCTGTTACCATGATGTCGCTGCACGCCTCCAAGGGTCTGGAATTCAATACGGTATTTCTAACAGGTATGGAAGAGGGTCTTTTCCCTCACATGCGATCGCTGGATGACGAAGCTCAGATGGATGAGGAGCGTCGACTCTGTTATGTCGGTATGACCAGGGCGATGAAACGGCTATATATGACTTACGCTCGCCAAAGAATAATTCACGGCGGCCTGACAAATACTTTGCCCAGCAGGTTTATCTACGAAATTGATAAAAGCCTCATTGATAGGGTGTAATATCTAGGTGATGCCCAAAGTTTCGCTAATCCTGCGCCTGAAAAACGAGGAGAGATTTTTGCCACAAGTTTTAGAAGCGCTTTCTAAACAAACATTTAAGGACTTTGAAGTAATTGCCGTTGATGATAATTCAACCGATAAAACTGTTGAGTTTCTGAAAACTTTTCAAGATAAGCTCGATGTTAAAATCTATCAGTTACCCAAGAAATTCAGCTATGCCTACTCCTGTAATTTCGGCGCTGAAAAAGCCAGTGGAGAAATCATTGGTTATCTTTCGGGCCACAGCGTGCCAATCTTTAACGACTATATTAAATCTGGTCTAAAATATTTTGCCAGTCCTAAGATTGCAGGGGTTTTTGGTACCTGTATGACACTTGAAAACGCTAGCACGACTGAAAAGATATATTACAGCAGCCTGATGGGAAGAAAAATAAGAACATTTGTCATCGAACATTCGAAAGCAGTTGCAATATCAAAGCCCAGAATTGGTTTACTGGGAAACACCAACTCACTTATGCGACGGAAACTTTGGCAAGTATATAATTTTAGCGAAGAGATGGCTGAGGGCGGTGAGGATGTCGATTGGGCATTTCACTTTCTGAACAAAGGGTACGTCTTTGTTAAAGACCCGAGGATGACCGTTAAGCATTCTCATGGCATTGGTTTTAAAAAGTTCATCAAACAACATCAGCATTGGCTGAAAATCCACAGACAAGCCTTGAGACGTAACGGCTACTAAGAATATAGACCCGGGCTTGGAAGACCGGGTCGTGGGTTGGTGCTCAGGACTGGCTATTTTTGTGGTAGCTGTACCTGTTACTGGATCTGATATTCTTTGGTGGCTGATACGACACCGGTTGGTGTTGTTCAACTCCTTGATTGTCCAAAGGCAGACACAGTTGTAGTGCCGAAGGTCTGAATAGCGTCAGCCCGGCGAGCCCTCGGGCGACTTCATATAGAAATCCGCTAGTAGCTAGGCGATGTGCATATGGCATAAAACCCTTCCTCCTTCTTCGAGCAGAACTATATTAATGTAGTTACGATAAGTTTTAAAGATTCGCCCCCGACTAGCGGGGGCGTTCTGGGTGCGCGTTAGCGCTTTTTGGATTTCAGCAATCGTTGCTCTCTAAGGCTTGAGCGCCTAACGATTACAATTGGTTTCTTACGTGGCGTTAGTGTCTCTAAAATGTAGACACCGTTACCACAAGAGATGGCGAGCCTATTTGTAACGACAAGTCTCATACAAACCTCCATGTTGAACAAGAATATTTTACCTAAAATTTCTGTAGAAAAAAGACATGTCCCCGGAGAACCGGGGACGAAGTGGGTTGTTAGGCGGAGGCATATGCACCGCCGTAAGTTTTTGTCGCAAGCCTGGCTCGCTCGATTTTCTCGATATAACCCTTTTGGGTCAGTCGATAAACGGTTGTTGTCGAACGAAATACTGATACTCGCTCGTTTCTTTCGGCTTTCTCAACCAAATTGCCACGCCCCATCTGGTGAAGGGTTATAGCAATGTGGCCTTGAGTCAGAAGAATCTTCTCCAAGCGATCGCGACCGTAAAGTTGCCTTCTTTCAAGAGCCTCTTTAATCTGAGAGGTGTCTTGCCAGTTGTCGATGTCCAATACTTCGAGCAACGCGTGCTCGAGTTCGTAGTTGTTACCCATTCTTCCCTCCTACGAAAAGAGTAAAGAAATTTTACCACCAACAGCAGTTTTTCAACATAGCTGCCGACTTGAAGTTTTTGGTCTAAATGTTAGTGTGAAAGGCAGTCATGTCATCCGGGATTAAGTGGGCAGTATCAGTGGTAGTTATAGCGGCAATCGGCATTGGGGCTTACCGCCTCATTTTTCCGGCGCCGCAAGGCGAGCTTTTTGCTCAAGCTTCAGATGGAACCGACTCAACTTTGCACCCGAGCATAAAATTCTCATACCCAGCTTCTGCCAAGACAGTGCCGGCGGCATTTGCTGCGGCCAACCAACCATATTATCTCGAAGATCATGTAACTGCTTTTCCAGACCCTTCTTTTGGGATAGGGGGTGTGATAATTGTCGAGCGGGCCCTGCCGATTACAGTGATAGATGGCAAGAAATCTTCCACTGAAAGAACTTGGCAGGGAACAGTTGGGGACTTACTAACCGAGAAGAATATCGATTTGGGTAATGACGACAAAATTTCGCCGGCGCTGGCTACGCCGCTTACGCCCGCTACTACAATTAAAATCACTCGAGTTGCCCGGACAAACGTCACTGAAACTAGTCCAGTGTCTTTCACGACAATTACCCAACTTGATTACACTCAATTCGTCGGCAACCAGACAATTGTTCAGCCGGGAATTGATGGCCAAGTCCAAAAAACCTATTTGGTAATTCGCCAAGACGGTGAACAGATCAGCAAGACACTTATTTCTACGGTAACTACCAAGCCAACCCAGAATCAGATAGTTAAAGCGGGCGGGCTTGAGACTTCAATCAAGGATCACACCTCGTGCTCTCAGTATATTTCGACCGTCGTTGCCGCTGCCACCAAGTACAAAATTGACCCAAATAGCCTGTTTAATAGTATGATCGCCGAAAGTAACTGTCACGCAAATTCTATCTCTGGTGATGGCTATTCCGGGCTGTTCCAGTACGACCCGGGCTGGTGGCCATCTGCCTCGGCCCAGGCAGGTTACTCGGGTGCTTCAATATTTGACGCTAATGCCCAGATCTACACCACCGCCTATCAATGGGCTCACGGACAGTGCCGTCGCTGGCCAACTTGCCACCTCTAGAAATCTCGAGCGAAAATTCCTAAAAATTTTTGTTGGCCGTCAGTTCAATGTTAAAAATTTTTAATGAATTTTCACATCACGCCTGTGGCAGCGATTCGGGGTAGGGAGTGTGAGGGCCTAGGGGCCGGCTCGCAAAAAGGCCCCTGGCCTTCACAAAAAATGGTGCTAAAAAGAATTATTTTGTTCTGTTTCAAGGTATAATGGCTTTATATGAATCCGAGCGACATTCTCAAAAATATTAATACCCTCCCAAAAAAGTGGTTCGGCCAGAATTTTTTGCATAACGATGCAATTTTGGACGAAATTGTTGCCGCCGGTGAGATTAAGGACGATGAGACCGTTGTCGAGATTGGTCCAGGCTTGGGCGCCTTAACGGAAAGGCTTCTTAGAGTGGCTGGTAAGGTAATTGCCATTGAGGCCGATCGCGAGCTTGCCGACTACCTTCGTGGCCGAAGATTACCTCGTTTTACTCTTATAACTGGCGATGCTTTGCATATCGACTGGACCATAGACATCCCCGGCAAATACAAGATTGTGGCCAATATTCCTTATTCAATTACCTCGCCACTTTTGCGCAAAATTTATCATTTAGAGAAGAAACCAGAGAGAGTTGTTTTATTAGTGCAGAAAGAAGTGGCAGAGCGCTTAACGGCCGAGGCTGGCGATAATAGTCGCGGCTTTCTAACACTTTTAACCGAGGCTAACGCCAACGTAAAAATACTGCGCCATGTTAAACCTGGTAACTTTTTTCCAGCTCCGAAAGTAGATTCTTCTGTTATTATCCTTGAGCTAAAAGAAACCCGCGAAGAACAAATATTTTGGCCGGCGGTTGAAGCGGCTTTTTCCCATAAGCGTCAGACTCTAGTAAACGGTCTAAAAATTATGCCAATCTCCCGAAATATTCTTAATGTTATTCTGGAGGACATGAAATTATCGCCAATGGTTCGCCCGGCAGAACTAACATTTGAGGAGTGGATGGTATTATCTAAGCGTATCAAGGAGCAGGTAGAGTAATGCTTTACGTTGTGGCCACCCCTATTGGAAATTTGGGCGATATTACTTTTAGGGCCGTTGAAACACTAAAAAACGTCGACAAAATTTACTGCGAAGATACTCGCCGTACTCGAGTGCTACTCGATCATTACGATATTAAAAAGCCGTACGAAAGTTTTCATCACCACAGCTCAGACGAGAGAATCGAACAGATTGTTCGTGGTCTAAAAAATGGCGACGAGATTGCTTATGTTAGTGATGCCGGCACGCCCGGTGTCGCCGACCCAGCTGGCAAGTTAGTTGAGCGCTGCCATCAAGAGGGAATTAAAGTTTCACCGTTGCCAGGTCCGTCGGCCGTAACTTCGCTTCTGTCGGTGGCCGGTATTTATGCCAACGAGTATACGTTCTCAGGTTACGTTCCTACCAAGAAAGGACGCCAAACATTTGTTAAAACTATGCTCAAAAGCGAGATACCAGTTGTCTTTTTTGAAACCGCCCCACGGCTAATTAAGTTACTAGACCAGATTATGGAATTCGGTGGCGAGAACCGAAAACTTATTGTTGGCCGTGAGTTAACCAAGCAGTTTGAGCAGATAGAAGTTGGTAAACCAACCGAGCTGAAAGATAAAATTAAAGAAATTCGTGGCGAGTTCGTATTGGTCTTATCTACAGAGTAATTCCAGCTCTTGCGCAGCAAAGAATTAGTACTACAATTATTTTAACTCTCAGTTGAGAGTACAATCGCGCTTCGGCGCAGGCTACGAATGTTTCGTCGTTGAAAGCCCTGTGGCTTTTGGGACTCGTCCGTTGGGATGGTTCGTCCGGATTATCCTGGCAACAACTCGTGTAGCGAAGTGGGGAGACAGCGCTTACAAGTGTCTCCCCCTAATTCTTTTACCCAGAAAAATTGCTAGAATATGGAAACAATGCAGAAGTATTACATCTCAACCTCAATAGCTTACATCAACGCCGAACCACATATCGGTTTTTTACTCGAGCTTGTCTCGGCCGATATTTTGGCTCGTTATCACCAGCAGCTTGGTGAAGAAGTTTTCTTTTTAACAGGTACGGATGAGCACGGCGCCAAAGTTGCCCAGGCCGCCGAGAAAGCTGGCCAAGAAACCCAGAAGTACGCCGACCAAGTCTCGGAGAAGTTCCGCGAGCTAACCAAAGAATATAACATTGGCATCAGCGAATTTATTCGCACTACCGACCCAAAACACATCGAGTACGTCCAGAACGCTTGGAAAAAATTGGCGGAGAAGAAAGTTCTGGAAAAGCGTTCTTATACCGGCCATTACTGTACCGGCTGCGAGGCCTTCAAAACCGAGCGCGAGATCGTCGACGGCAAATGCACAATTCACGAGACACCGGTTGAGAAGATCGTCGAAGAGAACTGGTTCTTGGTAATCTCGCCAGAAGTAAAAGCCAAAATTAAAGAGTGGCTACCGGCTGTATACCCAGCCCACAAGCAGAACGAAATTTTAAATATTCTTGATGAATACGATTCTATTAGCGTATCCCGACCAAAGGAAACCCTGAAATGGGGGATCGAAGTTCCGAACGACCCGGATCAGGTGATGTACGTCTGGGTTGATGCTTTATTAAACTATGTCACCGGTATTCTGGTGGCCGGCAAGAAGATCGAAGATGTCTGGCAGAATCAGACTCAGATTATCGGCAAAGATATCTTAAAATTCCACGCCATCATCTGGCCAGCATTATTAATTGCCTTAGATCTCCCTTTACCAAAACAGCTTTTGGTTCACGGTTTTGTGAACGTTGAGGGCAAGAAGATGTCCAAGAGCTTGGGCAACGTGATTACACCAACCCAATTAAGGGAACGTTACGGAGTAGATGCAACGCGCTACCTACTTTTCCGCCAGCTCAATTTTTACGATGATAGCTCGTTCTCTTGGAGTGAATTCGACGCCATCTATAATGGCGAGCTTGCCAACGGTATTGGTAACTTAACAGCTAGGCTTATTGGGTTATTAAATAGACTGCCAAACGGCCAAGAAAAAGTTGTTCAATATCTAAAAAGCTTAGATAGCGAACCGATAAAAAATATCTCGCCGCTCAAACAGGTTGATTACTCGGCCACATTACAACAGGTTAACGAATTGCTTAAAGAAGGCGATGGCTGGATCAGTGATCAGAAACCATGGACCTGGACCGAAGAAGACTGGTCTAAATACGACGTTGCCAGTTTTAAGCCACTGACCAAATTATTTGAAGCCAGTGTATTGCTACACCCATTTATTCCCAATACTGTCGAATCGATTCGCGATCAACTTCACTCCCTAAAATCCGACCCATTGTTTCCACGATTAACTAAATAGGTGCTTGCGTTCGACGATAAAGTCCGCCAACATTAAATTAATGTTAGCTGCGATAATATCGTCAATCGCCAATGCCGGCAGTCTGATTACAGACAAGATTGCTCTTTCGAGAGAGCAGATTAGCTTAAAGGTCTTTTTGCCAATTTTGTTCATATTCTTGTTCGGCTTCACCCTAATACTAGTGCCGATGCTCGGCCGATTTGATACTTCGGTAGCCTTACTTCCTAGTACGTTATTCTTGGTATTTTTAATGATAATTTTGGCAGTTGCATCTAACGCGCTCTACTACGAGGGCGTCCAAAAGAACAAGATTCATCATCACGAAATAATGATGATGTTGTTACCACTGTTTACCGTTGTTCTAGCAGCCATCTTTTTCCCAGAAAACTTTGATCTGCGAATTTTTGGCTTAGCTTTTGTTGCTAGCTTGGCGCTAATTTTTGCCAAAGGCTCGAAGGAACACTTCTTTATCGACAAAGACTCGTACAATACATTTCTGGCGGTAATCTTAATGGCTGCAGAGGCAATCGTGGCCAAAGAGCTGCTATACAGCTTCTCGCCGGTGGCGCTCTACGCCATCCGCACATTGTTCATAGCTGTCTTCTTCATTTTCTATTATCAACCTCGTTACTCAACTGTGAAACTTGGCCATTGGTGGATAATTGCTGGCTGCGCTGTAATCGGCGTTGTAACTGTTATAGCGCAGTATTATGCCTACTCGTCGCTCGGAATTATTTACACCACCTTGGTGGCCGCTCTTGCTCCGATAATTGTATTCTTAGCCTCTTGGGAGATATTACACGAGAAAATTAAACCTCGCGTTGTTATCGCCGCCATGGTTATTTTGGCCTGTGTTGTGGTAGCCACGGTACTTCAGTTCGGTTAATTTATATAGGTGTATGCGCTTAATCGACACCCACGCTCATCTGGATTTTCCAGAGTATAACGCCGATAGGACGGCGCTAATTGCCAATTTGAAGAAGTTGGAAATTGGAGTGGTGAATATTTCTACGTCACTAGAGTCAATTCCCGAGGTAGTAAAACTTGCAACAGAAAATGAACTAATTTGGGGAATGATAGGAATCCACCCAACCGATATTACCTCGGATATCTTGCTGAAATTGCCCGAATTAATCAAAAGCTGGGAGAAAATATTTGAAGAAAACCACAAGATTGTGGGTATCGGAGAGATTGGCCTGGATTACTTTCACGACCGTTCAACCGAAGCGGCCAATCGCCAGAAAGCGGCCTTGAGGCAATTTCTAACATTCTCTCAGGAGAAAAACCTGCCAGTCTCATTTCATTGCCGCGATGCCTACGGCGATTTAATTACAATTCTGCGAGATTACGACGGCTTACGTGGCGTAATCCACTGTTTTAGTGGCAGCGTATCTAACGCCGAGGCATTTATAGAAGCTGGAATGATGATTTCATTTACTGGCATGATAACTTACCCGAAGAACGAAGAGTTACGAGCAGTCGTTGAAAAAATTCCACTCGAGAAAATAATGCTTGAAACCGATTCGCCGTTCTTGTCACCGCAAGATAACCGAGGTAATCGTAACGATCCCCGCAGTGTAGAAAATATCGCTTCATTGGTGGCGCAATTAAAACATGTTAGTGTTGAAGAAGCAGGGAAACAAACCACCATGAACGCAATAAACTTTTTTAATCATAAAGAATGAACTGGGTAGACGGCCTAATTATTGTCACGTTCGTAATCTACCTGGCCGAAGGACTTAGGAGGGGATTTTTTGAACAAATTTTAGAGTTGTTTGGTTTTTTCTTAACGATATTCTTGGCGCTTTGGACCTATCCACCGCTGGCCAGCTGGATTGTGCCGCATTTCGGTGTTCAACAGGTTATGGCCGAGCCGATAGCTTTTTTAATCACCTGGATAATTCTGCAGGCCCTCTATTCGCTGGTTCTGCATCTGGTTTACCCACTATTTCCTAAAAGAGCCGTCAATAATAATCCAAACCATATCGCCGGGTTAATACCGGCTCTACTTAAGGCATATGTAATCGTTTCCCTATTAGTCACGTTAGTGGCGATATTGCCAGTTACCCCAGAGCTAAAGACGGCCATGAGCGAATCAACTATCGGTGGTCGCTTCTTGTCGCAATCCGGCACTGTCGAGAATTATATGAACAAATTGTTCGGCCGTAACGTCGGCCAGAGTTTAACTTTCCTTACCGTGCCATCGCAGAACGAACAGATAATCGAACCGGATCAACGAGTTACTTTGGATTTCAAAACCACTAACGTCACTATCGACCACGAAGCCGAGCAAAAGATGCTTACAATGGTAAACCAGGAGCGTGCCAAGGTCGGTCTGCCAGCGCTAGTATGGGACGAGAACTTGGCCAATATTGCCAGGGCTCACTCGGCCGATATGCTGGCACAGGGTTACTTTGGCCACAAAGACCTGAACGATAAATCGCCTTTTGATCGTATGACAGCCGCCGGAATTACCTATAAATCGGCCGGCGAGAACTTGGCCTTTGCTGCCAACGTTCAACTTGCTCACAACGGCTTAATGAACTCACCAGGACACCGTGCTAATATTCTTGAGACCAACTTCGGTCATGTCGGAATCGGTGTTATCAACGGCGGCATCTACGGTGAGATGTTCACCCAGGACTTCACTAACTAACGACTTTCAGTCTGATTCCTGGTAAAATATCCGCATGAACAAGCGGGTAATTGTTGGTTTGTCTGGTGGCGTGGATTCTTCTGTTGCCGCCGCATTACTAAAGGAACAAAACTACGACGTTATTGGCGTCTACATTTTGGGCTGGACTGGAACCGACAAATTCCCGTGCAACTGGCAGAAAGAAGAAGGAGACGCCCGCGCCGTGGCAGAGAAGTTACAAATTCCTTTTTACACAATCAACCTCTCGAAAGAGTACGAAAAAGCCGTTATCGACGAGTTTTTTGTCGTTTATAAGGCTGGCGGTACCCCAAATCCTGATATTTTATGCAATAGCCAGATAAAATTCAAAGCTCTTTGGCAGGCTGTTCGTCAGTTCGAGCCAGATTTTATTGCTACTGGTCACTACTCAATCTCTAAAGACGGTAAAATATACAAAGGCGCCGACAATAATAAAGATCAAAGTTACTTCCTTTGGGCAATCGATCCCGAGATTTTGCCACACATATTATTCCCAATTGGCCATCTGGAGAAACCAGAAGTTCGCAAGCTAGCCAAGAATTACAATCTTCCAACTTCAACCAAGAAAGATAGTATGGGCATCTGTTTTGTTGGGCCGCTTAAGGTTCGCGAATTTTTGGCAAGTCACCTTAAGGCCGAGAAGGGTGAGGCGGTTATGAAAGATGGTCGTGTTTTGGCCACTCACCGAGGTTTGCCGTTCTATACTATTGGTCAGCGCCTAGGTGCCGGCTCGGTAGACTGGACGGGCGATGTGCCGCCTCTTTTCGTAATTGCTAAAGACATTGAGAAGAACAAGCTTATAATCGGCACTGAAGCAGACACTTACGCAACTGAACTTTTGGCCATCAAACCAAATTGGCTTTCACCAGACGCCCAAAAGCTTGTGGCCACGGCCAAAATTAGGTACCGTCAGATAGATGTTGCTGTTAAAGTAACCGAGACCGAAACTGGTTTGCAGGTAACATTTAAAGATAAGGTTCGGGCCATTACACCCGGTCAGTCGATAGTTTTTTACAGTGCGGACAACCAACTACTGGGAGGAGCGATAATCGCTTCAAGTCCAGATTTAGACAATATAATTAAGAATGCCAACACCAAGAATAGACCTAAAGAAACTTCTAGAAATTCTAAAAAGTAAGCGTTTTCTGTCGAAATTTTTTGTTGGGGTAGCAGTTGTCTTAGTCTTTACCGCCGGCTCATTCGCCGGTATTTTTTATGATCAACACGGCCGTGGCGCTGACATGTCCAAATTCTGGAACGTCTATAACCTAATACACGAGAACTATGTTGGTTCGGTTGATAATTCAAAACTTATCGATGGCGCAATCTCGGGGATGGTCTCAGGTTTGGGCGATCCGTTCAGCTCGTATCTGCCGCCAACCGACAAAACTAATTTAAACACTGAATTATCAGGCCAATTCGAAGGCATCGGAGCTGAATTAGTAGAGAAGGACAATGTAATTACGGTGGTTGCGCCGCTTCCAAGCACTCCAGCTGAAAAAGCCGGCCTTAAAGCCAAGGATGTAATCGTTAAAATCGACGGCACCTCAACCGAGGGGATGACCGTTGATGACGCTGTTAATAAGATTCGCGGACCAAAAGGCACAAAAGTAACTTTAACCGTGCTTCACGAAGGTGCCTCGGCCACATCCGATATTGCCATTACTCGCGACTCGATTACAGTGGCCAGTGTCTCCTCGAAGATGATCGGCAACGTTGGCTATATCGAGGTTGATCAGTTTGGCGAGGATACCATAACCGGTATGCAGAACGCCGTTAACGACCTCTCAGCCAAGAATCCAAAAGCAATTGTTATCGATCTGCGAAATAACCCAGGCGGATACCTTAACGACGTGCCACCGATGGCCGGACTTTTCTTGCCACCGTCAGTTGTAGTAAAAGAGCAGTATAAAGATGGCAAGTCCGACGAGCTGCGTTCAACTGGTTTGCCGGTGATGCCAAACACGCCAATGTATATTTTAATTAACGGCGGTTCTGCCTCTGCGGCCGAGATATTTGCCGGCGCCATGCAGGACTACAAGCGAGCCACAATCATCGGTGAGAAATCATTTGGTAAAGGTTCGGTTCAGGATCTAATCGATCTACCGGGTAATAGCGCTTTGCGTGTTACTATTGCCGAGTGGCTAACGCCTAACGGCCGCAGTATCTCTAAAGTTGGTATTACACCTGACGTGGTCGTTACCGACAATAAAACCGACAGCTCTGACCCAGTTCTAAATAAAGCGCTCGAGCTTGCCAACAAGTAACATTGAAATTGTCTGATTTCTGGCATAGGCTTGTAATAACAAAGGAGAATTTAAATGACACTATGGATAATTATTGGAATCGTTGTCTTGATCGTCTTGTGGCTAATTGTCACTTATAATGGATTGGTTCATCTTAAAAATCAGACTGATGAGGCCTGGAGCGATATTGATGTTCAACTCAAGCGTCGTTATGACTTAATTCCAAACTTGGTTGAGACAGTTAAAGGTATTACCAAACAGGAACAGACTGTTTTCCTGCAGGTAACACAGGCTCGCTCGGCTGCCATGGGTGCCCAAAGCATTGAAGATAAAGCCAAGGCTGAAAATGCTCTTTCGAGCACCTTGAAGTCGTTGTTTGCCGTAGCTGAAGCCTACCCAGACCTTAAATCTTCCCAGAACTTCTTGCAGCTACAGGGTGAAATTACCGACACGGAAGATAAAATCGAGGCAGCAAGACGCTTCTACAACGCCAACGTTCGCGATATCAACATCAAGATCGAAGTTTTCCCAACCAGTTTAATAGCTGGCATGCTCGGCTATGTTAAGAGAGCTTTCTTCGAGACTGCCGCTAGCGAAAAAGAACCGGTCAAGGTTCAGTTCTAAAAGTTAAATAAAAAGAATGAGGTGGCGAGCCGTTGGCTCGCCACCATTGTGGTTATTAGTCCACTACCTCTCGCTCGAGAATTATTCTCGGTTCTTGAGATGACCATGAGCCATCATCAAAAGTTTGGCGATAGGACTGAATTATATTACATATTCTCCAGCCCTCTTTGGCAAGGGCATTCACTTTATCCTCGGGCGTAGCCACTGGACCAGCGTAGTAAACAAATTGATATTCATATTTTGGCATCGAGTTGCGCTCCTTGTGGGAAGATTAAAGAAATTCTAGGCTTTTTGGTGTAATATTTCAACTATGTACGACCAAATATCCACTAACAAACGCCGAACCGCATACTTATTTATTATATTTGCCGTGGTTATTATCGGCCTTGGTTACGTGCTGAGCTACTACTACAACAGCATGCTAATTCTTTATATCGCTGTCTTCATCGCCGTTTTTCAGAGCTGGATTAGCTACTTTTTCTCTGATTCCATCGCCTTGGCCACCTCAAAAGCCCAGGAAGCTCCTCGAGAACAATTTACCGAATTACACCGAATTGTCGAGAACCTAGCCATCACCGCTGGTTTACCCAAGCCAAAGGTTTACGTTATTGCCGACCCAGCGCCGAATGCTTTTGCTACCGGTCGCGATGCAAAACACGCGTCAATCGCCGTCACAACAGGTTTATTGCAGATTATGGACAAGAACGAGCTTCAAGGAGTAATTGCTCACGAGATGTCGCATATCGGCAACCGAGACATCTTGGTTATGACAGTGGTTGTTACTCTTGTTGGTACGATAGTTTTGGTGGCTGATATCTTTACTCGTTCAATGTTCTGGGGCGGAATGGGTCGCCGTAATAGCAATAATAACAATAACGACGGCGGTCAGTGGGTTCTGATAATAGGGATTATTTTGGCTATTTTGGCGCCAATATTTGCCCAGTTAATTCAGTTGGCCATCTCTCGAAAGAGGGAATACTTGGCTGATGCTTCTGGCGCACTTCTAACCCGTTATCCAGAAGGCCTAGCCTCTGCTCTGGAGAAGCTGGAACAGTACGAACGGCCAATGATCTCGGCTAACCGCGCCACCGCTCACTTATTTATCAACGAACCGTACGGCCGTAAAGACGACGAAAACAAACGTTCTTGGTTTGCAACCGTTACATCAACCCATCCACCGCTCTCCGACCGCATCAAGAAATTACGTGAAATGGGCGGGCTTGGAAATTAAGGTAGAATAACCTTAATGAAGCCTACGACCGAAACACTTAGCCGTATCAAGAAACTAGAAGAGCTAATTTCTCGGTTTCGCCAAGAATACTACGAGCACGATAAACCAAGTGTTTCTGACGATGTTTACGATTCTCTCCTGAACGAACTAAAGCGTTTGGCCGAAAAACACCCCGATTCTGTCGATAAAAACCTGATACAGAGCCTAGTTGGCGGGGCGCCACAGAAGAAATTCTCCAAAATTACCCATAAAGAGGTGATGATCTCGCTGGAAGATATCCGTAGCGAACAGGAACTCCTCGATTGGGAGGAGCGCGTAAAGAAGTATTTGGGCGTCAAAAGCATAGGACCGTTCTACTGTGAACTAAAAATCGACGGTTTGGCGATGTCTTTAATCTATAAAAACGGCGTTCTGCAAACGGCTGCCACTAGAGGTAACGGCGAGGTTGGCGAGAATGTAACTAGAAATATCCTAACGATACATACGATTCCGTTCCGTCTGAGCCCGTCGAAAGAATTAAACGAGGAGTTTGAGGTTCGAGGTGAGGTTTATCTGCCGAAAAAACCGTTTGAGGAACTAAACGAACAGAGAAAAAATAACGGCGAACCGTTATTTGCCAACCCGAGAAACGCCGCCGCCGGCGCTGTTCGTCAGCTTGATCCAGCTATTACTGCTGCCAGACCGTTAGCTTTCTTGGCCTACGCCTTGCGAGATCCTGGCATGAAACATCACAGTCAGGAGCATGAAACCCTGAAAAAACTCGGTTTCCAGGGTGATGGTCACGCGATTTTATTACATAATATCCAAGAAGTCATCGCTTTTACGGAGAAGATGCTCTCGATTCGTCCAGAACTGCCGTTCCAGGTTGACGGTATAGTTGTAACCATAAACGATAAAGCCCTGTTCGACAGGGCCGGAATTATCGGCAATCACCCGAGAGGCTCGGTTGCCTTCAAGTGGCCGGCCGAAGAAGTAACCACTAAATTACTGGATATCACTGTGCAGGTGGGTCGCACCGGCACCCTAACCCCTGTAGCCGAGCTAGAACCCGTTGTAGTGGCTGGTTCAACCGTCCACCGAGCAACACTGCATAATGCCGATGAAATCGTCCGTAAGGGCATTCTGATAGGGGATACGGTTGTTTTAAGGAAGGCTGGAGACGTGATTCCAGAGGTAGTGGGGCCAGTTTTGGAGCTAAGAACAGGTAAAGAGCGCAAATTTGAGTTCCCCAAGACCTGTCCAATCTGTGGTTCCAGGGTTGAACGGGTTGGTGACGAGGTTGCTTACAGGTGTACCAACAAGGAATGCTACGGTTCTACTCTGTTACAACTACGCCATTTCACCAGTAAAGACGCTTTGGATGTGGTTGGCCTAGGGCCAAAAGTTATTGACGCTCTATACGATGCCCAGCAAATTCATGATCAAGCCGATATCTTTCACCTGAAAGCCGACGATATTGCCAAATTAGAGCGTTTCGGCGATTTATCGGCCAAAAATATTATTCAAGCCGTCAGCGAGCGCCGAACAATGACTTTGCCTCGGTTCGTTTATGCTTTGGGAATCCGCCACGTGGGCGTAGAAACCGCTCAAGCGCTATCCAAAAAATTCCTAAATATAGACTCGGTTCGCCAAGCAAGTTTAGAGCAGCTTCAACAGGTTCCAGATATCGGGCCTAAAGTGGCCGAAAGTATCGCTGAATATTTCGCCAAAGAACAGAATCAACATCTATTAGATCGATTACTCGAAGAAATTACGTTAGAAAAAATGGTTCTACCAAAAGCCGGTAAATTATCTGGCAAGTCCGTGGTAATTACCGGAACTCTTGAGACGATGAGTCGAACTGAGGCTCAGCAGAAGGCACGTGACGCCGGTGCCGACGTTAACGATTCAGTCTCGAAGAACACCGATTACGTAGTTGTGGGTGAAAAACCGGGCTCAAAATACGAAAAAGCCAAAAAACTCGGCGTCAAAATTTTGACAGAGCAGGAATTTGTAGTACTCATAAAGTAATGCCCGCTAAAGAGATCTCGCTGAAAGAAGCTAAAACCAACAAGTTATTTTACTTTGTGGCTAATGTAGTGGTTTACAGAGAAAAAGACGGTCGTTGTTTGATAATGAAGCGCGACGAACGCGAGAAAGTTCACCCGGGACGTTGGTCGGTTTTGGGTGGCAAGCTCGAGTGGGAGGATCTAGATTTGAAGAATCCAACCAGAATGAACGGCGATGTTTTCGATTTCGAAGATAAAATCGACGAACTACTGCAACGCGAAGTTAAAGAAGAGGCCAATATCGAGATTAAAAAAGGCCTGAAATATATCAATAACGTGGTTTTTGTTCGACCTGATGCTGTGCCGGTTGTTTTAATGAAGTTCGCCGCCAGGTACAAAGCTGGTAAAGTAGTACCGGAAAAAGGTGGTTTTACCGATTTTGCCTGGGTGGACGCTAAAGAGATTAAAAAGTATGCCTGTATCGACGGTATTCCAGCCGAAGTTTCAGAGACAATTAAGCTTTACAGTTAATGAAGGTATATATCGCTAGTCGGGTTCGGGACGCGAATACTGTAGTAAAAACACTTCGAGAAAAACTTAGTGGTTTAGGTTATGAAATTTCTTTTGACTGGGCTCTTGGTAGAAAGATTCCTGAACCATACACGGAATATAAAGACGAAGCTATGAAACTGGCCGAGAACGCCAAGCAAGGTGCGCTTGACGCAGATATATTTATTCTAATTTGGGATGAAAATCTTTATGGTGCTTTGATTGAACTCGGGATATTTTTAGCTGGAAGCACCAAGAAAAAACCAAAACCCGTTTATATTCTCGGGAAAAAAGATCGGGTTTGTGTTTTTGAGATGTTGCCAGAATTTAAATGCGTTGAAACTATTCCAGGGCTGCTTGAGCTGATGAAATCTCATCGTTGAGATAGTTTGGGCTGGTTGGTATACTCAGACCTAGACATGACAGAAGTTACGCTCGGCGACATCCAGCATCTGGCCGATCTTTCCAGGCTAAGCTTGAGCGACGAGGAGAAAAGAAAGTTTTCTTCGCAGTTGCCCAAGATTGTTGAGTTTGTGGAAGAGCTCGGTAAGGCTAAAATTTCTGAGAACAAAGACGAGCAGCCAACTATTGCTCTGAATGATCTGCGCCAGGACGAGATTTCTAGTGAGCATCTGAGCCTGGAGCAACTAAAAGAGTTAGCTCCGAAATGGACTAATAACCACGTGGAAGTGCCAGCCATTTTTGGGGTTACTGTTGACGGGGGCGACGATGATTAAAACAGCTGAGTATATTACCCGTATTACAGATAAGAACCCCGATCTTAACGCATTTTTGTTCACGGATTGATAGTGGTAATACCATTTGCCCAAATTATTTTTGATCGTCACCCCGGCAGGTTCCTTGGTGTAGTAATCATCTGCCCACCAGCGACCCTCAGTAAAGTCAACACCATATTTAAACTC
>CAIMEH010000032.1 GCA_903839975.1 uncultured Candidatus Berkelbacteria bacterium
CAAGGAAAAGCCACCTATTACAAACTACAAGCCGAAAAATAATTTAATTATCCAATCAAACATTGCATAATCCCGAATACTTTAGTTAAAGTAGTGGTATGGAAAATGAAGGCGCACAATTTCTGAAAGATCAGTACAAGCTTCACACATCGCCCGAAGTTGAGTCAGCCGCTCAACGCACGCAAGAACGCACCGGTGAAAAAGTACCACAGAAACCAGCGGCGCAAATCAATAATTTCCTCGATCGCTTAATGGCCATCGCCAACCACGAACGGCCAGCGGATTGGCGCAGTGGTCAAGAACAGAATCCCGACCGCGGGATTGATGCTGTTAAACATCTGCTTCACAAAAACTACATCATTACTTCACCCGATAAACAGCCTGAAATCTGGGAAAGCTACTGGGAAAACCAACGCCAACTCGCCCGTGCCCAAGGCCACGGGGATATTGAAGTTACGGACCAAATGAAAGAACAGCTAGCCGAAGTTGTCATTACCGACCAAGAATCTAGCCTCGACAAGTGGGTAGATTACCTGGCTTCTCCTGACGCTGTCTATCCCGACTGGCTCAAGTACTACGCCATCCGCGGTATTCTCCAGCTCGGTAAGTACGACAAAGAAAAACACGCCTTTGCAAACCGAACCAAAGACACCGTCGCGCCGTTTCCAGACCTCAACCGTGAAGCGCTGGCCTACGTCCTCGATACAATTGGGAAAAAGGCGAAGCAAGAAACAATTAACCTCGAGGCCTTAACGCCAGAAGACCAACAAAAGTTTACCCGGCTCCTCCAAGGTGCCAACTTTGGCAAGCTCTACGTCTGGGCACTCGAAAAAGTCACCCCCGCTGACGCCGAAGGTCTCGCCAACATCCAAGGTGAGTGGGTAAAATACCCACAAAGCAGCGATGAAGGTCCACTTGTCCACTCGCTCCAAGGCCACGGCACCGGTTGGTGTACAGCCGGGGAATCCACGGCCAGAACCCAGCTTCAGGGTGGTGATTTTTACGTCTACTATTCCTTAGATACTACTGGTAAGCCAACGATTCCAAGAGCCGCGATTCGGATGGATGGCGACAGTATTGGTGAAGTTCGCGGTATTGCGGCCGAACAAAACCTTGACCCGTTCATTGCGCCAATTGTCAAAGGGAAACTTACTGAATTTCCCGATGGCACTGCCTATGAGAAGAAAGCCCAAGATATGCAGCTACTCACTGCCATCGATAAAAAAGCAAAAGCTGGACAACCCTTAGATAAAACCGACCTAACCTTTCTCTACGAGATTAATGCCCCAATCGAAGGCTTCGGTTACCAGACAGATCCCCGCATTGCCGAGCTACGCTCGACGCGTAACGTGAGTGAAGATATCCGAATAATTTTTGATTGTACCGAAGCTCAGATCGCTCACAATCCGCAAGAAATAGATCAGACTACCAAAGCCTACGTTGGCAAACTTGAGCCAGGGATTTTCGACCTCGTCCAACGTTACAATCTTGAACATATCTATACTTCCTTCCCTGAAGGCAAGATTCGCCGTGAGGAATTAACCATTGGTGGCAAAACTAAAGACCAGCTCAAGCAGGAGATCGTCGCACAGGGCGATAAAATTAACAGCTATGCAGAACA
>CAIMEH010000033.1 GCA_903839975.1 uncultured Candidatus Berkelbacteria bacterium
GGCTTCTTCTTTGATTAGGTTGGTATATTTTTTAACCTCGAAATCCTGTCCAAAATTTAGCTTGTACTCACCGTAAGTAACTGTTGATGATTCGTGAGTTTTTTTAACCAAATACTGAACCATATCTTGAGTCGCCTTCATCAGGCCTTCTGGAGTCTGGTAGGCCCAGTAGAACTCGCACATCGTGAATTCTGGGTTGTGCATATGGGAGATGCCTTCGTTGCGGAAATCTGGCCCGATCTCATAAACACGCTCGAAACCGCCGACAACCAGACGTTTTAGATAAAGCTCAGTCGAGACACGTAGATAAAAATCGGCGTCTAGTACGTTATACTTGGTGATAAACGGTTTGGCTGTGGCGCCACCGGCAATCGGCTGGAGAACTGGAGTTTGAATCTCAATAAAGCCGTGACGGTCTAAGAACTCACGAACACCGCTAATGACCTTGCTGCGAGTTTCGATGATTTGCCTGGCTGGTTTGTTAACTTTAAAGTCCAAAGCACGCTGGCGGTATCTGGCTTCGATGTCGGTTAAGCCGTTCCAGTCGTCGGGAATTGGCAGCAGTGATTTGGACAATAGAGTAATTTCTTTAGCTTTGATAGTGATCTCGCCGGCTTTAGTGGTGAATATCTCGCCAGAAACCCAGAGATAGTCACCCACGTCGAATAACGAAAGCTCTTTGTACTCTTTCTCGCCCATATCTTTGAGTGAGAAGAATAGCTGGATTTTAGATTCCGGATCTTCCAGATCGGCAAAAGTCATCTTGCCGTGTTCGCGAAAACTGGTTAATCGGCCAACAACAGCAACTTTGGTTTCTTCTTTCTTCTCGCGGGCTTCAGCGATAACAGTATGCTCTGGAGTTGCCGATGGATACGGATTTACGCCCAATTTCTTGAGCTGCTCCAACTTCTCTAAGCGAATCTGTGCTTCGGGCTTGTTTTCCATTGGTTAAATTCTACCAGAGAAGCTAGTCGTCTAACAGGTTCTTCTGGTCTGTCTCGTCGAGGATGTGTTGGGAGTCTATCTGGTCCATTACTTTGCCGAGTTGGCGGGCACGAGTAGTGGAAACAACCTGGTATTGTTTGCTGGTGGACTCAAGGCGAGCACCGAGCGTATCGAGCTCGGTCGAGAACTTGTCGTACTCTTGGCGGAATTTTTGTACCAGGCCGATAATGCCGTGAATATTTGTTTGTAAGTGGAAGTTCGAATGCGCCTGTTTTATTAATCGAAGTAGTGCCACAAACGAGTACGGTCCGGCCAGAACAACCTTTTTATTCATCGCCTCCTCCCAAATATCGTTACTGCGTTCGTAGATAAAGCTAAAAATCATCTCATTTGGAATAAAGGCCACGGCGAAATCGACGGTGTTGTCGTCAGGATTGATGTAGTCGCGAGTGGCGATATCTTTAATTTTCTTACGCACATCTTGCTGGAACTGGGCAAAGTAACGTTTTTTGTCTTCGTCGGTTTTCGATTCAACCGATTTCTGTAAGTTTTGGTACGGGAACTTAACGTCGATATTTATCTTGGTTTTGTCAGGCAAAACAATCGTAAAGTCTGGACGGCCTTCGCCGGCGGTATTCTGGACAAAATAGTCTTGGTTAATTACAAAGCCGGCCATTTTTAACAGATCTTCGGCCACTCGCTCGCCGAACTGACCGCGAAGCTGGTTGTTGCTCAAGATATTTTTTAGCCCTTCGGTGGTGCCGCGTAACTCATCAGCCAGAAGTTTATGATTTTCCAGTTCTTGTTTTAGCTCCGAGAACGAAGAGATTCTATCTTTGTCGCTTCGGCGAAGATTCTCGTCGGTTTCCTTGAGCTGTTTGCGAATCTCATCGACTAAAGTTTTGATGGCATCTTTTTTACCTTCCATATCTACCTTTATCTCTTCTTTCTCGCTGCCAAGTTTCTCTTTGGCTAAAGTTAGAATCTGTTCGGTTAAGGACTGATGATCAGTGGCTTTACCGCGCATAAGGACATAAACAATGGCCGCTCCAATTAGTACTCCGGCGCCTAAAAATAGTGCTTCTTGCATTACCTTAATATGCTACCGCTTTATGGAAAAATGTCACGAGAGTGTTGACGCTGGCTTCTGATAGTAGGAAAATTGTAATTACTGCAATGCGCGGGACGGAGGATCGAATGCTCATTATGTATGAGGGCACCTGCCCGAATCTAGCTCAAACGCTAGCTGAGATGGTGGAGTCGGCGGCCAACGAAGAAGTTGATGTTCGCCCAGGAACGGAGTTTTCTATTGAATGCTCCCAACTAACACCCCCATATTTGCTAGTGTTGGGAAGAGTGATTCGTGGAAGGTCTGATATTGAATCGTGGTGCAAGAGCCTGCACTGGAAACGTGCAAGTAACAAACACCTCCTTCAACTGCTTCTGCCTGCTCAAGCAAGCGAACAAAGACAGCTTGTTGGAGTGGCATAAGACTCTCCGAAATCCTAAAAAACGTGCGCCAATGAAGTCGCACGTTTTTACTTTTGTAGAAAAATTATTTTATTTTTTAGTCCAACAAAAAAAGATGTAAAGAAAGCCCAAACTTTCCTTAGAACTACTTTTCGCGGATTAAACCGAGTTCGAGCTGGATGTAGCCCAGTGCCATGATTACCATGCCGCCGATCACTTTAAGTGACGGAAAAGCAACCAAGGTTGTCTGCGAAGCAGTATTCATTAGCCAGCTGACCAAACCAAACGCAAAGACGCCAGCGCCAACCAAAATAAAGCACATCGCTACCGAGACATAAGACTTATCTTGTTTCTTACCAAAAAACATTTACCCTCCTTTTTAATAGCGTAACACA
Organism: uncultured Candidatus Berkelbacteria bacterium; assembly: GCA_903839975.1. Lineage (GTDB taxonomy): Bacteria > Patescibacteriota > UBA1384 > 2-12-FULL-50-11 > 2-12-FULL-50-11 > CAIMEH01. Next base: position 2,811 of record CAIMEH010000033.1, read on the forward strand.
TTTTGGGCAACTGCAAATAACCCCTAAATACAGGTAGTATATATGTATGCACACGAGGGGGTTAAGTTCTTCTGAAGCCGTAAAAAGGCTTCGTCTTTACGGTGAGAACGTAGTTGGTAGCCACAAGAAGCTACGGCCGTTAGCCTTATTTGCCGATAAATTTAAGAGCCCCTTGGTTCTAATTCTGCTTGGCGCTGCTATTCTTTCGTTCTTCTTGGGTGAAAAAACCAACGCCATAATTGTTCTAGCGATGGTTATGGTTTCGGCGGTTGTTGATTACATCAACTCTTACCACTCCGAGAAAGCGATTCTTGAACTCGAGGCCAAAGTTGCCTCTAAAATTCCGGTTATCCGTGATGGCAAGCGAACTGAAATTGCCTATAAATTCGTTGTGCCTGGCGATATCGTGGTTTTAAGCGCCGGTGACGTAATTCCGGCCGATTTATGGCTGATTGAGGCCAAGGACTTTCATATAAATGAAGCAGCTCTAACAGGTGAATCGTTCCCGATTCAAAAACAGCCAGCGCTAAAAAAACCGACGCACATCTCCTTAAATGATCCAAATATCGCCCTAATGGGCACGAGCGTGGTAAGTGGTTATGGCTTGGGCGAAGTCCTCCAAACAGGTATGAAAACTCAGTACGGCAAGATTGCCGCCCAACTGGAAAAAGAGCATCCGATGACCGACTTCGAAAAGGGTATTAAACGCTTTTCGTTCCTGATTATGCAGTTGACTTTGGTCTTGGTTATTTTGGTCTTTTTCGTTAATGCATTATTTGGACGTGGTGTTTTAGACTCATTTCTTTTTGCAGTGGCTATTGCCATCGGTCTAACTCCAGAACTGCTGCCGGTAATTTTGTCGGTCTCGCTGGCTCGCGGTTCTATCGAGATGGCTAAGAAAAAAGTTATCGTCAAGAAATTGATCGCTATCCAGAACTTGGGTGGGATGAACGTACTTTGCACCGACAAAACAGGCACCCTGACCGAAAATAAAATCATCCTAGTGAAGTGGCTCAACGGTCACGGCAATATGGATGACAAAATCTTGGAGATGGCTTACTACTCCAGCACTTTTCATACTGGTGTTCAAAACCCGCTCGATGAAGCAGTGAAGTTAACCAAGAAATTCGATCTCTCGAAAATCAAGAAAATAGACGAAGTGCCGTTCGATTTCGAGAGAAAACGCAGCTCGGTGGTTGTTGAGATAGATGGCAAGCGCGAGCTGATTACTAAGGGTTCTCTGGATACGATGATGAATATTGCTGGCTTTGTTCAAGAGGGCGGCAAGAAAATGCCCTTTGATGCCAGTCACCGACGAAGGTTTGAGGACTTATTTAAATCTTTGAGCGAAGATGGCTATCGCGTTCTAGCTCTGGCCTCAAAAACAGTCGAAGATAAACGTGACTACGAGCCTAAAGACGAAAAAGAGATGACCCTTCTAGGGCTAACGGCTTTCTTGGATCCGCCGAAAAAAGATGCTGGCGAGATGATCTCTGAGCTAGAAGCTTTAGGAATTGAGGTGAAGATTATTACTGGCGATCACGAGCTTTTGGCGGCCAAAATATGCCGAGAAGTTGGCCTAGTATTTAAACAAATTGTTACTGGCGAGGAACTAACTAGGTTACCCAAAAACCAACTTGCAAAAATTGTGGCAGAGACAAAAGTTTTTTCCCGGGTAACGCCAGAGGTTAAGGAACTGATAGTTAAAACGCTGCGTGAGAACGGCAAGGTGGTTGGTTTTATGGGTGACGGTATTAATGACGCTCCAGCCCTGAAAGTGGCAGACGTGGGCATCTCGGTGGACAATGCGGTCAGTGTGGCCAAGGAGGAGGCCGATATTATTCTAATGCGTAAAAGCCTCCGAGTTTTGAAAGATGGAGTAATAGAAGGCCGCAAGACTTTTCGCAATACACTCAAGTATGTCCTGATGGGCTTGTCGAGTAATTTCGGTAATGTTTTCTCGATGGCTGGTGCTTCATTTATTCTGCCGTTTTTGCCGATGTTGCCGCCGCAGATTCTGCTTAACAACTTTATCTATGATATGTCGCAGCTCTCTATCTCGACTGATAACGTCGACGACAAAGATGTTCTTAAGCCAACGTATTGGGACTTCAAGCTTATTCGTCGCTATATGTTTGTTTTTGGTTTAGTTAGTTCGATCTTTGATGGCATTACCTTCTTTATAATGTATAAAGTATTCCACTTAGTACCGGCAGAATTCCGAACGGCGTGGTTTATTGAATCATTAACAACACAGGCCATGGTAATATTCTTAATCAGAACCAAGAAGCTCCCATTCCTCCAAAGCCGTCCATGTCCTGCGTTGTTCTGGAACGTCATTCTTATGGTAGTGATCGCCTGGATTATTCCATTTGTGGCACTTGGTCGTTATTTCCAACTAAGCCCGCTGACGGGGCTCGTGATGCTATCTGTGGTGGTGATTACCGCCGTATATCTTGTCACTGTTGAAATTGCTAAGCGCATTTTCTACAGCCGCCACTCTTTCTAAATAAGGTTACTTGGCGGGGACTGTCCTTGTAGCGACGTATGAGGTCGTTTTGCTTGGTTCGCGAAGCGAAAAACGACCGAAATTAGGTCTTGAGCTCGCCGGAAGCGAAAGGCCGGTCGCGAAAGGATAGTCCCCACCGAAGTAAAACAAAAAGCCCCCTTTCGGGAGCTTTTTGTTTTACTTAATTAATATTACTTAATTTCTGTAACCGCCACGGTCGTCTCTGTCGCTTCGTTCTGTCTTTGGTCGGGCAATGTTTACTGTAAGTGCGCGGCCGTCGAGCTCTTGGCCGTTCATCTTTTCAGCAGCGGCATTAGCGTCTTCAGCTTTTGCCATTTGCACGAATCCAAAACCTTTCGAACGACCAGTTGCGCGCTCAATAACAACCTCAGCGCTTAAAACTTGGCCAAACTGTTCGAAAGCCTGCTTTAGATTTTCATCTTTAGTGTTCCATGACAAATTGCCAACAAATAGTTTGGCTTTTACGTCTGGTTCACCGGCAGGAGCGGCAGCAGCAGGAGTAGCATCAGCTACAACGTTTGTGTCTTCTTCTTGCATTCTTTTTCCTCAATACTTAATCCACAGGACGACCTTCTTTCTCTGGCCGATCCAGCGGACCGTACACCATAGAAGCCCATGTATTTACATTTTACGTGTATTGTAGGCGTTGTAAAGAATATTTTACCTAAATATGGTTACTGAGCTTTCTTTTTTCGACCACCACCATGACTGGCTTTTCCGCCTTTTCGGGCAATCTCCCGCTGTTTTGCCGGGTCCATAGAGGCGAACCCTCGTTTACTTTTTGCCATTTAGTACTCCTTTCGTATGAAGGAATCTTCTTACTTTTTTTTGTGGAAGTAATCAGCAATATGGCTAAATGTTGAAAGGGTTAACTGCTTTAATTTGGAGAGTGTCCCAAGTTGTTTTAGAACTATATAAATAATAGTAACGATTAGCCCAAGAATAATTACTATATCGACAATGACTAGTGCTCTAACAGTTTTAAATACTGACGATTCTGAGGCCTGATTAGTTGAAGGAAATAGAATATTTTCAACTGCTTTAAACGGCGCAGCAATAACATCGCCGACACTGCCTAAAGCGGCAGTTATGACATTATTTTTTTTTCCCGGTCGTGGTGCCTGGAGCTTTAACGGTGATTATCGTGCCGTTACTATCAGTATCCGGATCGGTATTGGCAGTGGCGTTATAGGTGTAGCCACTAGCAGCTAATAAAGTAACGCTAAATGTTAGAGATTTACTTGTTGATAGTGAAGCACTTGTAACAGAGCATTTGCCAGTGCTATCAGTAGTGCAAGTTGCATTTCCAGTTAAGCCACCGCCCCAACTACCAGTAACGGCGACACCAGGCATTATCGCATTAGAGCTGTTGACTACTGAAATCGTAACTTTAGCAGTCCACCTGATGTTATTCTTCGTGCCAACTGCTGCCAGGTCACTGACGTGAATCGTTGAAGATAAGCTTCTAGTGGCATTTGAGACATTTACGGTCATTGTACTGGTATTAGTATTGCCAAGGTTATCGGTAGCGGTGAATACTAAACTATGTGATCCGTTAGCGACGGTGCTAGTATCCCAACTAAAGCTGTAAGGACTGGCTGTGTAAGATCCGATAACTGTGCTATCTGCCTTTACGACCATGCTTGTAATGGTATTGCTGCCGTTGGTAGCACTAGCGCTAATATTTGTTACTCCGCTTAAAGTTGCCCCGCTTGTTGGCGAGCTGATAATAATAGCTGGTTTGCTGCTGGCGATTGGGTGAACCTTAATAAGCAGAATATCGTCCGGAACGCTTAGGGTTATCGAACTGGCGCTGCTGGCAGTCTGTAAGGTGGTTGTGGCCGATGTTGATGGTCGGAAAACAGAAATGTCGGATTTTTGAGTGAAGCTTAATGAAACATTGGAAATTGTACTGTCTGTGGCGGTGCTAGCGGTAGCTGGTTCGTTCCAGAGTGCAACGTAGTAATCGCCGGAACTGTTCTGGAAGACTGAGTTGTGAACGTTGCCGCCACTTGGGTCGGACAGCGAGATGCCAGGGTCAACTAATGGGAAGCTGGTTCCACCGGAGTCTTTTAATAATGTAATAATATTCTGCAACGCCGTGTAAGACGGTTTAAGTTTTACTGTGCCGTCGCTATTAAATCCAGCCAGGCCAAACGATCCCTCAATTCCCGTTTTATCTGTTTCGTCTAAGAGCTCGTATAGATAAGTTCTTTTAACCCCTGAGTTAAATAACTCGAAGAGAGAACGGGCGGTATATTTCTCTTGAACGGCGGGGACGAACTGAGTATCAGGATAACCAACTTCGGTGAATATTTTTGGTTTGCTGCTACTAAATACGTTATTCCACCAAGTTTTAACGTTATTGCCATTAAGCCAGGCATTGACGCCACCGCCATAGGTAGATTGGTAAGCATGGGTATTGCTGTAGTCTACGGTAGAGCTCAAATCGCTAAGCGGGGTAGCTGGGGCACCACAAGTTTTGTCGGTGGCAGAGGCGAATAATGGTGGCGAGTAGTTGTACCATGTGGCACATCCGTTTGTGGCATTACCAAACATCGGTACGATCGATGGTCCGATCGCCTGAATTCCTAAAGCAGTCGCGGCTGGCTTGGTAACTTTTTGTGTGTATAAGCTAATTACTTGTTCCCAGTTGGCTGGGTAAATTTGATCGGCAGTTTTTCCGGCAAGCGAACCAGGAATATAAGTATGGTATTCGTTGTATCCCTCAATTGCTTCAACTTTAATACCAGCGCTAATCATATTTCCGACAGCAGTTTGGATTGTTGTTTGATCGAGAGCTGGTAAGACAATTGAGGTTGTGGCGTAGTCGGCTGGGGCAACACCTGGGGCACACTGTGCTTGAAGTAGTATCGCCATAGTGTCAGTAGCTAGTTTGTCGCAAGTAATAACTTTCCACTCTGCGTTATACCCATTAGTAGCCGGTGTAATAACTCCAACTCCCTTGGCGGTTAAGGCCTTTAGCTGATTGTAGTAAGGGACGGTTACCGAAGTACTAAACCAAGTATGAACCCAAGATGCCTGAGTTGCCGGTGCGGCAGCGTCTCTAATATGTCGTACACCAAGATTGTTAATAAGTGTGAGAACGTCATTCTGAACAGTCGTTGGATTCAACTGTATTGAACTAATATTGTAGTACTGCGAATCCATATGAGTATTAACGCCGACACTGTCGACGAAGCTGTCACTGTACGAAACTTTCGTCAGGTTAGTTAGCGAAGTAGAGGCGTTGCCGGTAATGTTTCGATAAATTGTATAACTGAACAAAGCGGCGGCGAAGAAAACAACGGCAATTACCAGCCAAAAACGGACGCCAAACCTCTTTGGTTGATCCCCACTAACTAATTCCATTATATAAAACGTAGCTCACTGACAGACTATGTCAAGGTTGCTTCAGGAGTACTGTCAAAATGTGGTCGTTTTTATTACAATCAAATAGTGAAAAAGAAAAGAATTCTTTGGATAACGATAGGAATAATTGTTTTAACAGCAGTTGGTTTTGGTATCTATACCAGTACGATAGATTCTTTACCGGATTCTAGCTACGCGCTTTTTGATAAAGTTGCCCTTCCTAAAGCGACTGATCGAATTATGGTGGTCTCGCCACATCAAGATGATGAAGTAATCGGCGCCGGTATATATATAAATGAGGCAATCAAAGCCGGGGCACAAATGGAGATTGTTTTTGCCACCGATGGCAACAAGCACGGCTTAAAAGATACTCGCAACCAGGAAGCGATGAAAGCCGATGCCGTGCTCGGCGTACCGGAGAGCGATATTACTTTCTTCGGTTTCCCGGACGGCGATTTGTCTGGCCACCAGACCGAATTCAATGCTCGCCTGGCCGATCAGATTCAAAGTTTTAAGCCGACAACCGTAATAACGACGATGGTTCAGGATATCCATCCTGACCACTCGGCCTGTGGCGTCGCCGTCGAGGCCGCCGCCAAGACCAACACCAGCTTCGATCCGCTCTACTTCTTGGTTCATTATCACCGTTACCCGCGCCCAATCGGATACGAGCCAGAGGATCATCTCTTACCGCCGATCTCACTCCTGTCCGCTTACGACTGGCAGACGCTACCGCTAACATCTAGTCAGATTTCGTTGGAAAAATCCGCTATCGATCAATACAAAAGTCAAACCACTGCTATTAACCCAGTTCTTACTCAGCTGGTTTATTCGTTCGATCGACAGAACGAATTATTTGCATCACCCAAGGCGGACTAATGCTACATTTTCACGTTGCTCCACTCATCCAACATTACGGGCTTTTTGGGATATTTATCTCTAACGTCATCGAAAATATCGCTATTCCTTTTCCAACCGAAGGCGCCTTTCTAGTAGCCCAGCACTACATCGCTCTTCACCTGCACACTTTTTGGGGGATGTATCTTTTTATACTTTTCTCCCAGGTTTTTGGGGCGGTAATTGGTTACGCACTCGGGCTATTCCTTGAAGAAGGATTAATGCACTATCTGGGCAAATCAAAAAGTTTTCTTGATGCCCGCGACAAAATTCACGGCTGGTATGATAAATACGGCTCAGTTACGATTCTTGCAACTCGGCTCATTGGTTACGTTCGACCATTCTCGTCATTGGTGGCTGGTTTTGCCGAGTATCCTTTTCTACCTTTTTTGCTCTGGACAACTGTTGGGACGGCTCTCTTTGTTTACCCAACTTTAAAACTAACAGCGTTATTAATTTTAATTTGGCAAAGATATCCTTTCTCACAGCCGCTAATCTCGGCATTTATGATAATCAGTTTCTTTGGCTGGATCTTCGCAATAATATTTAACCGTCGTAAAAAAACTAAGTAATTCCGTTATTTGGCTCTTCTTTTTTTGGCCGTATGTACGGGAATAATAGGTTGGCCGGTTCCACGCTAATAACAGCTATTACTATCGCGCCAAAAACATCTACCGGATAGTGAACCCCAGCTACTACTCGGCTATAGCCAACTAGTCCAGCAATTATTAAGCTTATTGCCCCAAGTGGGTAAGAGAATTGCAGTACGATTAATGCGATTACAAAACTTACAACCGAATGATCAGATGGAAAACTGTTATCTGATGGCGGGTTGGTAAGTAGGGCTTGAGTGTGATTAGTAATGTACGGGCGAACTTCTGGAAAAAGATCGCCTGCAAAATACACTAAGAGAACAGCTACGAGTGCCGCAATTAATGTTCGCATTAATATCAACCAACGAATATGGCTGTTTTGCGTCCACCAAGTATAGATAAGTATTAACATCGGCACGATAAAAAGATATCTGGCCCCGAATACAATTAGCGTGTTCATAAGACTTTAGAAGAATAGCGAATATAGCGTTGCGATTCCAGCAATTATCATCACGCCCGCAGCAATCCAACCTATGGCAGTTGTAAACGGTTTATTGGAGCGTTCGCCCATAACTTTCTTATTGCGGGCAAGTAGGACAATTAAGACTAAAACAACTGGTGCTACTAAACCATTGCCGACAGCCGAATAAATTAAAGCTTTAATCGGATCGAGGCCAACAAAGTTCATACCTAAGCCGACAAGCATCGAGATAATAATAATGCCGTAGAAGCTGTAGGCCTTTTTCAGCGGACGATATAGGCCTTCTTTCCATTTGAAGCTCTCGGAGATGGCGTAAGATGCTGAGCCGGCCAATACTGGAATTCCCAGAATACCAACACCCAAGATGCCGATAGTAAATAGGAAGTAGACGTAGTTGCCGGCGAACGGTCTTAAGGCCTCGGCGGCCTGTGAGGCAGAGGCGATATTGGTGACACCGTGGGTGAATAAGATTCCACCACAAGCGGCGATGATAAAGAACATTGCGGCCTGCGACAAAAACATTCCCGACCAGTTGTCGATGCGCATATTTTTAACGTCCTCGTCGGATGTTACCCGGCGCTGGGCCAAAGTTGTCTTGCCGTCCAGAAACTCTTCTTCAACCTCTTGCGATGTTTGCCAGAAGAATAGATACGGCGAGATAGTCGTACCTAAGATACCGCAGATTAGAATGATTTGATCTCTGCTAAACGTTAGATGTGGTATCACGCCGGCTAGCAAAACTTGGTGCCAATCTAGATGAGACAGTAAAGCCGAGACAGCGTAGGACAGAATTAGTAGTGCTACCCATTTCAGGAATTTGGCGTACTTACCGTAGCTCATAAATATCTGGAGCAGGACGCAGATCAGCGCCCAAGCGATAATTAACGGATTAAATCCAAGTCCTGGAAGTAGCAGCTGAGTACCTTTGGCCATAGCACCTAGGTCAGCACCGATGTTAAAAGAGTTGGCGGCGAAAAGCAGTAAGGCAGTTGTGTACAGAACAGATCGTGGAAAATGTTCTCGTATATTGGCTGCTAAACCTTTGCCGGTCACTAAACCAATTCTGGCGCACATCTCTTGAACCACGCCCATCAGTGGGAAGGTAAATATTGCCAGCCAGAGCAAGCTGAAGCCGTATTGAGCACCAGTTTGAGAGTAGGTAAAAATTCCCGATGGATCGTCGTCGGCAACTCCAGTGGTAAGCCCAGGTCCGAGCATATGCCAGTAGTCTTTGCCTTTTTGAATTATTTTTTTACCGGGAAGATTTTCAACAAATTTACCACTCTCTTCCATGCCTTTATCCAATGCTTCGGCGGGAGCGGAGACGATATCTTCAAGAATCTTTTTGCCTTCCATATTTCCAGCTTACTTGATGGCAATTAAGATTGCACCTGCTACAACCAGGATTGAACCAAAGCCGGATTTCCAAGTTAGTCCTTCGGATAAAAATAGCGCCGCTAAAATAAGGGCCATCACCACGCTAGTTCGATCCAAAGCGACGACGCCACCAACTGGGCCGATTTTTAAAGCTAGAAAATAACAGAGCCACGAAAGTGCCCCGGCAATACCAGACAGAGCGATGTAAAGCCAGGCTCGGCTAGAGACGGAACTCAGGTGGTGAAATTTATCAAACGACAGGGTAACTAAAACTAGGAAAACAGCCATGATGACGGAGCGCAGCGCGGTGGCCATGGTCGAATCCACGTTCTGCAGGCCAATCTTACCGAAGATTGCCACCAGTGCGGCAAAAAACGCCGATCCCAACCCCAAGATAATCCATGTCATGTATTAAGATTAGCACACTGAAGTCATTGCGAGGAACAGTCATACGTCATATATGACGTATGACTGTGACGCGGCAATCTTTCAATAACTATGTCATTACAACGAAACTCAAAGTAAATACAACGAAAATTCCTGGATTTTAACCTGTTAAATTAAGTCAATGCAACGAAACGGAAAGTGAATACAATGAGACCCTCGACATATTTAAGCATTTGGGTAAAGTGAATTTAGATGAAAAAAACGACCCTAAAACAGTTTCGCGATCCAATTTTAGAAATTTCGGGCGATCCGATCGGTTTTTATGAGCGAGAGTTTTTCTGTATTCTCTAATTTCTCTAGCTTCCAAGTCGAATGGCGCGGCCGAGTCTGGCCAACCAGTGAGCACGCTTACCAAGCTGCTCATTTCTTTGACACCGCACCAGATTTTGTTGAAAAGATTTTCAATTTCCGGTCTGCTCATGATGCCTTTAAATTTGCCAAGGCTAATGGCAATAAGGCGCCAAAAAATTGGGAAGAAATTAAAGTTGGGATTATGGATGATATATGCAAGCACAAACTTCTTCAGCACGAGTACGTCCAAAGAAAACTATTACAGACCGGCAATCTGCCGCTAGTTGAAGATTCTCCTTACGACGATTGTTGGGGCTGGGGTGAAAATCATGATGGTCGCAACGAGCTCGGTAAGGTCTGGATGCGACTTCGCGACTGGCTAAACAAAAATCAGCAAACCAACAGCTAGCTCGACATTTTATGGTTCCGGAGTAGTATTTAGAAAATGAATATAGAAATTAGGCACGCAACAAAAAAGGATATTCCTGAAATTGGTAAGTTATTCTCGAAAGTTTATACGACTCCGGATTTCGATGGTTTCACGCTTGAGAAATCAATCGAATACATGAACTGGCTTTTTGGCAGATGTCCAGAAGTGGCATTTGTGGCCGTGGACGGCAATAAAATCGTTGGCGCTAGGCTGGCTGGCACGAAGCCGTGGTTTGACGGTATACATATTGTTGATGGCGAAATTTTTGTTGGTAAAGATTATCGCGGTCAGGGTATAGGTTTGCGGCTGACGGAAAAGTCATTCGAAGCCGCAAAGAAATTGGGTGCCACTGTGGTTGACTCGGCAACTTTTATACAGGGCAAACACACAGAGTCTGGTTGGGACATTCAGCCGCAATTTCTCAATCTTGAGTGGCACAAGAAGAATGGCTTCCATGTTATAGAACAGATGGCCATTATCTCTGGCGATATCGACGAGCTAATAAATAAAACCAAAGAACATATCGCCGAGAACGACTAGTCTCGACATTTTTAGATCCAGAGGTAAAATCCGCGACTTACGTACATCGCGAACAGATTCGGGCGTAAGTCGCGGTTCTACTTCTTAGCACTAGCAGAACTAGTGCGTAAGTCGTAGAATCAAACTTATGAAGTCACACGAATTAGTACTAGTTTCTACGCTTGAACCAATGGAGGAAGGGACTGTTTTTATGGCCAATAGCTGGCCGTTACATTTGACGGTTGTCTCAATATTTTGCGTTACCTGCGAGCTGGAAAAATTATTGGGCGATTTAGGCGAAGTGATTAAAAAATCTAGTTCGATTGAACTGACATTGGCCGACAAAGATATGTTCGGGCCAAAAAAAGATATTCCAATTTTGCATATCGAAAAGAACGAAAAGCTCCAAAGACTCCACGACAGTATCGTTAAAATGTTGCTGGAAAAATATAAAGCTTCATTCAAAAATCTAAATTACACCGGCGAAGGTTATAAGCCACACGTTACCGTGAAGCGTGAAAACGACCTGAAAACAGGCGATACTGTTGCTGTTAATTCCATTACGCTAATCGATAGATATCCCAACGGCAACTACAAGGCCAGAAAAATTATCCAGAATTTTCCGTTGGGAAAGTAAGCCGGTCTGAATGAAAGTTTTGATTGGCAGCCATCCGAAAGGCTATGGCGAACCATTTCATCCTGATACATACTCTGGCCGGGTATTGCGCAAAATAATTGGCGATAAAATCGATTCGTTCATATTCTTTGATTTGTGGCTGGACGAAGCGGATCAAAAATCCGGCAATTTGTCGGACGGTGTAATTTTGGAATTAAATAATTTTTTGGAAAATGACTGTCAGCTATTTGCGCTTGGGAGCGCGGTCCAAAAAACTTTGACTAAAAATAATATTAGCCACATATGTGTTCCTCATCCGGCAAGTCGCAGATCAGGCGACCGGAAAAAACTCGCAAACGCACTGCACAATACTGAATAGCTCGACATTTCCAGGTTTGAGAGTAAAATAGTCCAAGACGGAGGATAGGGAATGACAAATTCGTACTTCGATAAGTTTATTGTCCATAAAGGGCAATACTGGGATGTTTACGTTAGCGAAAGAGGGGGCAATAATCTCGGTCGCATATATTTCTGGCTCAAGCGAGATGGAATCGTAGACTACGACGACCTGACGACAAAAGAGCTGGATGAGCTGAGATGGTTCTACCACTGTTTTAAGCTAGCTCTTCGCGAGCTGTTCAATTTTGATGGGCCACTTAACTTTGCCTATCTAGCGAATGAAGAAGCTCACGGGCATCACTGTCACTACCATGTTGTGCCACGATACAAGGAATCTCGTTCCTTTAAAGACGTCGTGTTCACTGACGTGACATGGGGTCATCCTTGGACATCGGCGAAAATAGACGAGCAACTCACTATCGCCGTTGGCAAGGCAATCATGGAGAAAGCTGCTCCACTTCTGGCTGCGTAACCTAGATCAACCGCAAGCACCGCTACTCAAATCTAATATGGGTAGCGGACTTTTTTATAGCTCAGAAAATGATTTTAGGCCTTTGCGCTGGCGAGTTCGGGCTCTTCGATGGCTGGGGCGGTGAACTGGCTGTTGTAAAGCGAAGCGTAGAAACCTTTTTGCTTGAGCAACTCTTTGTGCGTTCCCTGCTCAACGATATTTCCGTCGCGCATCACCAGAATTAAATCAGCATTTTTGATTGTCGAAAGTCGGTGAGCAATTACAAAGCTGGTGCGGCCTTCCATCAATTTCTCCATCGCCTTCTGAATCAGAACTTCGGTACGAGTATCTACCGAGCTGGTGGCTTCGTCCAAAATCATTATCGGCGCGTCGGCAACCATGGCACGAGCAATTGTTAGTAGCTGCTTCTCGCCCTTGGAGATGTTGTTGGCCTCTTCGTCTAGAACCATGTCGTAACCACCTGGCAACGAATGAACGAAGTGATCGACGTGAGTGGCTTTGGCAGCTTTGATAATATCTTCGTCGGTAGCGTCTGGATGGGCGTAGGCCAAGTTCTGGCGAATAGTGCCGTTGAACAACCAAGTGTCCTGCAAAACCATGCCGAACATTCGGCGTAAGTCGGCGCGTTTAAAATTCTTGATGTCTACGCCATCAACTTTAATCGAGCCAGAGTTTATATCGTAGAAACGCATCAGTAAGTTAACCATAGTCGTTTTGCCGGCGCCGGTTGGACCGACGATAGCCACGCGCATACCTGGTTTAATTTTGGCGGAAAAATGTTTGATAATTGTTTTATCGGCGTCGTAACCGAAGACAACATTGTCGAATTCAACTTCCCCACGAACTTTTTCAAGCTTTACTGGCTCGGTGCTTTCGGCTACTTCTTCGCTTTCCTCCAAGAACTCAAAGACACGCTCGGCGGAAGCAGCAGTTGACTGCATAACGTTGGCGATGTTGGCGGTCTGAATTATCGGCTGGTTGAACTGGTTGACGTACTGGATGAAGGCCTGGATGTCACCGATATTAATTGTGCCTTTAATGGCTAGGTAGCCGCCAAGTGCTGAAACGCTGACGAAGCCAAGATTACCGACAAAGCTCATTAGTGGCCACATCATGCCGGAGAGGAACTGGGATTTCCAAGCCGAGTCGTAAAGCTCTCCGTTGACGTCGTTGAATCTTTTTATCGAACGTGCCTGGCCGTTGAAAACTTTCATGACGTTGTGGCCGGAGTACATCTCTTCGATGTGACCGTTCAAGTGGCCCAGAGTGTCTTGCTGCATCTTGAAGAATTTCTGCGAGCGTTTGACCAAACCGCCAAGAATTACAAAGCTAATTGGCAGGATAATTATCGAGACCAAAGTCAGCTGATAGCTGATGGTTAGCATCATAATTAAAATACCGATAATCATGGTGACCGAGGTGACCATCTGCGACAAACTCTGGTTAAGGGTCTGCGACACGGTATCGACATCGTTGGTAACGCGGCTCAAAACTTCGCCATGAGTATTTTTGTCAAAATATCGCAGTGGCATGCGGCCAATTTTGGTGGAGATATCCTTGCGGAACTGGTAGGAGATCTTCTGTGAGATATTGGTCATAATCCAACCCTGGATGTAGCTAAAGAAAGCGCTCAAAATATACAATGCGATTAACTCTTCGGCAATTCCCCAGATGATATCGAACTGAACCTGTGGTCGGTTTGTTAGGTCGACGGATTTTAGGCTATCTAATTTGTCGGCTGGAATCTGGGCGACAGCGGCGGCTGGCAACTGTGGCAAGAGCTGACCAAAGGTAGTGCCCTTTGGCAATACGATTCCTTTTGGTAGCTGCGAAACGACGCCGTCGTAAGTTTTCTGGGCGACGTAGTCGTTAACAATCTGGTTGGTGGCGCGTCCCAAAATCTTTGGGGTGGAGATGGCAAAAATGGTACTGGCCACGGCAAAAATTAAACATAAGATAATAGAGATCCAATAAGGTCTTATATAATGAAGCAGCTGCTTCATGGTGCCTTTGAAGTTTTTGGCTTTGGCGCCGACGCCCATCATTCCCATTGGACTATTGCCCATTGGGCCTCGTCCACCGCCTGGACCAATTGGTGGTTTGGCGGTTGTTACTTCGGGTTTCTTCTCGTCGCTCATATTGTGGCTCCTTCGGTTTTCAACTCTTTAGTTGGTACGGCATCAATGTCTGATAGCTCTTCTTCGGATAGCTGGGAAGAGGCAATCTCGCGGTAAACTTCGCACGACTTCATTAGCTCTTTGTGCGTTCCCTGGCCAACAATCTTGCCTTCGTCCATAACAATAATTTTATCGGCGGTCATGATGGTGCTAATTCGCTGGGCTACAATTAAGACAGTTTTGTCTTTGGTGGCTTTGCCCAAAGCTTCGCGCAAAGCGGCATCGGTTTTGAAATCTAGGGCCGAGAAACTATCGTCGAAAATATAAATTTCTGGGTCGCGAGCGATGGCACGAGCAATCGATAGACGCTGCTTCTGACCACCGGAAACATTTGTGCCACCTTGGGCAATCGGCGAACGGACACCTTCGGTCAAACCAGCTACAAAATCTTTGGCCTGAGCAATGGTAATTGCCTTGGCCACTTCTTGCTCATCAATCTTTGGCGCGCCGTATTTTATATTGCTCTCAACAGTTCCGGAGAATAGCACAGCGGTCTGTGGCACGTAACCAATCTTGGAATAGAGATCTTCCAAATTGACGTCGCGAACATCGACGTTATCAATTTTAACTGTACCTTTGGTGACGTCATAAAATCGTGGCACTAAATTAATTAAAGTGGATTTTCCCGAGCCGGTAGAGCCGATAAAGGCTGTCGTCTGGCCGGGAGTGGCAGTGAAAGAAATGTCCGAAAGCACCGGTGTGTCGGCGCCTGGATACGAGAACTCGACGTTATCGAATTCAACTAAACCGCTTTTAATATCTTTAATATTCACCGGATTTTTTGGATCCAGAATAATTGGTTTAGTCTCTAGGACTTCGCTGACACGAACACCAGAAACTGAGGCGCGTGGCACCATAATAAATACAATCGAGATCATCAGGAACGAGAAGATAACCTGTGAAGCATAGGTCATAAAGGCAATCATGTTACCGATTTCCAGTGAGCCGGTGTTAATTAAGTGAGCGCCTGTCCAAACAATTAATAGCGATGCGCCGTACATTATAAGCATCATCATCGGCTGCAAAATTACCATCAAACGGTTGACGTAAAGGTTGGCAGCTGTCAGGTCGACGTTAGCTTTTTCGAATTTCTTCTCTTCATCTTTCTCGGTATTAAAGGCGCGAATAACACGCAGGCCGGTTAGGATCTCGCGGGTAATTAAGTTTAATTTATCGACTAATTTCTGGAGCTGTTTGAACTTTGGCAGAGCAAACCCAAAGGTAACGCCGATAATGGCCAGCAATACGCCGACGGCCAGGGCCATAATCCAAGTCATAGATGGGGCAACGTTGTAAGCCTTATAGATTGCCCAGATACCGGTGATTGGCGCCATTAAGGCCAGTCGTAGAATCATCACCATGACAGTTTGAATCTGTTGAATGTCATTGGTGGAACGGGTAATTAATGAGGCGGTGGAGAAGCTGTTGAATTCAGCCAAGGAGAAGCTCTCGACTTTGGCAAATAGTTTTTCACGGATATTTTTGGCAAAGCCGGTAGCAATTTTGGCAGCAAAATAACCGACAACCACCATGGCGGCGGTGCCACCCAAGGCAATCAAAAGCATCCAGCCGCCGTTGACCCATATATAATGAGAGTCCTTGCCGACGATACCGACGTTAATAATTTTCGCCATGTAGTCTGGCAAGGCCAAAGTAGCGGCAACTTGGAGATAGACCATTGCCACTAAAATAATTAGTTGCAACGTAAACGGTTTAAGATATCTGAAAAGTTTTAGCATATATAATCTAGCTTACAGGTTTTCCTGTGCCTTCTTAATATGTTCCTTGATGATTTGGGCTTTCGCAAGCATATGTTCGAAATGCTTCTCGAACTCGCCTGGCTTGGCCAAAACTAGCATATCTTTCTTTGGTGACAGTACTAACAACTTATCCCCGGCTTTAATTCCGAGCTTCTCGCGAGCTTCCACAGGTATCACAACCTGCCCGCGCTCACCGACAGTAGTGGTGCCGTAGAACAGCTGTTCTTTTTCTTCCATGTACTTATCATACTTTTCCTACTTTTCATGTCAAGTAAAATATCACCAACGATATTGAAGTTATTAGTTCTAAGGGCGTAGGATTATGGTATGACACTAAGTAAAAACATTAGTATCTTGCTTGCGCAATGAAAAATACTACTCGGTGGCTGATTGGTATAGTAGTTTTAGCGACTTGGGCGGTCGGTTTATATTATTATCCTCACTTACCGGCGATGGTGCCAAGCCACTGGAATGCGGCCGGAAATATTGATGGCTATGTGAACCAATTCTGGGGCGCTTTTATGATGCCGCTAATAATTACAGTTCTAGCTTTGTTCTTATTTGTATTGCCTCATCTAGATCCAAAGAAAGATAACTACAAAAACTTTCAGAAAGAGTACGACCAGATTTTTGCTGTCCTAATACTTTTCTTCGCCGTTTTCTACGGCTTTACTCTCTCGTGGAGTCTAAGCGGAAGTCGATTTGAAATAAACAGAGTTCTGCCGGTTGCCATGGGCGTGCTCTTCTTTATTCTTGGTTCGATCTTGCCAAGAGTTCATCAGAACTGGTTCGTCGGTATTCGTACGCCTTGGGCGTTAGAAAACGTCACTGTCTGGAACGACACGCAAAAATTTGGCGGCCGAGCCTTCCAGATTGCCGGTGTTCTCTGTTTTATCGGCGCATTTTTCCACGGCCTGCTAATTTGGTTCATGGTACTGCCAGTGTTGATCTCAGCCCTAGCCTCAGTTGTCTATTCCTATTTTCGATTCAAACAGCTAGAAAAATAAATGAAGAAAAACTGGCAGATATTTTTACTCGGTATTGGTGCTGCTCTAGTATATTTATTACTTAACAATCCACATGGGACGGTACATAATTTATCGGTTGCAGTGGATAGCAAGATTCTATTCGTTCCAATTTTTGTCTTTCCGTATATCCTTTTCTTGCCAGTATTTTGGTTAACATATCTTTGGGCGTTCGTGAAAAACGAGAATTTTAAAAAATTTGCTTGGGCAATGATTATTACTTCTGCAGTTAGCTATTTGTTTTATTACTTTTTTCAGACGAATGTTTATCGTTTAGAGATTTCTGGCAGTGATCTATCTAGTCGATTAGTTCAGTGGATTTATAGTCACGATAATCCATATAACGCTTTTCCAAGTCTTCATACGTCTTTTTCGATAATATTTTCTGCATATATTATTATGGTCAGGCCGAAATACGCTTGGTTGGCAATAATATTTTCAAGCTTAGTTATTGCTTCGACTTTATTAATCAAACAACATTACATCGCCGACGTAATTGCTGGATTAATTTTGGGTCTTTCGGCCTCGATAATATTTTTTCGCAAGAGCTTAGAGGCTGGCCAGACGAATAACAATTAGAATCAAAGCCATTCCGAGCAGAGTCGAGACCGTTGTCCAAATTGTTGGGTGATTATGGTGGCTCTCCGGCAGAATATCGCTAGCGCCAAGATATAGGAAAAATCCGGAGAATAGCGCCAGAACCAGACCAAGTCTAGCTTCCGGCAACGTGAAAAATAATGTTGAAGCAGCGCCGAGGGCTGGGGCAATGGCGTCGGCAATTAGCCATTTCAAAGCGTTTTTAGCCGAACCTTCGTTTTTCAAAATTACGCTAACGGTATTAATGCCGTCCGAGAAGTCATGCGCTAAAACTGCGGCGGTAACGATAATTCCAACTGCGGGTGAGACTTTAAATGCTAAACCGATGGCAGCGCCGTCAAGAAAGCTGTGGATGGATAATGTGGTAGCGCCAAGTGTGCCTTTGTGATTTTCGTTATGGCAATCTTCTCCTTCTGGACAGGTATGTAGCGACATAAATCGATCAAAAAGCATAAAAACTACAAAGCCAAGGGCGATGAACATTAAGACTGTCTCATGACTAAAATTATTGCCAGCCAAGTTAAGTGATTCAGGAATTAAATCGAAAAAGGCTACGCCCAAAACGGCGCCGGCGCTAAAGCCGAGTATTAAATGTAGTTTGTCTCGTTGCTTTAAGGCAAAAAGTCCGCCCAGCAATGTGGCAACTACGGTGAGTAAACTAACAAGAATAACCATCAAGGGAAATTTTACCTGTTTTACAAAAAAGACGCCACTCAGTGACGCCCCTTTTGTTAAAAGCAATTTTTAGGCTTCGGCTTCAACGACTGGTTTGCAGGTTGTGCAGGAACAAGCTTCCTCACAGGTGCAATCGCCTTCACCACCGGAACACTTAACACACTCAACGCCACACTCACAAACTTTTTTATCTTCCATCAAATACTCCCTTCTTTATATTATTCCGACCTATCTATTATAACTGAAGAGTCAAACTATTTTTGGGCAATTAGGAAAATTATTAAAGTCGCGCTAGAATGATATGGATGAGTATTCTTGGTTACGACGATAAATTACTGCTTGCCGCCAATGGCCTAACTGGTCACTCGGCTGCACTTGACCACTTGTATGTGATTTTAGCCACTTGGCCAGTTTACTTAATTCCGGTAATTCTATTATATATCTGGGTATTTTTTCCAGTTTTTCGCTTGAACGCTATCCGGGCTTTTGGCTCAGGCTTAATTGCCTGGGTTGGTTTTAATACTGTTATCGGCTGGATTTGGTATCGACCACGACCGGCACTGAAGATGGTTGGTGTCCACGAACTATTGCTTCATCAACCAGATAAATCTTTCCCATCTGATCATGCTGCCTTCGGAATGGCTATTGCTGCAACGTTTATTTTATCGGGCCAAAAACGTCTTGGTTGGTTCCTGGTTTTCTGGACACTATTATTCTCAATCGCCCGCGTAATCGTGGCCGTTCACTATCCGTTGGATATTCTTGGCGGCTACGTTGTTGGCATTCTAACGGCGTTACTAATTAACTATTTCGGAAAACAGGTCAACCAATACATCGGTCAACCCATCATACTACTACTTAGAAAATTCAGGCTTGCTTAGTTAATTCGCACTAGCTTCTAGACTGAAAAGCCCACGTCAAGCTCAGGATTATTGGTGGCCCAATTATTTCCTTCTTGCGAAAAATCCACCTAGCTTAGTATTTGAAAACAGCACTTAGGATTGCAATACTTTCTTAAAAGATATTCAATAAATATGAATAGAAGCTGAAGGGGGATGCGATCAAAATTCTTGCAAGATATGTCGTGGCATTATTGTTGCTAGCCGGTTTGGCGGTGGTAAATAGTGGACCTATTGAGGCTCAGCAACCTCCTGTAAAGTACAACATGATTGTAAGCCCGGGTCCGGTTCTGTACCCTGCCGTTGGCCAGGTTATGACTCAGAAGGTTACGATTGTTGATACGAGCGGAAACTTAGCTGGAAGTAATTTCACTCAAACCATTAGCTTCGCAGCATCATGTGCGCCACTTCCTGCTACGGGCTGTGATCCTGTAACTTTGCCGCAACCATACACATTTACTGCGGCTGACGCAGGGACACATAGTTTTAGTTTTACTAATAAGGTAGCTCAAACAGCTGGACATGTTGGAATGCCCTATCAGGTTCTGTTTAGTAGCCCGCAAACAGGAACTTCGGGTTTCAGTGTATTCTTCGTTACCAGCAGCGGACCTTCCCAGACAACTAACCTTGTATTTCAAAGCATGCCAAGCTCGGTCAAATCAGGTCAGCCATTTAGCTCGCAGCTTGTTGCCGAAGATAGCGCTGGCAACATTCTTACTACGTACACCGGGACTGTAAGTTTTAGCTCTAGCGATACTGCCGCAACATTGCCGTCGTCGTATACTTTTACTCCAGCCGATGCTGGTAGACACATCTTTAATTTTGCCTTAGCGACACCAGGCAACGCTCCCTCAACGGCAGGTGGTAGTGGCAGCCCAACAATTATTCAGCTTGGTCAAACCATAAGTGTAAAGGACAATCTTGGCAATACAGGAGTCTCTCCTCATATTATTGTCATCGGTAAAATATTTGTTTTCAGTGACATTCCCTCGGCAGTAGCATCGGGTGTTGGATTTACTGCGAAAGTTACTGCTCAGTGGTCGGACGGCACGGCCCTAAATTCGAGTGAAGTCGCTAGTGTGGGAAATATATCTTTTTCTACTACTTCATATAGTAAATCTCTGCCATTGCCACCACTCGTCTACCAAGCACCAAAAACATATAACTTTGCTCTCTACGATATTGGTAGCCAGACTGTCTCGGTATCCAATGGACAGACCGGAGCAAAAGCTGTCAACGGGGTGTCTCCAGCAATCTTGGTCGGCGCAGCAAAAGCCGATTACCTGCCATACAACCAAGCAAAAACACCTATTACTGCCGCGATTCTTAACCAGGCTGGTAACATGGTTACGCAAACTCCCTTAGCTTACGACAGCCAGTCTGGCGCTGTGATTAGTGGCGGTCAAGGCGGTGTGAACCTGCTTATTTACGGTCTATCTATGCGGAATAACGGCAACGTTAATCTAGCTACAACCACGATGGACTGCTCGCTTAAAGGTGATAATAGCGTAGGTGGTCATGTCGATTTTAGTGCCAGCTTCCCAGCTACAAATGCTGGCCAAGATGTCACGCTCGCTCCCTCAAACGGCACAATGCTTTCAATGGATGAGATTAGTCCAATGATTATCCCACTGACAAAAATTGGTATCAACAAGCTCGGGCTAACCTGCACTATTAATAGCAAGCACTCCCCAACCGAGACTGACTATTCAAATAATTCTTTTACGATAAATAACTTTATTACTTGGCCCGCTATTGATCTTGGTATTACAGACGCAAATTCTTCACCAGTGAGCGATGCTGCCGTCTCGTTTGTTCCGGAGGGCTTAACGAGCTGTAGCATCGTCCAGGGATCTTCAACTTGTGAGACGGATAGTATATCGGACTCAACTGGCCATGTTTACTTAGCCCCAGCAATGAGCACAAGCCAAGCTTATGACATCTCAGCCGGAGTTTCCGCTGATATGAATAATAGGTCTGGCGCTAAGGTCCAGCTCCATGGGCCTGCTATAGAGCGTGGGTGGGTAACAATAGGCTCTGGCTTATTAATTCAGACAGTGATACACGATCAAGTGCTTGGAGAAAAGGACACAATAGTTGCCGATGGTGGCAACTTGGCAATTTACAATACGGCTGATCCAGCAGTTTGCTACTCAGCAAGTGTAAGTAACGGCTCGGTCAGTTTTCCGAACATACCAGCTGGTACATATAAGCCGTTTAGCAGTATTACAGGTAATGAAGCTGTTATTAAAGGCCAGTGTTCAAAATCGCCTAACCTAAATTTAGGGTATGGAGATTTATATAAGGCGGTTTATGACACGATCACAAGCGTAACTTCTACCCCAATATACTACTATATGAGATTTCCCTGGAACCAAGGCGTTAATGCGGGGAAGGCAACTCCAACTTTTACGGTTAATAAGTCGAAAGTTGTAGGGATAGATTTATATCTAAATACATACTGTGCTAATTCGGGATCTGGCGGGCCAACTTATTCGGATACCCCAGGCGTAGTCTACTGTGAATACTATGACAATGCCGACAAAAATAACACTGATTACGAAACAATAATGGGTGATGCCCATCACCAAATAGTGAGAATGAAGAGTTGGAAGCCAAGTAGTGTTGCCCTCAAAGAAAGCTTTGGCATTAGGAGCGTTAGGATCGGTCGGATACCAACTTCGCTAATTCGGGGTAAAGCAATCTGTGGGCTTGCCCAAAAAAATGAGAATAGAATTAGTATCGAGGTAGGAGATGGTTGTATAAAAACCAAGAACGCAATGCAGACAGTCGTGACACATGAGCTGTTGCATTTATTAGATTTTCAACTTTCTAGCGCGACCAATCCAACGGCTATGTACAGTGATAGGAAAGGCAGTATCTATGCTGACAGTATAAGGAACCAGTTAACTGACTATGGCACAAACACTGGCCTTGGCGCTAAGATGTGGGACGACCTGAGTTATAACTGTGGTTATGATTTGCCGGGACTTTTGGGTATTTGTAGCGCTGGTTATAATTCAAGCAGTTTACTATCTGGGGGACTTTTCAAGGCATCAAACATACCTGTAACTGAAGCTTTTGCCGAAGAAATGTCTACGGTTTGTACATATCCAGGTGTATTTTCTGCCAAACTCGCATCGTATACCGGTGGTTATATTAAAAAATATATGGATTATTCTAATAAGCTGGTCGTGCCTAGACTCACGACAGACCCAGTAATTAGTGCGATATATAACAATTGTTTAAACACTAAATAATGAGTCGCAAGAAATTAATAATTATTATTACTTCTTCGACCTTGGCGGCTCTTGTTATCGGAGGGCTAATTTATTGGCGGTACAACTCGATTCACGCCCTAAACCCCACCACATCTTCATTAACGGCGAACCTAAGCGTTAAAATAAATGAAAACAATCTCCCTGCTCTTGGAGTGGCATTGTTAAGTAGCGGCTGCTCAGAAACCAAGCTAGTTTCAAACAATGGAGTGTTTTCTTGCAAGCTCCAAAGCTCAGACGACGGTACTGGCAAGCAAGTAATCTTATTGGGCCAATTAACCTTCTCTCCTTATACTTTCGGTCAAGCTAAGAATCAGATAGCATTTACAGTGCCATTAAGCGGAGATTCCGGAGGTGACTCAGTGCGAGGTGTAACAGTTGTCCCAAATCAATATATACAGATTCAAATTGATGTTAAGCCGGACTCAACCAAAGCTGGTCAGTCAATCGTTACATTGTCGCAATGGCAAAATGGCGCATTGAATAATGTGACTAACTCAGGGATAAATGGCGACGGCACAGTAACTACTGTTGCAAATATTGGCGGAAGTATAGCTGTTAGTAATCTTTCTGTTCCAACGCCTACGAGTGGCACTACAGGAAGCGGAACCGCAGCTACTGCAACAGTAAGTATTACTAGCCCAACAAACAATACAAACATTTCTGGTACTGTCACAGTAAAAGTTAGTGCAAGTGGCATAGTTAAGGCAGAACTGTACGTTGATAATAATCTAAAATACTCCTCCTCTAAAAGTCCCTTCACTCTTACGTGGAATAGTTCGACAGCGGCAAGGGGTAGTCACTCCATTTTAGTTAAAGGTTACGACTCTTCCGGCAACGTTGTAACTTCTCCAACTATTACAGTCAATAAAACTAGATAAAATAAAGAGGCGCCTGGGTAGGCGCCTGGTCGAGGTAGTCAAGAAGCTGAGGTCTGCTCCTTGCATTGTGGGAGATAATCAAAACCAAAGATATTGCAACTAGCAATATAATGGCAAGTATCGAACATCCGACCTTTTTCATAGTGACGATATTGTATGCTTTTTTGCCCAAAAGTCAATAAGTTTAGGGCTGAAAATGTATTAGACAATATTAGCGATCAAGAAAGCAAGAATCCGCCGTCGACCACAATTTGCGTGCCTGTCATATAACTAGACATATCGCTAGCCAAAAACAGCACAACTTTGCCGATATCATCCGGCTCGCCCATTCGCTTCATTGGGATACCGCTAAGAAATGCCTTGATGGCCGCCTCGGGGTCAACACCGGCTGGCAAGCCCATCTTCTCTTGTGTCCTTTTAACGCCCGGCGTAGATACCCCACCTGGGGCGACTGCATTAACCCAAATTTGGTGAGCGGCCAATTCTAAAGCAATATTCTTGGTGAAGCCCCAGACGCCATGTTTAGAAGCGTCGTAATGGGCAAGGCCAATTCCCGACGGATGTAAGGCGTCGATGGAAGTAATATTAATAATTTTACCGCCCTTGTTTTGCTCGATCATCTTGTCTGAGACGGCTTTGGTGCATAAGAATACCCCACGCAAATTAACAGCGATTACTTTGTCGAAATCAACGGAGTTCATCTCGGCCATCGGTTCGTTCGGATAAATTCCGGCATTATTTACTAAAATATCGACACCACCGTACTGCTGTACAGTTCCTGCCACCATACCTTTGACAGAAGTTTCATCGGCGACGTTTGTTTTAATGGCCACGACTTGATGCCCGGCCTCAGCCATTTTTTTAGCTGACTGCTCGGCGGCTACTTCATCCATATCGGCAATAACAACTTTGGCGCCCGCCTCGCAAAGACGTTGAACGATCCCTAGGCCAATCCCCATCGCTCCGCCGGTCACAATCGCAACTTTGTCTTTCAGATTTAATAACTCACTATTTGGTAAATAATTCATGGATACCTCCAAACCCATCTTAGCACTAAAAAGAAGAGCCCCACCCGAAATGGGTGGAGCGAACAGTTTTAGGGTTAGCTATACGAGCGCAAAGCTATTCTGTCTTTCGTTGCGCTTTCTTGGCTTCCTTCGTCGGTAAGGCGCGTTGTATATCTTTAACATACTTCCAGATATCATTTCATTTAGCGCTTGTCTGACTCGACTCTTCTTTGAATCTATGTTCAAACTTTTTGGTGAATGTATCTGCACCGTTATTCCTCCGAGTGGTTCTGCCGGAAGATGAGTTTGCGCATACGAGTTTGCCGTAAAAGTTCTTCCTCTTTTCGGCGCGTTCTCGGAAAATATCATCCAGTAGTCAACCTTTTCAGTACAGTTTGAGCTTATCAATACTGATACTGGCTCGTTAGCAATTGTCCTAATAGTTCCGTCGTCGCCAACAGTTAGGCGAGTAGATATGGGTGTTTTGGAATCAAATAGGCAGCTCGTTAAGAGGGTAAGCGCCTCGCTATTCCCCTGCCAAATGCCGATAATCATAGTACGATCTCCTTGTTGTGATGAGCGAGAAACAAAAAACCGCCTCGGTGAGAGGCGGCCTTTCGTTTTGTTGTGAATTCTTACATAACAAAACTGGCCGCCTGTTTAAGGGGTGTAATGACCTCAAAAAAGTAGACCAATCTCGTTTGCATTCTCTAATAATATTTTTTTAACGGCTTTATGTCAACGGTTTGGCTGGTAAACTCGGCTTTACTAGACACTCAAAAAGGGTTTAATACAATTAACCTATGAAATTAGAACTTGAAGTTCATCCAGCCCAGACCGAAATATTAAACGCCCTTTTGTTTGTGCCCACGGCTCGTTTCAGTGATTTGAATAAGACGGGAATTACCAATGATCATTTTACGTTCCATATTAAGCGACTTGTAGAATTGGGGTTGGTAAAAAAAGATGGGTTGAAATATTCGCTAACACCTATCGGCAAAGAGTTTGCTAATCGTTTCGACACCGAAGAAAAAGTTGTGGAGAAGCAGGCCAAGCTTGGTGTGCTATTAGTACCAATAAAAAAAGAGGGTGGTAAAATTAAATATTTAACCCAGCAGCGCTTAAAGCAGCCTTACTTTGGCTTTTGGGGCTGGGCCACTGGCAAAATAAAATGGGGCGAAGACGTATTAACCACGGCTGCTCGCGAGCTGAAAGAAGAAACAAATCTTGAGGGCGACTTAAACTGGGTTGGTATCTGGCACAAAATAGATTTTTCCAAGAGCGACGGCCACTTATTAGAAGATAAATTCTTTTTTGTTGTTCGAGTCGATAACGCTCGTGGCGAGCTGACAGAAAACTTTGACGGTGGCCGTAACATCTGGCAGACAAAAGAAGAGCTACTGAAACAAGACAAAATATTTGAAGCGGTTGAACAAGCTATCGCGCTTGCCGAAAAGAAAACTTTTGCCCACTTCGAGCAGAAGTGTTTCTACACCGACGACGAGTACTAGGCTATGGGCGCAGGGTGCCGGCAAATACTTGCCACGCCAGTAATGACTTAGCTACTAAGCTCAAAATAACATAGGCGCGTTCGCCGTAGAGATAGTTCTGCCACTTGCCCACTTTCTTGTACTGCAAAACCATATTGATTGCGAAACAGTTAAAGAAGACGAAGATTGAGACGTAGATCCAATAAACAAAGGTTGGAATCTGACCGGTGCCGAAATGATTGGCCGCCCAGAAGAAGATTGCGATTGCTACCCAAGGAATTACACCAGACAAACAACCAATCCAGTAGCTGAGCCAGTTGGTTTTGGCGGTGGTTTGATTATGAACCTCCATTACCAAGCCCATCAAGTTCATTATTGCCGTCAAGGCAAAGAGCGAGATTAACGTGCCAAGATCGTAGATACCAACCAACATGGCAATTGCCACCATCATTGTAGAGGATGACAGCGAGTACTCGATCCAACGAGCTTTGTTTATACCCTTAAGTAAATTTTCGTTGTAGCGCTTGTTGTAAACAGTAGCGATAATTAGGTGAAAGAAAGCGGAGATAAACAGGAAACCAGCGATTAACCAAGCTAGTGGCATGTCGAAAATCTTTGCAGTAGCTGGGATTAAAGACTGTGTCTGAATGTCAAAACGCAGAAAGCCAGTATTTACCGGCAATTTAAAATTGGTACTAAAATACAATATCGCCAGACCTTGCACGAAATGTAGCACAGCCATGATCGAGTTGAACCGTCTCAGGCCTTGTAGTTTATTTTCTTCCATCTTCCTCCTCTAATAATAGTAACCTATCTGCTTGAGTTTAAAAACGCGATAATACCTTCGGCGATTCCTTCAGCGGCAGTGTTGGGGTGATTAAGAAGAAACGATCTATTGGCGGGATTAGTTATGTAGCCGGTCTCAACTATTGCTGATGGAGTAGTGCTGCTAACAGCGTGCTGAAACTTTAAGTAGTTAAAAGCGTAGTATTCAAACATATCGTCAGTTACGGTTAAGTTCTCGCCCATGCCAGTAATTTTTTTGTAATTTTCGTTAATAGACGTAGCCAGCTGGTCCGAATTGTCGGTTTGATCAAATGACGATCCCGAAACTTTATAACCGGATACGTAACTGAAGTCGTTGCCGTCGGCATGAATTGAAACAAAGGCATCAGCTTTGTAGCCAATAGGAATTGTTGCCGGAAGGACATCGACTTTCACTCCCTTGCTCTTGAGGATGGCAGCGGTTTTATTACCTATATCGGTGGCTATTGCTAGCTCGGTTACGCTACCAACTTGAGCGCCAAAATCATAGCGGATATTTTTTAGCTCTTCTGGAGCATTAGCAGCGTCTAAGTGACCAATTTGAATGCCGACATGCGGTGTATTATCAGTGTGAATATCTATACTATCTGCTGCGACGCTCTGAGCTGCTGGCTTATTATCACGCGACCAGATGAAGCCACCGACGATAATTAAAATAATTACAAAACCAGAGAAAACTTTAGGGCTCATAGTGCTGTTTTACCTTGTGATGCCCTTACTTGCAAACACAGAATACTATTGTTCTGTAATCTTTCCGTCGAAATGTTCCTCGTGGCTTTCGGCTTCCTCTTTTGTGGCGGCGATAGTGCCGTCGATGTGATTGGCTGGTGAATAGATAGTGTAAAGTTTTAATTCGTCGGTTTCGGAGGTGTTGATAATATTGTGCTGGCTACCAGCAGGGACAATAATACAGTCGCCGTCACCAACAACGTACTCATTGCCATCAACAATCGATTTGCCCAGGCCTTTTTCAAAACGGAAAAATTGGTCAACGGTATGAACTTCCATGCCGATATCCTCTTTTGGCTTTAAGCTCATAAGAACTAGTTGGCTGTGCGGTGCGGTATATATTACCTGACGAAAATTTTCATTTTCTAAGGTTAATTTTTCAATATGTCCAAAATATCCTTTCATTTATTCTCCTTTAGCTAATACTACTGCCCCAGGATTATTGTGCAATGGAACATTGACTGCTCTTGCAGGGTTGATAAAGTTGTTTAATACAAATTAACGAAAGGAGATACACATGGACAGCGTTGTTCATTTTGAGATTCCGGCAGACGATTTAACAAGATCGAAGAAATTTTACACCGAGGCATTTGGTTGGGAAACGGAAGATTATCCGCAAATGGACTACGTTATTGCGCGTACCGGCGAAGTTGACAAAGATAGGATGCTAAAAAAGACGGGAATTATTAACGGTGGTATAGCTAGCCGAACGGGGTTTATTAAAGTACCAAGCTTTGCAATTAATGTTGATAGTATCGAAGATGCGGTAGAACGAGTTAAAAAAGCTGGTGGGAAGATCGTCAAAGAGAAAATGGATATTGATGGCATGGGCGCCATTGCTTCTTTTGGGCAGGGTATGGGTGACCAGGATATCGCTGCTGCCTGGGCAAAAGGTGCAGTATGGTTCAAAGTACCGGCTTCAGTGAAGATCAATCTCAAGGGCTCAAGACC
>CAIMEH010000034.1 GCA_903839975.1 uncultured Candidatus Berkelbacteria bacterium
CAAAATGCAGACCGGTTGTTGGCTCATCTAATATATACAAAGTTTTGCCAGTTGCCGGTTTAGATAGCTCTGCGGCAAGCTTAATTCGTTGGGCTTCGCCACCAGATAAGGTAGTGGCGCTCTGGCCAAGGTGGACATATCCCAAACCAACTTCTTGTAAGGTCTTTAGCTTTGTAGAAAGAGTAGGAATTGAAGCAAAAAACTCTATTGCTTCAGTAACTGTCATATTAAGTATCTGGGAGATGTTCTTACCTTTCCAAAGTACTTCAAGGGTTTCGTGGTTGTATCGAGTGCCTTTACAGACGTCGCAGGTGATATAGACATCTGGCAAGAAGTTCATTTCAATTTTAATCTGGCCATCGCCTTGGCAGTGTTCGCAGCGACCACCGGTTACGTTAAAGCTGAATCGACCAGGTTTGTAACCACGAGAACGAGCGGCTGGTGTGGACGCAAATAACGTTCTAATTAAATCGAATGATTTGGTATAAGTAACTGGGTTTGATCGGGGCGTACGACCTATAGGGGATTGGTCGATCTCGATCATCTTGTCTAATTTGTCTACGCCGGTAATGCTACTGTGTTTGCCAGGAATATCGGTTTTGAAACCCAGTAATCTAGAAACACCTTTGCTTAATATTTCCGCAATTAAAGTTGATTTACCGCTACCAGAAACACCGGTTACTAAAGTTAGGCGACCAAGTGGGAAATTGACGGAGATATTTTTTAAGTTGTTCTCGGTAGCGCCGTGAACGGTTAAGTATTGATGTCCTTTTTCAACAGTGCGGCGTTCTGGTATTGGGATAGTTTTTTCACCATTTAAGTATGGCGCTGTAATAGAATTTGGGTTTTTACAGACTTCTTCAAAAGTTCCGGAGGCGATGATATTACCACCAGTTTCACCGGCACCTGGGCCAATATCAACCAAAAAGTCAGAAGCTCGCATAGTTTCCTCATCGTGCTCAACAACTATTACCGTATTGCCAAGGTCGCGAAGTTTTTTGAGCGTTTCGATTAGGCGCAAGTTATCGGTCGGGTGTAGGCCGATCGTTGGTTCGTCGAGTACATATAATATGCCAACCAAAGCCGAGCCAATTTGTGAGGCCAAACGTATTCGTTGTGATTCACCACCTGCCAAAGTTGTGGCTGAGCGATCTAGGGTAAGATAATTCAAGCCAACTTTGCTTAAGAATTCTAAACGGTTTGAGATCTCGTATAAAACCTTATCGGCAACAGCTCGGTCTCGCGGATTTAATTTTAAGCCATTAAAAAACTCGAAAGCTTTATCAATTGCTAGCTGCGAAACCTCAGCAATATTTTTTTCGCCAACTTTAACTATTAATGATTCTTGTTTTAGTCGCGCACCTTTACAGGTAGGACATTCACAAATCAGCATATAATTATGTATCTCTTGGCGAACAGATTCGGAATCAGTCTCGTGATATCTTTTTTCAAGATGGGGGATTAAGCCGTTAAAACCTACAGTAAATGTGTGGGCAACGCCGGCACTGAAATATTTTAAATTAATTTTTATTGGCGCACCGATGCCGTACAAAATGTTACTAATTTTTTGTTCGTCGATATCTTTAATTGGTTTATCAATTGGTATGTCAAAATGTTCGGCCAAATTACGTAGTAATACGCCGTAATAATTATTTCCTGAATAAGTCCAAGGCATAATTGCTCCTTCGGCAATCGATAGCTCTTTGTCAGGAATAATTAGTTCGGGGGCTAATTCGTTTTTGTAACCTAGGCCGTGACAGTCTTCGCAGGCTCCGTAAGGACTATTGAAAGAGAACGAACGTGGGCTGATCTCGCCCAAGGAAAATCCGTCGTAAGGACAGGAAAGTTCTTCGCTTAGCATTAACTCGTCGTAAGTTTTATTGCCTGACTCGTCGGTTATCTCGTTACTAATAGTGATCATACCCTTGGTAAGTTTTAGGGCTGTTTCCATGGCATCTACAAGTCGGGAACGTGAAGATTGACCCACGATTAAGCGATCAATTAATACTTCGATTGTGTGAGCTTTATAACGATCGAGATCTATTTTATCGGATAAACTTTTCACCTCGCCGTTAACACGAACTGTTCCAAAGCCACCTTTGTATAAATCATATAAGAGTTGGTTGTACTCACCTTTGCGGCCACGAACCACCGGCGCGTACACTGTTATCCGGCTATTTTCAGGCAGTGAAAGTATTAAATCAATCATCTGATCGACTGTTTGTCTGGAAATCTTACGGCCACATTTTGGACAATATGGAACACCGATTCTGGCAAACAATAAGCGCAAATAGTCATAAATTTCGGTAACGGTACCGACAGTCGATCGTGGGTTGTGCGAAACGGTCTTTTGGTCGATGGAGATTGCTGGCGATAAACCTTCGATATAATCTACGTCTGGTTTTTCCATCTGGCCCAAAAACTGTCGAGCATAACTAGACAAGGATTCCATGTAGCGTCGCTGACCTTCGGCATAAATTGTATCGAACGCCAAAGAACTCTTACCAGAGCCTGAAAGGCCGGTAAAAACTATTAGTTTGTTGCGCGGGATCTCAAGGTCAATATTTTTGAGATTATGTTCCCTCGCACCTTTGATGAAAATTCTATTATCACCTGGCATGCGAACATTTTAACAGTATTTAGGGCATATGTCAGGTCGCTTTGCTACGATATTTAATCGTTATGAAGTGATAGAAATCTATTTTCAGAGTTTAGTCTGTTGGCGCGCTTAGATATTCCGGATAATAATGCGATTCGTTGCTCGTTAGCAGCTTGAGAATTTATAATCTTGTTTTCTATTAACTCTTCAAAAGTACCAAATATATTTCTTTCAAGACTATCGAAATTATTTAGACCGTTTTGAATCTGATCTCTTAGCTGATTCGGAATTTGAATTGGCCCAATAGGCGATGTTTGAATACGAACAAGTTCGCCAGCTTTTCCGAGTATATGTTCCGTTTTTGCCGTCATAGCTCTAGATGGACCAGGAATTCCGCCCAATTCTCTCATCATTCGTCTATGTCGATTAACAGCATCCTCCGAGAATGACATTCCATTATCTATGGCGAACATTTTAATATTATTTAAATCGCTCCCAGGAAGCTCGTATTTAGGTATTTTTATTTGAAACTCATTATCTATTTGTGAACCAACAAGATTTGCTTCTAGAAAAAAATTTGCAAAATGACGATCGCAATTTAAAATTAAGTAATCCAATATAGCCATTGCTTGAAAGTCGGGATTATCACGGAACATTTCATCGGCACCATCTTCTGGAAATACATGTCCAAAAACCCCGTGCTTAAATGGGTCGAGGAATAGCTGTAAAGAACCTAAGCCTCTTTCTGGTAGGCTGCGTAGAACAGTTGGTGGCACAAGATCAAAACCAAAATGTTCTG